>NZ_RFFJ01000032.1 GCF_003696235.1 Streptomyces triticirhizae
CGGCCAGCGCGGCGCGCACCCGGCGCGTGGGTCGGCCCCGGCGCAGGGTCGCGGCCAGCGAGCCGCCGACGCCGGTGAACCCCTCGGCGACCAGCGCCCGGTAGCCGGCCAGCTCGCCCGGCGGCAGCAGCGGCGCCGGCCGGCGCACCAGCCGCAGCACGGCCGAGTCGGTGCGCGGCACCGGGTCGAAGTGGTGCCGGTCGATGCGCGGCCCCAGCCGCCAGTCGAACTCCGGCCAGGACTGGACGGTCAGCAGCGGCCAGGTCCCGAAGTCGCCCGTGCGCCGCCGGGCGAACTCGCGCTGGGTGACCAGCGTCGCCGAGGTCAACGCGCGGGCCGCCAGGCACCAGCGGACGATGTCGGTGGTGCGGGAGTAGGGGATGTTGCCGACCACGACGAACGGGCGGGCCGGCGGGCGGGCGCGCAGGAAGTCGCCGCGCACCACCCGGACGTTGCCCTCGGTGGCCAGCCGCCCGGGCAGGGCCGCCGCCAGCGCGGGGTCCAGCTCGTGGGCGACCACCTCGCGGCTGGCCCTGGCCAGCGCCCTGGTGAGCCGGCCCTCGCCGGCGCCCGGCTCCCACACCAGGGCGGACGGCGGGAGTTCGGCCGCGCGCACGATGCGGCGCAGCACGCCGGCGTCGCGCAGGAAGTTCTGCGACAGGGCGCGGCGGTTGTCGCTCCTACGGGCGGAGCGACCGGAGCGACGGGACGGTTCGCGGTGGTGACGGTGGTGGTGGCTGGCCATGTGGGTCCTCGAAAGGCGCGAGGACAGGCCGGGAACGCGAAGATCCGCGAAGATCCGCGAAGATCCGCGAAGGAACGCGACAGGGAGCCGGCGGCCTGTCCGGGTCGGTGGGGACACGGACGGCCCTGGGCCGGAGGAGGGGGAACGCGGGGGAGCGCGAGACGGGCTCGGGCGCCGGGCGTGACCTGTCAGGCCAGGGCCGGGCGCCGGATGCGAGGACGTCGGGTCATGGTGGCCGCAACGGACGTCCGCGCGCCGGCGCGGCATCCGTTGATCAGCGTGATGGCTCCCATGGGAGGCGACCCTAGGACGCCCGGCGGGCCCGGGGCAAACGCGTTCCCGCCGGCGGCGGCCCGCGCGCTCCCGAGTGCGCCAGCGACCCGCGAGTGACACGTTCATATTGTTGCGGCGGGATGAAACGGCCGGTCGGCGGTGTTGGCACCTGTCGGTCGAAGGTCGTTGGTCAAGGGGGGCGAGCGGTTTGGGCACGGGAGGCGCCACGGTGGCTGAGCGAGAGGCCGGCTGGATACGGCGACTGGTGGGCTACTGCTGGCGGTACCGCCGCAACCTGCTGCTCTCCGTCGGCTCGTCCCTGGTCGGGATGGGCGTGATGGCCCTCATGCCGCTGATCGTCAAGGTGATCATCGACGACGTGGTGATCGGCGAGGAGGGCGGCCTCGGGCTGTGGGTGGGGCTGCTGCTGGCCGCCGCCGCCGTGGTCTACGCGTTGACCTTCGTGCGCCGCTACTACGGCGGCCGGCTCGGCATCGACGTCCAACACGACCTGCGCACGGGGATGTTCGACACCCTGACCCGGCTGGACGGCCGGCGGCAGGACGGGCTGAGCACCGGGCAGGTCGTCGGCCGGGCCACCAGCGACCTCCAGCTGATCCAGGGCCTGCTCTTCATGATGCCGATGACCATCGGCAACGTGATGCTCTTCGTCGTCTCCCTGGTCGTGATGCTGACCCTCTCGCCGCTGCTGACCCTGGTGGCGCTGGCGGTCGCCCCGGCGCTGTGGGTGATCGCGCTCCGCAGCCGGGTGCGGCTGTTCCCCGCGACCTGGTACGCCCAGGCGCAGGCCGCCGCCGTCGCCGGGGTGGTGGACGGCGCGGTCGGCGGGGTCCGCGTGGTCAAGGGCTTCGGGCAGGAGACCCAGGAGATGACCAGGCTGCGCCGGGTCAGCGAGCGGCTCTTCGCGGCCCGGATGCGCGGCGTGCGGCTGTCCGCCCGCTACACGCCGGCGCTCCAGGCGGTGCCCTCGCTGGGGCAGGTCGGGATGCTGGCGCTGGGCGGCTGGATGGCCACCCGGGGCGAGATCACGCTGGGCACCTTTGTCGCGTTCTCCACCTATCTCGCGCAACTGGTCGGCCCGGTCCGGATGTTGACGGTGATCCTCACCGTGGGCCAGCAGGCGAGGGCCGGCGTGGAGCGGGTCCTGGAGCTGATCGACACCGAGCCGACGATCCGGGAGGCGCCCGACGCCGCCGCGCTGCCGGCGGACGCGCCGGCCACCGTGGAGTTCGAGCGGGTCACCTTCGGCTACGCCGAGGACGAGCCGGTGCTGCGCGACGTGTCGCTGCGGGTCGGCGAGGGCGAGACGCTGGCGGTGGTCGGCCCCTCGGGCAGCGGGAAGTCGACGGTCTCGCTGCTGCTGCCGCGCTTCTACGACCCCGACGCGGGGACCGTGCGGATAGGCGGCCGGGACGTCCGCGAGCTGACGTTCGACTCGCTGCGGGCCGCGATCGGGCTGGTGCCGGAGGACAGCTTCCTCTTCTCCGACACCATCAGGAACAACCTGGCCCTCGGCCACCCCGAGGCCACCGACGAGCAGATCAGGGCGGCGGCCAGGGCGGCGCGGGCCGACGCGTTCGTCGAGGAGCTGCCCGAGGGCTACGACACGGTGATCGGCGAGCAGGGCATGACGCTCTCCGGCGGTCAGCGGCAGCGCCTGGCGCTGGCCCGCGCGATCCTCACCGACCCCAGGCTGCTGATCCTCGACGACGCCACCTCGGCCGTGGACGCCCGCGTGGAGCACGAGATCCACGAGGCGCTGCGCTCGGTGATGCGCGGCCGGACCACGCTGCTGATCGCGCACCGCGCCTCGACGCTGCGCCTGGCCGACCGGATCGCGGTGTTGGACGGCGGGCGGCTGGTCGACATCGGCACCCACGAGCAGCTCACCGGCCGCTGCGAGCTGTACCGGCGGCTGCTGGCCGACCCGGAGCGGCTGGGCGGGGCCGCCCCCGACCCGGCCGCCCTGCCGCCGGCCGACGACCGGCCCGGCATCGACGAGGAACGGGCCGCCGGCGCCGAACACACCTACGGCCTGCGGCGGTTGCTGTCCGGGCTCGGCCTGCCGCTGGCCGGCGCGCTGGCGCTGGTGGTGGTCGACGCGCTGGCCTCGCTGCTGCTGCCGGTGCTGATCCGGTACGGCATCGACGAGGGCGTGCGGGAGACGGCGCTGGGCGCGGTGTGGGCGGCGACGCTGCTGGCGCTCGGGGTGGTGCTGGTGCAGTGGGGGGCGCAGTACGGGGCGACGCGCGCCGTGGGGCGCGTGGGGGAGCGCGCGCTCTACACGCTGCGGGTGAAGATCTTCGCCCATCTGCAACGCCTCGGACTCGACTTCTACGAGCGGGAGTTGGCCGGCCGCGTCATGACGCGGATGACCACGGACGTGGACGCGCTGACGACGTTCCTCCAGACCGGGCTGGTCCAGGCGCTGGTCGCGGTGCTGACGTTCCTGGGCATCCTGGTTGTCCTGGTGGTGCTCGACGCGCAGTTGGCGCTGGTGGTGCTGGCGACCCTGGTGCCGCTCGTCGTCGGCACCGTCTTCTTCCGCCGACTGAGCACCCGCGCCTACGAGGTGGCCAGGGAACGGATCGCCGGCGTCAACGCCGACCTCCAGGAGTCGGTCGCCGGGCTGCGGGTGGTCCAGGCGTTCCGCAGGGAACGGGACGGCCGCGAGCGGTTCGCGGCCCGCTCGGACGGCTACCGGCGGGCGCGGGTGCGCGGGCAGTGGCTGATCTCCGTGTACTTCCCGTTCGTTCAGCTGCTGGCCTCGCTGGCCACCGCCGGGGTGCTGGTGGTGGGCGCCGGCCGGGTCGGCGACGGCACGCTGACGGCGGGCGCGCTGGTGGCGTACCTCCTCTACATCGAGCTGTTCTTCGCGCCCGTGCAGCAGCTGTCGCAGGTCTTCGACGGCTACCAGCAGGCGGTGGTCTCCCTCGGCCGCGTCCGGGAACTGCTGGCCGAGCGGCCGACGACGCCGCCGGCGAAGCGGCCGCTGCCGGTGGCGTCGGCGGCGCGCGAACTGTCCTTCGAACGCGTCAGGTTCGCCTACGCCGGCGCCGACGAGGACGCCCTGACCGGCGTCGACCTGACCATCCCCGCCGGGCAGACCGTGGCCTTCGTCGGCGAGACGGGCGCCGGGAAGTCCACGCTGGTGAAGCTCGTCGCGCGGTACTACGACCCGACCGGCGGCGCGGTCCGGCTGGGCGGCGTCGACCTCCGCGACCTCGACCTGACGAGCTACCGGCACCGGCTGGGCGTCGTCCCGCAGGAGCCGTACCTGTTCGCGGGCACGATCCGCGAGGCGATCGCGTACGGGCGGCCGGAGGCCACCGACGCGGAGGTCGAGGCGGCGGCCAGGGCGGTCGGCGCCCACCGCATGATCGCGGCGCTGCCCGGCGGCTACCGCCACCGGGTCGCCGAGCGCGGCCGCAACCTCTCGGCCGGGCAACGGCAGTTGATCGCCCTGGCCAGGGCGGAGCTGGTGAACCCCGACATCCTGCTCCTCGACGAGGCCACGGCGGCGCTGGACCTGGCCACCGAGGCGCTGGTCAACGAGGCGACCGACCGGCTGGCCGGCCGCCGCACCACCCTGGTGGTGGCGCACCGGCTCACGACGGCGGCGCGGGCGGACCGGGTGGTGGTGCTCGACCAGGGACGCGTGGTGGAGGACGGCACCCACGCGGAACTCCTCGCGGCGGAGGGCCGTTACGCGGAGCTGTGGCGAGCGTATGCCGCCGAACCGGCGGCCCCGGTGGGGTAGCCCTGCGCCCCGCGCCGGCCGGGTGGGTGCGGGCCCCGAGGCCCGCACCCCCCGCTCACCCCCTGCCGCGCCTGCGGGCCGCCCGCTCGTTGCCGTGCTTGTAGTTGCCGGTCCAACGGGCCATCACCAGTTGGGCGTCGCCCGTCTCGACCTCGTTCAGGAAGCGCGCGGCGCGCCCGCCGCGCAGCGTCGCGGCCGGGCGGCCGTGGTGGGTGATCAGCACGGTGCCGTCCGCGCGGGTGACATGGGCGAAGCCGCCGGGTCGGTTGCTCATGGCCGGGCCAGCCCGGCCAGATACGTGTCGACCGTCTGGAGCGCGCCGCCCGGCGGCGGCTCGTCCCCCGGCTCCCACCAACACAGCTCGGCGATCTCCTCGGTGGGGCTGAAGCCGACCGGCTCCTCGACGCGCGCCGCGTAGACCGCGCCGCGCAGCTCGCCCCGGCCCGCCAGCAGCGTGCGGGCGAAGCCCGCGAAGCGCAGCCGCTCCGGCGCGAGGCGCTGCCCCGTCTCCTCCCACAGCTCCCTGACCGCCGCCTCGCGCGGGCTCTCGCCCGGGTCGATGCCGCCGCCCGGCAGCTCCCAGCAGTCCCGGTCCCGGACGCGCACCAGCAGCAGCCGCGCCCCGCGCCAGGCCGCGACCAGCGCGTACCGCACGGGCGCTGTGGTGAAGACGGCGTCATCGGGACCCTCGTCGAACGCCACCAGCCGCATCCCCAGCGGACCGCTGGCCAACGCCGGCGCGGCCCCGTCGACTTCCGTGTCCTCGTTCACCCGCCCAGCGTACGGCCGTCGGGGCCGGATCAGGGCGCGAGTTCCGCCCAGATCGTCTTGCCCCCCGGCCGGTGCCTGGTGCCCCAGCGTTCGGTGAGGCGGGCGACGATGAACAGCCCACGGCCGCTCTCGTCGAAGGCCCGCGCCCGACGCAGGTGCGGCGAGGTGCTGGTGGAGTCGGAGACCTCGCAGATCAGCCCGCGTTCCCTGATCAGCCGCAGCTGGATGGGCCCGTCGGCGTGCCGGATCGCGTTGGTGACCAGTTCGCTCACCACCAGCTCGGCCGTGAACGCGGCGTCCGCCATGCCCCAGCCGGCCAGTTGGCTGGTCGCAAGGTCGCGGGCGCTGGCGACGGCGGTCGGGTCGTCGGGAATCTCCCAGGTCGCGACGTGCGAGGCGTCCAGCTTGTGGGTGCGGGCGACCAGCAGGGCCACGTCGTCCGTCGGCTGTTCGGCCAGCACGGTCTTCAGCACGCTGTCACAGAGCTGTTCGAGCGAGGCGGCCGGCTGGGCGAGGACCTGGCGCAGGTCGTTGTAGCTGCGGTTTGGGTCCTGCCGGCCACGGGACTCCACCAGGCCGTTGGTGTAGAGGGCGAGGAGGCTCTCCTCGGGCAGGTCCAGCTCGGTGGACTCGAACGGCAGCCCGCCGAGCCCCAGCGGCGGCCCGGCCGGCAGGTCGACGAACTCGGCCTCGCCGCTGGGCCGCACCAGCGCCGGCGCCGGATGCCCGGCCCGCGCCATGGTGCAGTGCCGCGACACCGGGTCGTAGACCGCGTACAGACAGGTCGCGCCGAACTCGCCCGAGGGGGCCTCGCGTTCGCTCTCGTCCGGCTCGGTCTCGAACCGCAGCCGGATCACCACGTCGTCCAGGTGGGTGAGCAACTCGTCCGGCGGCAGGTCGATGTCGGCCAGCGTGCGGACGGTGGAGCGGAGCCGGCCCATGGTGGCGGAGGCGTAGACCCCGTGCCCCACCACGTCGCCCACCACCAGCGCGACCCGGGCCCCGGAGAGCGGGATGACGTCGAACCAGTCGCCCCCGACGCCCATCGCCGAGTCGGCCGGCAGATAGCGGGTGGCCACGTCGACCGCGGCCAGCCGCGGCAGCCGGCGGGGCAGCAGGCTGCGCTGGAGCGCCAGCGAGGTGCGGTGCTCCCGGGTGAAGCTGCGCGCGTTGTCCACGCAGACCGCCGCCCTGGCCGCGATCTCCTGGGCCATCAGCAGGTCGTCCTCGTCGAACGGCGCCTCGGTGCGGTGCCGCAGGAAAACGGCGACGCCCAGGGTGATGCCCCGGGCGCGCAGCGGAACGGCGATGCCTGAGTGGACGCCGTGTCGTCGCCAGGGCTCCCCGGCCCGCTCGGGGGGAACGCAGAGCCAGGTCGCGAGTTCGGCCGCGCTCTCGATGGCGGCGGCGCGGAGAGGCTCGCCGTTGGCCAGGACGTTCGCCGGCACCGAATCCGGCGGGCAGTGCGGGGCGTCGCCCAGCTCCAGCACCGCCTCGGGCGCGCCGTCCAGAACCGACTGCTGCGCCACCCGGCGCAGCGCGTACGGGGGCCGCCCGCCGGACCAGTCGGCGACCGGCTCCTCGCCGCGCAGCACCGGGTCGGCCAGGTCGACGGTGGCCAGGTCGGCGAACCGGGGCACCGCCGCCTCGGCCAGCTCCCGCGCCGTGGTGTCGACCTCCAGCGTGTTGCCGATGTGGGTGGTCGCCACGCTCAGCAGCGTCAGCCGGTCGCGGGCGATCATCACCCGGCGCAGCTTCGCCTCCCGGTTGGCCCGCGCCCAGCAGCTCAGCAGGCTGACGATCACCGCCAGCACGATGGAGACGATCACCACCATCCGGGCGCCGGTGCGCTGCACGGGGAGGAGGAAGCCGTAGTTGGCGACGACGGAGGCGATCGAGACGGCGCCCAGCACGGCCGTCGGCCGCAGCGGCAGCAGCGCGCTGGCCACCAGCGGCGGCAGCAGCGAGAGGCTGGTGTAGCGGACGGTGGCCTGCGGCTGCCCCGCCCAGTTCTGGTACAGGCTGATCAGGACGACGGCCAGCAGCAGAAGCACGAAGAGGCTGTTCTGCCCACCGCGTCGGAGGGAAGCCACGAAACGCACCTCCCGGCCCGGTCATCCAAGGGGCCCGTGACGTTCCGTGCCCTGCGGTCCACCGTAGCGGCGCTTCGCCGGGCCGGCGACGGCTGCGGTCCGGCCGGGGGAGGGAGCCCGCTCGGCGGTCCCGTCCCGGCCCGGACCGGTCAGCGGGTGTGGGCGCGGTAGCGGGCGACCGTCTCGGCCAGCACGCCGATCCCCTCGCGGGCCCACAGCCCCTCGTTGAACAGCTCGACCTCGACGGGTCCGGTGTACCCGGCCGCGCGGACGGCCCGGTCGAACCAGCGGAAGTCGACGGCGCCGTCGCCCAGTTGGCCCCGCCCGTTGAGCACCCCTTCGGGCAGCGGGGTGGTCCAGTCGGCGAGCTGGAAGCAGTGGATGCGGCCCTCGGCCCCGGCCCTGGCGATGCCGGCGGCCAGCTGGTCGTCCCACCACAGGTGGTAGGTGTCGATCACCACCCCGACCCGCTCGGCCGGGAAGCGCCCGGCCAGGTCGAGGGCCTGGGCGAGGGTGGAGACCACGCAGCGGTCGGCCGCGTACATCGGGTGCAGCGGCTCGATCGCCAGCCGCACCCCGCGTTCCGCCGCGTAGGGCGCCAGCTCGGCCAGCGCTTCGGCGATCCGTTCCCGCGCGCCGAACAGGTCCCTGCTGCCGGGCGGCAGGCCGCCCGAGACCAGCACCAGCGTGTCGGTGCCGAGCGTGGCGGCCTCGTCGATGGCGGCGCGGTTGTCGTCGAGCGCGGCGGCCCGTTCGGCCGGGCGCTCGGCGGTGAAGAAGCCGCCCCGGCACAGCGAGGTCACCGTGAGGCCGGCGTCCCGCACCAGCCGGGCGGTGGCGGTCAGCCCGTAGGTGGCCACCGGCTCCCGCCACAGCCCGACGCCCGGCACGCCCTGCTCGGTCAGCCCCTTGACCAGCTCGGGCAGCGTCAGCTGGCGCACGGTCATCTGGTTGATCGAGAAGCCGGTCAGGTCGTCGGCGCCCTGGGTGCCTTCCTGAGTCATGCGGTCACTCCCATCTGGTCCACTCCGTGCATGGCCGACTCCGTTCCGTTCAGGTCGGGGTCCGCTCCGGTCACGGCTGGTCCACTCCGTGCACGGCCAGCAGCCGGGCCATCCGGTCGCGGGCGCGCTCCGGGTCGGGGAACAGGCCGAGCCCGTCGGCCAGTTCGTAGGCGCGGGCGAGGTGCGGCAGCGAACGGGCCGACTGGAGGCCGCCGACCATGGTGAAGTGGTCCTGGTGACCGGCCAGCCAGGCGAGGAACACGACGCCCGTCTTGTAGTAGCGGGTCGGCGCCCGGAAGAGGTGGCGGGAGAGCGGGACGGTCGGGTCCAGCAGCTTCCTGAAGCCCGCTGGGTCGTCCGCGTCCAGCGTCCGCACCGCCTCGGCCGCCAGCGGGCCCAGCGGGTCGAAGATCCCCAACAGGGCGTCGCTGTACCCCTGTTCGTCGCCGGCGATCAGCTCCGGGTAGTGGAAGTCGTCGCCCGTGTAGCAGCGCACGCCCGCCGGCAGGCGCCGGCGCAACGCGACCTCGCGCCCGGCGTCCAGCAGCGAGACCTTCACCCCGTCCACCCGGTCGGCGTTGGCCTCGATGATGGCCAGGAACGTGTCGGTGGCCCGGTCCAGGTCCCCCGAACCCCAGTAGCCCTCAAGCGCCGGGTCGAACATCGGCCCGAGCCAGTGCAGGATCACCGGCTCCGCCGACTGCCGCAGCAGCGCGCCGTAGACCTCCAGGTAGTCCTCGGGCCCGGCGGCCGTGGCCGCCAACGCCCGGGAGGCCATCAGGATCGGCCGCGCCCCGGTCTCCTCGACCACCGCCAGCTGCTCCTCGTAGGCGGCCCGCACCTCGGCCAGCGTGGCGGGACCGGCCAGCTGGTCGGTGCCCACGCCGCAGGCGACCATCCCGCCGACCGCCTTCGCCTCGGCGCCGGAGCGGCGGATCAGCTCGGCCGCGCCGGCCCAGTCCAGTCCCATGCCGCGCTGTGCGGTGTCCATGGCCTCAGCGACGCCCAGGCCGTGCGACCAGAGGTGGCGGCGGAAGGCGAGGGTGGTCTCCCAGTCGACGGCCGCCGGCCCCTCGGGCGTGGTGTCGGCGAACGGGTCGGCCACCACATGGGCGGCCGAGTAGACGACGCGCGAGCGCAGCGGCGGGCGCCCCGGCGTGAACGTGGCCGGCTCGGCGCGCGGGACATACGCGCGCAACGCGCCGGTGGCGTCGGGCAGTCGGATCACGGCGGTCGGATCTCCTTCGGGAGCTGATGCGGGAACGGGGGCTGCGGTCGCGCCGCATACGGGCTCGGCCCGGGCCTACAGGCTCAGCTCGGGCACCGCGACCCGCCGGCCCTCGGCCGAGGAGAGCAGGCCCAACTCGGCCAGCTGCACGCCGCGCGCGCCCGCCAACAGGTCCCAGCCGTACGGCTCGTCGGCCACCAGATGGCGCAGGAACAGCTCCCACTGGGCCTTGAACCCGTTGTCGAACTCGCCGTTGTCCGGCACCTCCTGCCACTGCTCGCGGAACCGCTCGGTGGCCGGGATGTCCGGGTTCCACACGGGCTTGGGCGTGGCCGAACGGTGCTGCACCCGGCAGCCGCGCAGCCCGGCGACGGCCGAGCCCTCGGTGCCGTCGACCTGGAACTCGACCAGCTCCTCGCGGTTGACCCGCACCGCCCAGGAGGAGTTGATCTGCGCCACGATCCCGCCGGCCAGCTGGAAGACACCGTAGGCCGCGTCGTCGGCGGTCGCCTCGTAGGGCTCGCCGGCCTCGTCCCAGCGGCGCGGAACGTGGGTGGTGGCCAGCGCCTGCACGCTCTCCACCCGGCCGAACAGCTCGTGCAGCACATACTCCCAGTGCGGGAACATGTCCACGACGATCCCGCCGCCGTCCTGCGCGCGGTAGTTCCAGGAGGGGCGCTGCGCGGCCTGCCAGTCGCCCTCGAAGACCCAGTAGCCGAACTCCCCGCGCACCGAGAGGACGCGGCCGAAGAAGCCGCCGTCGATCAGCCGCTTCAGCTTGAGCAGGCCCGGCAGGAAGAGCTTGTCCTGCACCACCCCGTGCTTGACCCCGGCGTCCCTGGCCTGCCGGGCCAGTGCCAGCGCGCCCTCCAGGCCGGTGGCGGTGGGCTTCTCGGTGTAGATGTGCTTCCCGGCGGCGATCGCCCTGCTGATCGCCTCCTCCCTGGCGAGGGTCACCTGGGCGTCGAAGTAGACCTCGACGCCCGGGTCGGCGAGCACGGCGTCGAGGTCGGTGCTGACCGCCTCCGGGTCCAGGCCGTGCCGGACGGCCAACTCCCGCAGCGCGGCGGGGCGTCGGCCGACCAGCAGCGGTTCCGGCCAGATCACCGTGCCGTCGCCGAGGGGGACGCCGCCCTGCTCGCGGATGGCGAGGATCGAGCGCACCAGGTGCTGGCGGTACCCCATCCGGCCGGTCACGCCGTTCATGGCGATCCGGACGGTTCTGCGCTCGGCGGCCGAGTGCGTCGTCATGTTGCTTGCCCTCCCGGGACGGTAAGCGCTTTCTACTGGGGGAGAAGCTAACCTCTTCGCAGCGGGCTAGGCAAGTGGGAGCAGAGGCATGGCAGTGACGCTGGCGGACGTTGCGGTCCGTGCGGGGGTGTCCGCGGCGACGGTCTCGCGGGTGCTGAACGGGAACTACCCGGTGGCCGGCGCCACCAGGAACCGCGTGCTGCGGGCCGTCGAGGAGCTGGAGTACGTCGTCAACGGCCCGGCCAGCGCCCTGGCCGCCGCGACATCCGACCTGGTGGGCGTGCTGGTCAACGACATCGCCGACCCCTTCTTCGGGATCATGGCCGGCGCGGTCCAGTCCGAGATCGGCGAGCCGACCGCCGAACGCGGCGGGCCCAAGCTCGCCGTGGTGTGCAACACCGGCGGCTCCCCCGAGCGCGAACTCACCTTCCTCACCCTGCTCCAGCGCCAACGCGCCGCCGCCGTGGTGCTCACCGGGGGCGCGCTGGAGGACGACGCGCACCGGGTCGCGCTGACCGGCCGGCTGGGCCGGCTGGAGTCCGCCGGCGCGCGGGTGGTGCTCTGCGGCCGGCCGCCGCTGGCCGACACCGACTTCCCGGCCGTGACCTTCGACAACCGCGAGGGCGCGCGGCGGATCACCGAGCACCTGCTGACGCTGGGGCACCGCCGGCTGGGCTATCTCGCCGGGCCGCAGGCCCGCACCACCACGCGGCACCGGCTGGAGGGCCACCGGGCCGCGCTGGCCGCCGCCGGGCTGGCGGGGGACGCCGCCCGGCTGACCGTGCGGGGCGACTACGGGCGCTCGGCCGGCTATGCGGGCGCGGTGGAACTGCTCGCCCGCGAGCCGGAGTTGACCGCCATCGTGGCGGCCAACGACACCGTCGCGCTGGGCGCCTGCGCCGCGCTGCGGGACCGGGGTGTGCGCATCCCGGAGGACGTGTCGGTCACCGGCTTCGACGACCTGCCGTTCGCGGTGGACGCGACGCCGGCGCTGACGACGGTGCGGCTGCCGCTGCACGAGGCCGGGGTGCGGGCCGGGAAGCTGGCCCTGGGCCGCGAGGAGCCGCCGGCGGACGGGGTCGTGACCTGCGGCGGCGAGCTGATGGTGCGCGACTCGACGGCCCCGCCGAGGGACGCCTGACCGGGGGCCCGGCCGGCCGGCGGTGCCGATGGGGCCCGCGGTGGAAGGGGCTTTGTGCGGCGGTGCGTTCGGCTGGCGGACCGGGACGTTGGACGCCTTACCCGATGCCCAACGGGTCGATTCCCTCGACCGCTTGCTCGCCGAGCGCGCCTGCGGGCGGCTGCTGGCGGACCCGGTCGTCCACACGCCCGAGACCGCCAGCGTCACCAGCTGTCTGGCGACCTTCCGGGTCGACGGCCACCGGGGCGAACCGCTGCCGGCCGGCCCGCCGGTGCGAGTCGGGCACCACGAGGACCGCTTCCAACGGCGCGACGGCCGCTGGCCGTTGGCCCACCGCACGCCGCACCTGGCCTTCGGCGTGGCGACACCGCGAGCGTAGGCGCCGGGGCGCTCGCGCGCCCGCCGCGCGGGGGTGGATCTGGGCGCCTCGTGAGTCACTTCACCCCGCGATCGCCGATCCGATAGGTTCACCCCATGCCTGGCCGCCTGTTGGAACTGCACGTCGAGAATTTCCGTAGCCTGCGGAACGTCACCATTCCGCTCGGTCCACTCACTGTCCTGGTAGGTCCGAACGGGGCCGGGAAATCCAATGTTCTCAAGGTTTTCGACTTCCTCGCCGCGATGATTCGGACCGATCTGCGGCCTGCGCTCGAAGAGCACGGCGGATTTGACGAGGTTGGTTTCTGGGGGGGGGGAGAACGGCCTCCCACCTCGATGGTTATTCACCTCAAGGCCAACTGGACCACGCACGCGAGCCCCAAGGCCCCCGACGAGTACTCGTTGACCATTCGGCGACGATCGAACCCCAACCGGGACGGTGCTTACACCCTGTCGCGTCAAGAGAGCTTCCAGTTCAAGCGAACGCGGGGCCGGGGGCGGCGTATCACGATTTCCGGTAATGAGGCGAGGGTCGTCGACGCGGGGACCGGTGGTGGTGCGGATGGCAGCAGTTTCGGAATCCAGCCGCTGAGTAGCGGGCTTTCCACCCTTCCTCGGCTCGGCCGCTCCGACGGTGGTGAAGAGGTCGCGAGAGTGGCGGATCGTCTGTCGTCCTTCAGGGTTTTCGACGTGGATGTCGCGGCGGCTCGTCAGCCCACCCGTGCACGCTCTGTCCGCGCGGACCACCTGGATGCGCGGGCGGAGAATCTGGCGGTCTTTCTCGTGCGGCTGAGCGCTGACGAGGAGCGGTGGAAAGATCTCACGAGCGACGCTCGGCGCATTCTTCCCTCCTTGCGGAGCATCGAGTTCGAGCAGGTCGGCGGCCACGCCGAGAGGCTGGCCGTGGTGCTGCACGAACGGGGACTGCGTCGCACCACGCCGCTCGCCGACGCCTCGTTCGGCACGGTGCGGCTCCTGGGCCTCCTGGCCATGCTCTACGATCCGCATCCGCCGGCGCTCACCTGCGTCGAGGAGATTGACCACGGTCTTCACCCGCAGGCCCTCGAACTGATCGTGGAGCGCCTCCGTGAGGCGTCCGAACGGACACAGTTGATCGTGGCGACCCACTCACCCGCGCTCGTTGATCGACTGGTTCCCGAGGAGTTCGTCGTCTGCGAACGAGACGAGTCCGGGGCGTCGATCATCCCCGCTCTGTCGAAGGACCGGATCGAGGAGGTCGCGGCGGAGAGTGGCGACGAGCCACTGGGCGAACTCTGGTTCTCGGGGGTGTTGGGTGGGGACCTGACGGAGGACGACCTGTGAGTCGCGGGCGAAACAGGAGAACATCGAGGAAGAGCGCGATCGTCGTCATCGCGGGCGAAAGCTCCAATGACCGCCGGATGTTGGCGGCCTTCATCAGGGCAGCGCATCCGCGGCTGGCCGAGGCGGTCACGTTGACCGAGATCACGGACCAGGTGAGGCTGCGCAGGAAGACGGGCCCCGACCTGACCAGAGCTGTGGGGACGCTGGTGAGGAAGGCATTCGGTAAGGCCAGGCTCAAGGAGGGGGGTCCTCGCCGGGATCGTCATCCACGAGGACATGGACGACTGCGTAGGTCCGGCGTACGACTCCGTGCGGCGTGCGGTTTCATCGGTTCTCGCCAGAGAGAGCGACGGGGCGGAGACCGTGTACGCGTTGGCGGCCGCGGAGTCCGAGGCGTGGCTGCTCCTCTTCCCCGACGCCTTCCCGCTCCACCGGCCCTCGTGGCGCATTCCCCGGCAACTCCAGGGCAAGGACACCGGGCGTCGTAAGAATCCGAAGGAGGAACTCGGGTCCGTTCTGGCCAACCCCTCCTTCAGGGAGAGCGACGGGCCCGAGATCCTTGCTCGGGGCCTGGCCAACGGGCTGCTGGACAAGCCGAACGGGTCCAACCGTTCGTACAGCGAGTTCGTCGGTGACCTCACGCGCTGGAGGGTTCCGAGCTGAACGCCACGGCGCTCGCGCGCATGGTGCGCGGCGCCGCGCGGTGTGCTCCCGCCCCCGCCGCGCGCGGCGCGCTCGCGCCCTCGGCGTCAGTCGTCCGAGGAGATCGCCCCCGTGCCCAGGACCGTCAGTTGGACGCGGTCCAGGCCCGCGTCCTGGAGGCAGCCGATCAGGCGGTGGCGGTCGTGGTCGCTGAGCGACGGGTGGACCGTCGCCGCGTACAGGCGGGTGTCGAGGGTCGCCATCCCGGCCTGGGACAGCGGGATCGCGGTCGCGTCCCGGCAGCGTTCCCAGAGCTGGTGGGCGGCGAGGTCGGCGCGCTCGTCGGGAACGTTCTTGGCGGTCACCGTGAAGAGCACCGAGGTCGCGGTCTCGGTGCCGCGTTCCGGCGGTCGGGTCTCGGTCAGCTCCGCGAGCACCGCGTAGAGGCCCAGGCACAGCAGCAGCGCGACGCCCGCCGCCGTCGGCGCGCGCCAGCGCGGCGGGCCGAGCGGCGGCTGTGCGGACAGATCGGCCGCGACGCTGCCGAGCGCCCCGCCGGTCGGCGCGGACAGCGGCACCAGCCGGCCGGCGAGCCGACGGCGGCCCAACGGCCTGGTGGTGGCGCGGGCGATCCGTTCCACCGCCCAGGCCAGCCCCGAGAGCGCGGCGCCGGCCGCCATCAGCACCGGGACAAAGACATGGGTGTGGCCCTCCTCCAGCCAGCTGAACCGGGACTCGGCGCGCCGCGTCGACTCCCGTTCCGAGGCACGCTCCCGTTCGCCGGCGCGCAGCAGGGCGAGGATCTCCTCGTGGCGGCGGTCGTTCTCGCGGGCCTGCCGCTCCAGCCGCCCGAGCCGGTCCAGGGTGGCGAAGCCGAGCAGCAGCACCTCGATCACCAGCAGCAACACCCCGCACAGCAGCGTGCGTTGCCACTGCCAGCGGTAGAGGTAGACGACCAGGTAGCCGGCGGCGCCCAGCGCGGCCACCCCGCCGAACAGGTAGGCCGCCATCCTCGCCGATCTCATCCCCGCACCTCCGTTCCGCTGCCACGCGTTCCGCTGCCGTGCGTTCCGCTCTCGCGCGCCGCCGGCGCGCCGGTCCGCACCGCTATCTCGCCGGTCGCGCCGTCGAGGAGCAGCCGGGTGCCGGGCGGGAAACGGTCCACCGCGTCGGCCGCCCCCGTCACCGTTGGCAGTCGCAACTCCCTTGCCAGCACGGCGAGATGGGAGAGCGGGCTGCCGGTCTGGGCGATCAGTCCCACCACCGAGGGCAGCGCGGGGGCCAGCCCCGGGTCCAGGTGGCGGACCACCAGCACCGCGTCCTCGGGCGGTTCGCCGGTGCCGTCCCAGGCGACGCCGGAGGCCCGCCCGGTGGAGGCGCCCACCGCCGCCCCGGCGTCGCGCGCGGCCCGTTCGGGAACGACCGTTCCGTCGGCCGCCAGCCGGAACGCGTCCGGCAGCGGCGGCCCGCTGGGGCGGGCCCGCCGCCAGGCGAGGTCGGTGGGCAGCGGCTGGCCGCGCACCACGTCGAGCAGCTCGGGCCAACGCAGCAGCGCCAGCCGGTCGATGGCCACGGTCCGCGCGGCGATCTCGCGCACCAGCCGCGTCTGGTACTCCTGCACCCACCGCACCCGCAGCCGCAGCCCCTCCCGGGTGGAGAGCGTGCCGGGCGCGGGCCCGCCGGCGAGGCCCCGCTGGGGCGGCAGCCGCAGCGGGCGGGTCAGGCTCGGCGGCACCAGGGCGAGCACCTCGGGCCTGGCGGCGGCCAGTTCGGCGTCGGTCAGGCCCTCGGCCCGGCCGTGCCGCAGCGCGGCCAGCGCGGCCGCCGCCCCACCGCCCGCCCCGCCACCGCCCGAGGGCTCCTCCGGAAGCAGCGCGCCGGCGAGCGCCTCCTGGGCGTGCAGCGCCAGCAAGGCGGCGCGCGACCAGCGCAACGCGCCCACCAGGTCCGTCGGGCTCAGCTCGCCCGGCGCCGGCGCCTGGGTCAACTCCCGGTCCACATCGGCCTGAAGCGTCAGCGCCAGCCCGGGCAGGGCGCCGCGCAGCCGCCCGATGCCCCAGGCGGCGGCGAGGCGGCGGGCCGGCGGCAGCGGGTTGAGCCAGTGCAGCAGCCGGTGCCGGGGCGCGACCAGGCCGAGCAGCGCGAGGTCCGCCACCGCGCGCCCCTGCACCGTGCGCACCACCGGCAGCCGGCGCAGCCGGCGGCGCGAGGCGGCGCCCGCGAGGTCGAGCGCCGTGGCCAGGCCCTGGGCCAGCGGCGTCACCCACAGGTCCTCCTCCAGCGGGGCCAACGGCTCGGGCAGCGTCTCGGCGACCGGCCCTGGGCCGAGCAACCGGGCGCCGCGCGCCGGGCGTTGCCCCATCGCCGTGATCGGCCGCGACTGGAACAGACACAGCCGACCGTCGTCGGCCGCGAAGCCGAACTCGATGTCCTGCGGCCCCCCGAAGACCCGGCCGGCCCGCCGCGCCAGCGCCGCCAGCGCCCGGGCCTGGCGGCGGTCGAGCGGCCCGGGCCCCTCGACGGCCCGGCCGCGCCGGCTCAGCCGGACGCTCTCGCCCTGTACCGCGCCGCCCACGAGCCGGTCGGGCCCGCCGGCGACGGCGCTGACCAGCAGCCGGTCCGTCTCCCCCGTCACCGGGTCGGCGCCGAAGAGCACCCCGCCGATGCGGCTCTCCACCATCGGCTGCACCAGCACCGCCATCGGCGCCGGCGGCCCGCCGGCCGAGGCCGCCGAGTCCCGCACCGCGCGGAGCGCCGCCCGGAACGCGTCGGGCCCCCGCACGTCCAGCACCGAAAGAAAGCGGCCGGCCATCGCCGAGTCCGCCGTGTCCTCGGCGGCCGAGGAGGAACGCACCACCAGCGGCCGCCGCCCGTCGTCGCTCAGCCGGCGCCAGAGCGTCAACGGGTCGTCGCCGCGCTGGCCGCTGGCCGTCGGCAGCACCACGAAGCCCGGCAGCGCGGGCAGACCGGCGCCCAACGCCCTGGCCAGCGCCGCCGCCTTGCCGCCGACCACGTCCGCCCGTGTCGCGCGCGGGTCGCGCAACTCCCACGCCACACCCAACGGCGGCGCGGCCGAGGCGCCGACCGCGCCCTCGCCCCACACGCCGTCCCTGCCACTCATCATCAGCCTCCGTAACCACGTCACGGCCGCCCCCGGGGAAGGACGCCCAGCGCGGCTCGTCACCTGACCGGAATCGGGAGCAACTGGAGATGGCGGGAATTCACGGGGGGAGGGGCGCGGAGGAGGGGCGCGGGCGGGGCCGCGCGCGCCGGGAGTCGCCGGTCCGGACCGACCCCTGTGCGAAGGCGAACGTCGTGTCGCGACGACGGGAACGCAACCGTTCCGGAGCCAGGGGAGTCTCATGCTTCGGTGACCCGAGGTCCTGGCGACCCAGGCCCCGCTGTTCGTGGGGGGAGCAGGAGGGGAGCCGAGGGGGTCGGCCCCGCCCGGGCCGACCCCCTGGGCCGTTCCGCCCGCCCGTTCCGCCCGCCCGTTCCGCTCCGACTCCCCGGCCCGTTCCGCGCGTTGTCGGTGGCGGGCGCTACGGTCGGGGCATGTCGGGTAGTGCGAACGCGCGGGGTGCGGGCGGGGGCGGCGCCGTGCTGGAGGGCGTGCTGGAGCGCATCACCTACGCCAACGAGGACAACGGCTACACGGTCGCCCGCGTCGACACCGGCCGGGGCGGCGGCGAGCTGCTGACGGTGGTGGGCTCGCTGCTGGGCGCCCAGGTCGGCGAGTCCCTGCGGATGACCGGCCGTTGGGGCTCCCACCCGCAGTACGGCCGCCAGTTCCTCGTGGAGAACTACACGACCGTGCTGCCGGCGACGGTGCAGGGCATCCGGCGCTATCTGGGCTCGGGCCTGATCAAGGGCATCGGGCCGAAGACGGCCGAGCGCATCGTCGAGCACTTCGGGACCGAGACCCTGGAGGTGATCGAGGCCGACCCGAAGGCGCTGATCGCCGTCCCGGGGCTTGGCCCCAAGCGCACCGCGCTGATCGCCGCCGCCTGGGAGGAACAGAAGGCGATCAAGGAGGTGATGGTCTTCCTCCAGAGCGTGGAGGTCTCCACCTCCATCGCCGTGCGGATCTACAAGAAGTACGGCGACGCCTCGATCTCCGTGGTGAAGAACGAGCCCTACCGGCTGGCCTCCGACGTCTGGGGCATCGGCTTCCTGACCGCCGACCGGATCGCCCGCGCGGTCGGCATCCCCGAGGACAGCCCGGAGCGGGTCAAGGCCGGCCTGCGGTACGCCCTTTCGCAGGCGAGCGACCAGGGGCACTGCTATCTGCCCGAGGAGCGGCTGATCGCCGACGCGGTCAAGCTGTTGGGCGTCGACACCGGCCTGGTCATCGACTGCCTGGGGGAGTTGACCGAGGACCCGGAGGGCGCGGTCAGGGAGTCGGTGCCCGATCCGGAGGGCGAGCGCGGCACCGAGGCGCGGGTCACGGCGGTCTATCTGCCGCCGTTCCACCGGGCCGAGCTGTCGCTGGCCGGCCAGCTGCGCCGGCTGCTGCGGGCGGAGGAGGACCGGCTCGCCGCGTTCCAAACGGTCGACTGGGGCCGGGCGTTGGGCTGGCTCGCCGGCCGGACCGGCGCCGAGCTGGCGCCGGAGCAGGAGGAGGCGGTGCGGCTGGCGTTGACCGAGCGGGTCGCGGTGCTGACCGGCGGCCCGGGCTGCGGGAAGTCGTTCACCGTGCGGTCCGTGGTGGAGCTGGCCAGGGCCAGGAACGCCAAGGTGGTGCTGGCCGCGCCGACCGGCCGGGCCGCCAAGCGGCTGGCGGAGCTGACCGGCGCCGAGGCGTCGACGGTGCACCGGCTGCTGGAGCTGAAGCCCGGCGGCGACGCGGCCTTCGACCGGGACCGGCCGCTGGACGCCGACCTGGTGGTGGTCGACGAGGCGTCGATGCTGGACCTGTTGCTGGCCAACAAGCTGGTCAAGGCCGTGGCCCCCGGCGCGCACCTGCTGCTGGTGGGCGACGTGGACCAGCTGCCCTCGGTCGGCGCCGGCGAGGTGCTGCGGGACCTGCTCGCCCCCGGCAGTCCGGTGCCGGCGGTCCGGCTGACCCGGATCTTCCGGCAGGCCCAGCAGTCGGGCGTGGTGACCAACGCGCACCGGATCAACGAGGGACTGCCGCCGGTCACTTCGGGCCTGAAGGACTTCTTCCTCTTCGTCGAGGAGGACACCGAGGCGGCCGGGCGGCTGGCGGTGGACGTGGCGGCCCGTCGCGTTCCGGCCAGGTTCGGGCTCGACCCGCGCCGGGACGTCCAGGTGCTCACCCCGATGCACCGGGGCCCGGCCGGCGCCGGCACGCTCAACGGGCTGCTCCAGGAGTCCGTCACCCCGGCCCGCCCCGGCCTGCCGGAGAAGCGCTTCGGCGGCCGGGTCTTCCGCGTCGGCGACAAGGTCACCCAGATCAGGAACAACTATGACAAGGGCGCCAACGGCGTCTTCAACGGCACGGTCGGCGTGGTCACCGGCCTCGACGTGGACGAGCAGCGGCTGACCGTGCTGACGGACGAGGACGAGGAGGTTCCGTACGACTTCGCCGAGTTGGACGAGCTGTCCCACGCCTACGCGGTGACCATCCACCGCTCGCAGGGCAGCGAGTATCCGTGCGTGGTCATCCCCGTTACCACCAGTGCCTGGATGATGCTGCAACGTAACCTGCTGTACACGGCGGTGACTCGGGCCAAGCGCCTTGTGGTGCTGGTCGGTTCGCGGCGCGCGTTGGGTCAGGCGGTGCGCAGCGTCTCCGCCGGCCGCCGCTGCACGGCCCTGGACGCCCGCCTCTCCGGTGCGATACACACCTAAGGTCCCGAATCGCGCGGCACGGCGTGCCAGAAATTGGTCTCTTGGCCGACCCCGAGTGCACATCTTGGCGCCAGATGGGGGACAGTAGAGGTGAGTCAGGGCACCTCGAAGAAGAGGCACTACGTCGGTGAGGGATGACGTGAGCGAAAACCGCTACGGCGACAACGCAGACAACGCAGTAGTAGTGCGGTACGGCGACGGGGAGTACACCTACCCGTTGGTCGAGAGCACGGTCGGCGACCGTGGCTTCGATATCGGCAAGCTGCGTGCCCAGACCGGTCTGGTGACCCTGGACTCCGGTTTCGGCAACACGGCGGCCTGCGAGTCGGCGATCACCTATCTGGACGGCGAGAACGGCATCCTGCGCTATCGGGGCTACCCGATCGAGCAGCTGGCCGAGCACGGCACGTTCCTGGAGACCGCCTACCTTCTGATCAACGGCGAGCTACCCACGGTGGACCAGCTCTCCGGCTTCCGCGACGAGATCACCCAGCACACGCTGCTGCACGAGGACGTCAAACGCTTCTACGACGGCTTCCCCCGGGACGCGCACCCGATGGCGATGCTGTCCTCGGTGGTCAGCGCGCTGTCCACGTTCTACCAGGACAGCCACAACCCGTTCGACGAGCGGCAGCGCCACATCTCGACGATCCGGCTGCTGGCCAAGCTGCCGACGATCGCCGCCTACGCCTTCAAGAAGGCCGCCGGCCACCCGGTGGTCTACCCGCGCAACGACCTGGGGTACGTGGAGAACTTCCTGCGGATGACCTTCTCGGTCCCCGCCGAGGAGTACGCGCTGGACCCGGTGGTGGTCAACGCGCTGGACAAGCTGCTGATCCTGCACGCCGACCACGAGCAGAACTGTTCCGCGTCCACGGTGCGGATGGTCGGCTCCTCCCAGGCGAACCTGTTCGTCTCCATCTCCGCCGGCATCAACGC
Organism: Streptomyces triticirhizae; assembly: GCF_003696235.1. Lineage (GTDB taxonomy): Bacteria > Actinomycetota > Actinomycetes > Streptomycetales > Streptomycetaceae > Streptomyces > Streptomyces triticirhizae. The sequence goes on from NZ_RFFJ01000032.1 coordinate 21,384, forward strand.
GCTCTGGGGCCCGCTGCACGGCGGCGCCAACGCGGCGGTGCTGGAGATGCTGGAGAGCATCCAGGCGCAGGGCGGTGACGTCGACTCCTTCATCACCAAGGTCAAGAACAAGGAGCAGGGCGTCCGCCTGATGGGCTTCGGGCACCGGGTCTACAAGAGCTTCGACCCGCGCGCCAAGATCATCAAGGCCGCCGCGCACGACGTCCTGTCGGCGCTGGGCAAGTCCGACGAGCTGCTGGACATCGCCCTGCGGCTGGAGGAGCGGGCGCTGAGCGACGACTACTTCGTCTCGCGCAACCTCTACCCCAACGTGGACTTCTACACCGGCCTGATCTACCGGGCCATGGGCTTCCCGACCAGCATGTTCACCGTGCTGTTCGCGCTCGGCCGGCTGCCCGGCTGGATCGCCCAGTGGCACGAGATGATCACCGACCCGAGCACCAGGATCGGCCGCCCGAGGCAGATCTACACCGGCGTGGTGGAGCGTCCGTACCTGCCCGTCGAGCAGCGCTGACTGCGATGTGATGTAGGTCACACCATAAGGTGTGCAACCTTTGATGGAGCTGTGGGTCTAACCGGTCAGAGTTGGCGCGGATTCGGCTGGATTCACGCCAACGGTCGTCCGGCCGGGGTCCCGTGGGGGGACGCTCTGAGCGGACGGCAGGAAACGCCCCGCGCCGGGCCCTGTGGGGGGACCCGCCGGCGGGGCGTTTCCCATGTCCGGGTCTCTGTCGTCCCCGGCCGTTCTTGCCGTTCCTGCCCCCTCCCGGCCCGTTCGCCGCTCCGGCCCGTCCGGGGTCAACGGGCGCCGGAACGCCGGCCGTTGACCAGGTCCGGGTGCGGGGTGGCTCAGGCGCGTCCCACCAACTCGTAGCCGGCCTCGTCCACGGCCGCGCGGACCGCGTCGTCGTCCAGCGGGGCCTCGGCGGTGACGGTCACCAGACCCGTCGACGCGGCGGCCGACACCTCGGTGACCCCGGGCAGGGACTTCAACTCGGCCCGGACGGCACCCTCGCAGTGGCCACAGGACATGCCGGAGACCTGGTAGGTCACGCTGCTCATCACGCGCTCCTCAGTCGTTCGTGCGTAGGACGTCTCGCCGGCCCGAGTGTATACCCCTACCGGGTATTGCCCCTCGTTCCTCCGGTCAAGCCGTGGTCGAGGCCCCCTAGGGGCGTCCCGACGCGTCCCCTGGTATCGCCCGTGAGATCTTCCGCCCGCCCGAGCGACGTGTCAGCTTTGACTGACAGGTCGCTCACCAGGGTGACGGCCACACGGGAGGGGAGACCGATCCGGGATGGACGGCGCGCTGTGGATGTACTTCCTGCTGGCCCTGAGCACCGCGCCGCCCCTGGTGCCCAACGCCGCCCTGATCGCCACGGCCGGAATGCTCGCCCAGGCCGGCGAACTCGACCTCTGGCTGGTGCTCGTGGTGGTCGCCGGCAGCGCGCTCGCCGGCGACGCCCTCGTCTTCGGCGTGGGCCGGCTGGCCGGGCCCCGCGTGCGGAACTGGCTCCAGCGTCGCCCGACGCGGAAGGCCGCCCTGGACTGGATGGCCGACCGCATCACCCGGCACGGGGTGCCGTTCGTCGTGGGAATGCGGTTCCTGCCCAGCGGCCGGCTGATCGGCGGGCTCACCGCCGCCGTGGTCGGATTCCCGCTGCGCCGCTTCCTGTTGGGGGCCGGCATGGCCGAGGCGTTCTGGGCGTCCTACAGCGTCGCCCTCGGCTACTGGGGCGGGGCGGCGCTGAACGGCGCCTGGAGCGGGGTGCTGCTGGGCACCCTGCTCTCCCTGCTGGTCGCCGGCGTCGCCCAGTTGATCAGCGCCCGCACCCCGGCGCCCGAGCCCCCCGAACGCGCCCCCTGACCCGCTCCCCGACGGCTGCCGGCGCGTGACCGCACCCCGCGCGCCGGGTGCCGCGACCGGTGGTGCACCCTGGTCCGGACCGGTCGCGCACACCCGCAGCACGAAGGACGTTCCCATGCCCATATCCGGCCCGCCGTCCGCCGCGCCGTCGTCCTCAACCCCCCTCGGCGTGGCCGTTCTCGGCGCGGGCACCATGGGCGCCGACCACGTCCGGCGCGTCGACCAGCTCGTCAGCGGCGCCCGGGTCGTGGCCGTCGCCGACCCGGACGAGGCGCGCGCCGCCGCGCTGGCCGCCGGCATCGACGGTTGCCGGGCGTTCCCCGAACCGCTGGCCGCGCTGGACGCGGCCGGCGTGGACGCCGTGCTGATCGCCTCCCCGGGGCCCGCCCACGAGGAGGCGCTGCTGGCCGCGCTCGACCGGGGCCTGGCGGTGCTCTGCGAGAAGCCGATGGTCCCCGACCCCGAGGCCGCCCTCCGGGTCGTCGAGGCCGAGGCCAAGGGGGGCCGTCCGCTGGTCTCGGTCGGCTTCATGCGCCGCTTCGACGCCGAACACCAGCGCCTGAAGGCCCTGTTGGACGCCCGCGAACTCGGCGCCCCGCGCCTGCTCCACTGCCGCCATCGCAACCTCGCGGTGCACCCGTACTTCACCGAGGAGATGCTGATCACCGACTCGGTGGCCCACGAGTTCGACGCCGCGCGCTGGCTGCTCGACCAGGAGATCACCGCCGTCCAGGTCTTCCGGCCCACCGCCGCCCTGCCGGAACACACCGGCGTCAACGACCCCCAACTCGTTGTCTTCGAGACGGACGGCGGGGTCGTGGTCGACGTCGAGATCCTCGCCAACGGCGGGTTCGGCTACCAGGTGCAGACCGAGGCGGTCTGCGAACGCGGCACCGCCCGCATCGGCGAGGCCCACGGCCTGATGACCAACACCGCCGGACGCTGGGGCGGCGAGATCGCCCAGGACTACCTCACCCGCTTCGCCGACGCCTACGACCGCGAGGTGCGCGCCTGGGTCGCCGCCGTCCGACGCGGCACGACCGTCGGCGCCACCGCCTGGGACGGCTACGCGGTCGCCGCCGTCGCCGCCGCCGGCGTCGAGGCCCAACGCACCGGCCGCCGCGTCCCCGTCGAACTGGCCCCCCGCCCGGCCCCGTTCATGAACGCCGTGTGACCCCCGATGCCAATCCCATGGCAACCCCCGCCCCACCCTTGAACCCACCACCCCCACCCGGGCACCCTCGAACCAGCGACACCCCGGCCGTGTGCCCGAGTGGTTCAGGGACTCGCCTGCAAAGCGAGTTACACGGGTTCGATTCCCGTCACGGCCTCTGTTGTTCTCTGGACGCGATGACCTGCGCGCACACCTGTGGGGCGGATCGCCGTGCGGTCCGCCCCACAGGTGTGCGCCGTCTCATTTTCCGTCTCGGTTCCGGGTGTTCGGCCCGTTCCCGTGGTGTGACGGCGGTCTCTGCCGGCCTCGGAGGACACCGGGCTGTTGCTGGCGTTGAACACGGTCAGCAGGGGGTGGTTCATCCGCGAACCCGACCTGTACTACCGGAAGTGGCCCGGCCAGGTCACCAGCCAGGCCCCGCACGTTGACAAGGAGGAACGCGCCGCCCGCGCCGCCGTCGCGGAAGCCCGCGTGCGGGCCCTTGAGGCGTTGGGCGGCTGGCGCTTCCCGTCGTCCGTGGCTACCGCTACGGGCGGTTGATCGGGATCTCGTAGACGATCTCGCAGTGGGCGGCCGGCACCACGATGTCGGCCGTCTCGACCGGGCGGCCGTCCTCGGCGTAGTAGGTGCGCTCGATCGCGGTGACCAGCGCCCCGCGCTGAACGCCCAGCAGGTGGGCTTCCTCCGTTGTCGCGGTGCGGGGTTCCGGCTGTTCGACGGCGTGGCTGATGGTGATGCCGATGGCGGCCATGCGTTCCACCACGCCCTTGCCGGCGTAGGGCCCGCCCTCGGGCAGGACGATCAGCGTTCCGCCGGTCAGGTCGTACGGTTCCCAACTCGTCGAGAGCTGCACGGGTTTGCCGTTGCCGAGGAACTCGTACGCCGTGCGCACGGTCAGCGCGCCCGCCTCGATGCCCAGTCGGCGGGCGATGTCCTCGGGGGCCGGCACCTTGGCCTCGGTCCGGTACTCCCAGGTACCGGCCCGGCCGAGCGCGGCCATGTCCGCGCGGAACGGGGAGCCGCCACGCTTCTCCCGGGCCAGGCCGCGGACCATGCGCAGTCGCGCCCGTGGCTCGGCCACGTAGGTCCCTGAGCCGGCCCGGCCTTCGAGGAGACCTTGGGAGATCAGGTGCTCCTGGGCTCTGCGGACCACGTTGTCGCCGACGTCGTACTCCTCGGCGAAGCGGGCTCGGGAGGGCAGTCGGTCCCCGGGCTGCCATTCCCCACTGGCGATGCGCTGCCGGAGCACGTCAGCGATGCGGAGATAGGGCGGCTGCTCTGACATGTAGCCAATCTAGTCCACCAGCTTCGCCGTCAGTGGCTCCACAGGCGACGGAGGATTCACCCTGCGCCTGACGCGCCCCACCCCACGTCGCGCACCACCCCGGACCCCGGCGGACGTCGGCCCGTCCCACCCCACAGACCCGCAAAGCGAGTTACACGGGTTCGATTCCCGTCACGGCCTCCCCGTTCCGCCTCCCGTGGCGGTCCCCTTCCCGCCGGTCTCGTCGAACCGGCCGGACACGTCCCCGCGTTCTCGGGGAAACCTCTCCGGTGGGCACGGCGTGCGACCATGCCCGGACAGTGCCGTGCACGACCAAGGAGGCAGCCGCGATGTCCGAGAACGCACCCGGGGCGAGCGAGCCGACCAGCCAGCCGACGTCCGGCGGGGCCACCGAGCGCTTCATCACCGTCTCGCTGGACAAACGAGGCGTCAGCTGTACCGCCAGGCTGCTCGACGACCGGGCGCCGATCACCTGTGACGCGGTGTGGAACGCGCTGCCGCTCGGCGGGGACGTCTACCACGCCAAGTACGCGCGCAACGAGATCTACGCCCTGCTCCCGCCGTTCGCCCCCCAGGAGCCGCCGCTGGAGAACCCGACCATCACCCCCATCCCCGGCGACCTGTGCTACTTCACGTTCACCGACACCCAGTTGGGCACCAGCTCCTACGGCTACGAGAACGACGCCAAGCACCAGGGCCGCACCACCGTCGTCGACCTCGCGCTGTTCTACGAGCGCAACAACCTGCTGATCAACGGTGACGCCGGCTGGGTGCCCGGCATCGTCTGGGGCGCCGTCGTGGACGGCCTGGACCGGATGGCCGACGCCTGCCAGGACCTGTGGCGCGCCGGCGCGTTGGGCGAGACGCTCAGCTTCCGTCGCGCCTAGGCGCCGGACGCCGAAGGCGGCGACGGCGGCAGCGGCGGTTCCGGCACCCCCGCGACCCCCGCCGCGTAGAGCGCGTGCGCCGCGCGCAGCACCGTCGCGTCGCCGTGGCGCGGCCCGACCAGTTGCAGCCCGATCGGCAGCCCCGCCGCGTCCCGCCCCACGGGCAGCGAGGCGGCGGGCTGCTGGGTCAGGTTGAACGGATAGGTGAACGGCGTCCACTCCGTCCACCGCCGCTGCCCCGATCCCTCCGGCACCTCAACTCCCTTGGCGAACGCGGTGATCGGCAGCGTCGGCGTCACCAGCAGGTCGTACCGTTCGTGGAAGCCGCCCATCGCCCGGCCCATCCCCATCCGCACGTCCACGGCGGCCAGATAGTCCAGCGCGCTGTAGCGCGCGCCCCGGGCGCGGATCTCCGCGAGCCCCGGGTCGAGCGCCGCCACCTGCTCCTCGTCGAAGAACTCGGTGACCCGCGCCGCGCCGCTGAACCACAGCACATGGAACGCCTCGCGCATCTCGTCGAACGAGGGCAACGGCGGGTCCGCCTCCTCCACCTCGGCGCCCAGCTCCGCCAGCCGCGCCACGGCCCGCCCGACCGCGTCCGCCACCTCGGGCCGCACCGCGACCTCCCGCATCCTGGGCGAGTAGGCGACCCGCAGGCCCCGCACCCGGTCCGCGCCGCCGACCAGGGTGCCGGCGAAACTGCTGGTGGCGGGGGCCAGTTGGGACCAGTCGCGGGCGTCAGGGCCGCTGATGACGTCCAGCAGCAGCGCCGCGTCCCGCGCGTCCCTGGTCATCGGCCCGACATGGGCGAGCGTGCCGAAGGCGCTCGCCGGGTAGAGCGGCACCCGCCCGTAGGTCGGCTTGAGCGCGAAGATCCCGCAGAACGCGGCCGGGATACGGACCGATCCGCCGCCGTCCGTCCCCAGGCTCAGCGGCCCCGCGCCCAACGCCACGGCGGCCGCGCTGCCCCCGCTCGACCCGCCGGAGGTGCGCTCGGGCGCGTACGGGTTGCCCGTCGCGCCGTGCAACGGCGAGTCCGTGACGCCCTTCCAGCCGAACTCCGGCGTGGTCGTCTTGCCCACCAGCACCGCCCCCGCCTCCCGCAGCCGCGCGACCGAGGGCGCGTCCTCCTCCCACCGGTCCCCGGCCGGCACGGCGGCCGAGCCGCGCCGCGTCGGGTGGCCGCGCTGCAACAGGATGTCCTTGACCGTCGCCGGCACCCCGTCCAGCGGGCTCAACGGCGCGCCCCGCCGCCACCGTTCGGTCGCCGCCCTCGCCTGCTCGGCTGCGCCCTCGTGGTCGATCAGCGTGAACGCGTTCACCGCCGCGTGCACCGCCTCGGCGCGCTCCAGCACGGCGGCGGTCGCCTCGCTGGGCGAGGCGTCGCCGGCCGCGAACGCGGCACCCAACTCGGCGGCGGTCAACGTGGCCAGATCCGTCATGTTTCCTCCCCTGGGACATAGCCCAGCCGCTTGTCCACGACGTTGAACAGGGGGCGACCGGCGTGCCAGCGATCGAAGTTGTCCAGGAACTGCTCGGCGAGGTCGTCGCGCCAGCCGAAGGTGTCGCCGCTCATATGGGGCGAGATCAGCAGGTTGGGCACGTCCCACAGCGGGCTGTCCGGGCCCAGCGGCTCGTCGGGCAGCACGTCCAGCGCCGCCCCGGCGATGCGGCCGGCGCGCAGCGCCTCGGCGAGGTCGTCCACGACCACGTGCGCGCCCCGGCCGATGTTGATCAGCCGCGCCGTCGGCCGCATCAGCGCCAGCGTCGCCGCGTCGAACATCCCGGCCGTCTGCGGGGTCAACGGCGCCGCGCAGATCACCCAGTCGGCTTCGGGAAGGAGTTCGGGGAGTGAGTCGGCGGAGTGGACCCGGCCGAAGGCGGGGTCCCGCTCCCTGGCCCGGCGACCCACCAACTCGACGGTGACCCCCAGGGTTTGGAGCAGGGCGCCGATCCGGCGGCCGATCGGTCCCGAGCCGACGACCAGGGCGTTGCTCCCGTAGACCTTTGCCGTCTCCCGGTGCAGCCAACGGCGCTGGGACTGGGCGGCCCAGGTTCCCCGAAAATCCTTTGCCAGAGCCAACACGAGCCCGGCCACATATTCGGCGATCGGGCGGTCGAAGACGCCGCGCGCGTTGGTGATCACCGCGTCGGATTCGAGCAGTTCGGGAAAGAGCAGCCGGTCCACTCCGGCGCTGGCGGTGTGCACCCAGACCGGTCGTGCCCCGGCGCCCGGCCAGGCATGGCGTACGGCGTCGGAGAGAAAGTCCCAGACGAGCAGGACATCGGCCTCAGGCAGCCGTTTGGCCAGCGAGTTCGCGTCGCTGTGGAGCACGTCGGCCCGGCCGGCGAGCCGGTCGAGGCGGGGTGGCGGATCGTCGTCCAGAACAAGGACACGAGGTGCGGTCATGAGGGAGAAACCGTTCCGAAACGAATGGCTGTTTGATTGGTATGGCGAGGATTGACCACGCTAGGAACCGGAACTACCTTCGTCAATGAAGGCATCTAGCGAAAGCCAGTATCCCGGCCGGGGTTTCCCCCTCCCCCAAGCCGCCCCTCCGTTGTGAATCGGGGTCCCGACATGGATGTCTCCTTTTTGGGCGGGCCGCAACCGCAGCGCGGTGTCGGAGTCGTCGCACCCTTTGATTTCGCCCTCGACCGCGAACTGTGGCGCTGGGTCCCGGACGATGTCTCGCTCCATCTGACCCGCACCCCGTTCGTCCCCGTCGAGGTCAGCCTCGACCTCGCGCGGCTGGTCAGCGAGCACGAGACGCTTCGCGAGGCGGTGCGGGCGCTGATCGCCGTCTCTCCCGAGGCCGTGGCCTACGCCTGCACCTCGGGCAGCTTCGTCGGCGGCCTCGCCGGGGAACGGGCGATGACCGCCGCCATGACCCAGGCCGGGGAGGTCCCGTCGTTCACCACCTCGGGAGCGCTGTTGTCCGCGCTGCGCGAGCTGGGCGCGGAACGGGTCGCGGTGGTGACGCCCTACACCAGATCGGTCACCGACGCCCTGGAGGACTACCTGCGGGAGGCCGGCGTCCAGGTCTCCGGCCGCAGCTATCTCGGGCTGACCAGGGAGATCTGGCGGGTCGGCTACCGGGACGTGGTGGACATGGCGCGCGAGGCGGCGCGCGGGGCGCCCGACGCGCTCTTCATCAGCTGCACCAACCTCCCGACCTACGACGTGATCCCGCAGCTGGAGGCCGAGTTGCGGATGCCGGTGATCTCGGCCAACCAGGTCACCATGTGGGCGGCGCTGCGGCAGATCGGCAAGGCGGCGGTCGGCCCCTACCAGGCGCTGCTGGACTCGGCGGCGCGCAGCGGCCCGGCCTCGATGGCCCCGCTCCCGCTGCCGCCCGCCGTCGGGGACGGGCTGCCGGAGCCGCCGCTGCCCGAGCCGGCGTTGGCCGAGGCGGTCGAGCCGCCGCAGGGCTACCAGGAGGGCTACCCCGACCCGTTCGGCGACGGCCCGCCCGACGCGTTCCCCGACGACGAGAGGTGAGGTGACCGATGGTCGCGACGGTTGGCTTTCTGTACCCCGGGTACTCGGCCGAGGACGACTATCCGCGCCTTGAGGCCATGCTCAACGAGGTGGGCGCCGGGGTGCGGCTGCCGCTGGTCCACACCGACATCGGCACGGACGCGCACCGGGTCGAGGCGCTCCTCGAGATGGGCTCGGTCGACCGAATCACCGCCGTGCTGGGCGAGTTGACCGCCTCGGACGGAGCGACCGGGGGGAAGGGGACGGCCGTGGACGCGGTCGTCTGGGCGTGCACATCGGCCAGCTTCGTCTTCGGCCACGAGGGCGCCCTGGAGCAGGTCCGCCGGCTCTCGGCGGCGGCCGGGCTGCCGGCGTCCTCGACGTCGTTCGCCTTCGCCCGCGCGGTCGCGGCGCTGGGCGTGAGCCGGGTGGCGGTGGCGGCGACCTACCCGGACGATGTGGCCGGGCTCTTCGCCGACTTCCTGAAGGCCGCGGAGATCGAGGTCGTCGCGACGCGTGGCAGCGGCATCATCACGGCGGCCGAGGTCGGCACCTGGGGCCGGGACGAGGTGCTGCGGCTGGCGGAGGCGGGGGACGATCCACAGGCCGATGCGGTGCTGCTGCCGGACACGGCGCTGCACACCGCCGCCTGGGTCGCCGAGGTGGAGGAGGCGCTGGGCAAGCCGGTGTTGACCGCCAACCAGGTCACCGTCTGGGAGGGGCTGCGCCTGCTGGGCCACCGGGCGGTCTGCCCGGCGCTCGGCACACTCTTCTCGGCGGACGGCGTCTGAACCGGGGCACCTCCCGGCTCCTCAGGCGGGTTCGCCGGCCGGTTCGACGGCGGGTTCGCCGGCGCCCGCCTCGGGCGCCCCGGCGCGCGAGCGGTGGCGCTTGCCGGCGGTGCGGAAGGCGTGGATCGCCACGCCGTGCTCCCGCGCCCCGCGCACGGCCTCCTCCCAACTCAACGCCCGCAGGCGTTCGTTGCCGGTGCCGAAGAGCGGGCCCGCCGCGCGGTCGGCGATCAGCGGGGCGAGCAGGTCGAGCGCCCGCTCGCTGAGCGCGACGGGGAACGGCGCGCCGGCCCGCGCGATCCGCCCACCGGCCCGGTCCACCTCGGCCACGTCGAGGGAGAGCAGGTCGAGCACGCGGATGTCGGTCTCCCAGAGCAGCTGCCACAGCGCCCGATGGAGAACCGGGTGGGAGTCCTCCGCCAGCAGGGCGTCAAGTCTCTCCGGGGTGATGGTTTCAGCCATGATCGTCATAGATGGGCAGTATTCCGCCATCGCCGGGCGCCGTACAGGGGTTGGGGCACGGGGAGCGCTCCGCTGACGTCCCGTCACTCCTGTCGAGGGCGTGGGGTCAACGGCCCGCCAGCATCGCCGCCAGGTGGTCCGGCGGCAGCGGCCTGGCGTAGTGCCAGCCCTGGCCCGTGTCACAGCCGATGCGGCGCAGCCGCTCCGCCTGCGCCGGGCCCTCGACGCACTCCGCCGTCACCGTGAGCCCCAGCTTGTGGGCGAGCTGCACCAGGGAGGTCACGATGGTCTCGTCGGCCGGGTTGAGGTGGCGCGCGGTGCGGAAGCCGCGCACGAAGGTGCCGTCCAACTTCAGCGCACGCACCGGAAGTCGACTCAGATAGGCCAGGTTGGAGTAGCCGGTGCCGAAGTCGTCGATGGCGATCCGCACCCCCATGTCGGAGAGCGCCTGGAGCGCCTGGAGCGGCCGGCCGGCCGAGCCCATCACGTCCGACTCCGTCAGCTCCAGCTGCAACAGCCCCGACGGCAGCCCCGACTCGCGCAGCGCGCAGGCCACGTCGTTGACCAGGTCGGAGTCCCAGACCTGACGGACGGCCACGTTCACCGAGACGAAGAGCGGCGGCCCCGGGTGCTCCAGCTGCCAGCGGCGGGCCTGTCGGCAGGCCTCGTTCAGCACCCAGCGGCCCAGCGGCACGATGGCGCCGTTCTCCTCGGCCAGGCCGATGAACCGGTCGGGACCCAGCATCCCGAACTGTGGGTGCCGCCAGCGCACCAGCGCCTCGGCGCCGCGCACGATGTCGTCGGCGAGCCCCACGATCGGCTGGTACTCCAGCGTGAACTCCCCGCGCTCCACCGCGTGGCGCAGGGTGGAGGAGAGCGACTGCCGGGTCATCCGGTGGGCGTTGCGCTCCGGGTCGAAGAGCGTCCAGCGGGCCTTGCCGTCGGCCTTCGCCCAGTACAGCGTGGTGTCGGCGGCCTGCATCAGATCGGTGGGCGTCGTGGTGGCGCATTCTCGCTCCACCACCCCGATGCTGGCCGAAACCGCCAGCCGCTGGCCGGCCAGGTCGAACGGGTGCTGGAGCGCCGCCAGCATCGCTCCGGCCAGCACGGTCAACTGCTCGGTGCTGGTGGAACTCTCCACCAGCACCGCGAACTCGTCCCCGCCGAGCCGGGCCACCAGATGGCCGCCGGCCCCGGTGGCGCACTCGGTGAGCCGCTTGGCCGCCGCGCCCAACAGCTGGTCGCCGACCCGGTGCCCGAGGGTGTCGTTGACCGCCTTGAAGCCGTCGAGGCCCAGGTAGCACAGCCCGATCCGGCCGGTGGCCGAGTCGGCGAGCGCGTTGGTGAGCCGCTCGAAGAAGAGGGTGCGGTTGGGCAGCCGCGTCACGGGGTCGTGCATCTGGATGTGGCGCAGGCGTTCCTTCAGCTCCCTGCGCTCGCTGATGTCGGCGACCGTCAGCAGCGCGACCGTGCGCGCCCCGCCGGTGGGCGCGACGGTGATGTCGGCCCAGAGCGTGTGCCCGTCCGTGTGCTTGAGCCGGCGGACGCAGCGCAGCAGCTCGCGCTGGCCGGCGAGCACCGCGTGGTAGGAGCCCTGGGTCCGGTCGTCGATGCCGATGCCGGCGATCGCGTCCGCCGAGCGGCCGGTCAACTCCTCGGAGGGGACGCCGAGGAGGGAGCCCAGCGCGGGGTTGGCCGAGATGATCTGCCCCGATCTGCCGACCAGGGCCATGGGCAGCGCGGCGATGTGGAACGCGGCCTGGTAGTCCCGGAGAACATCACTCTCCGTGAGGGCGTGGGGAGTCGCGGCGAGGCCGCCTCCGGGGTTCTCGCCCGGTCCTTTGAAGGGTCCGTTCACCGACTGCTCCGGGAGGGGATGGGGCGCCCGCGGATGGTGCCGTCGGGCACTCCCCGGCTGCCCGCCTGGCGTATCCACGCTGGAAATGTGCCGATCATAGAGGTTCGGGCGCGGGCTGAGCCAGTGCCCCGTGGGCCTGTCCCGATTCCCCGAGGGCACGTTTTTGATGGGCTCCAGTCAATTCTCATCCAGCTTCCGGTCATGCTCCGGACGCCTCTCAGACATGCTTTCGACCACTTGATCGTTTCTGCTCGGGCGCTTTTCCCCCGCGATCGTTCGGGACTGATGTCTACGCAGGGTAATCGCCGACGCGTTACCTGACCGGGCTAGCGAAACAGGGCGTAAGCCGGCAAAAACAAACAAGGTGGACTCGGCGTATCCAACGGCTCGACGGGAGGTCGCAGTGCGCCGTGACCATCGCCGCCCAGCGGCCGTCCTGACCGCGCTCGCCGCGTTGCTCGCCACCACCATGACCTCGGCTCCCGGCACCGGCGCGCTCGCCGACGAGCCCTGCGGCCTGCCCCGTTCGACCGTCCACCACTCCGAGGGCCTCGACAGCTGGAACGACGACTACCCGCGCCCGGTGGGCACCCTCGACGCGGTGATGCTCTTCCTCTCCTTCCCCGACGCTGAGCCGGAGCTGAGCCCCGAGCGCATCGCCGAGGACTACTTCCCGGCCACCGCCGAGTACTTCGACCGTTCCTCCTACGGCCGGCTCACCCTGGAGACGGAGATCGTGGGGGAGTGGCTGGAGATGCCGGCCGACTCCGTCGACTACGGCATACAGCGGGACTGGCCGGCCGAGCTGCGGGCCGACTACCTGCACGACGCGCTCTCGGTCATCGCCCCCAGGACCGACCTGGCGGCGTTCGACGTGGTGTATCTGGTCGCCGACCCCGACGCCCCCGGCGTGGACTCCGACGCGACCAAGGTCGTCAACTTCAACTCCCCGATCACCGTCGGGGAGGCCGAGATCCGCCGCCTGGTGACCGTCTTCGAACACCGCCGCCCCGACCGCAACGTGCTGGCCCACGAGACGGGGCACGTCTTCGACCTGCCCGACCTCTACAACCGGCCGACCGAGGGCACGGGCGACTGGGACACCCACGTCGGGGACTGGGACCTGATGGGCAGCCAGTTCGGCCTCGCACCCGACCTCTTCGGCTGGCACAAGTGGAAGATGGGCTGGCTGGACGCCGAGCACATCGCCTGCGTCCGCTCCGCCGGCACCAGCCTGCACACCCTCGAACCGCTCGGCGCCCCCCTCGACGAGCGGAACCCGACCGCCGACACCCGGCTCGCCGTGGTGCGCACCGGCCCGGCCGAGGCGCTCGTCGCCGAGGCGCGCACCCCGATCGGCAACGACCGTGACCTGTGCACCAGGGGCGTGCTGCTCTACCGGGTGCGCAGCGACGTGCCGTCCGCCGAGGGCCCGGTGGAGGTGATCGACGGCCACCCCGAGACGGAGGCCTGCCATGGCACCTCGGTCCACCCTCGGCTGGCCGACGCCCCGCTGGAGACCGGCGAGAGCTATGTCGACGCGGCCAACGGGGTGCGCGTCGAGGTCGGCGAACGGACGGCCAGCGGCGGCTGGCACATCAGGGTGGACAAGGAGTAGGGGCGCGGCGGGAGACGGCCACGGCGCCCATGGGAAAGGGCCCCCGGTCTCTCGACCGGAGGCCCTTCATCAGGTGCGCCGCCAGGGACTCGAACCCCGGACCCGCTGATTAAGAGTCAGCTGCTCTAACCAACTGAGCTAGCGGCGCCTGCTGACGTCGTAGACACTAGCACCCCGAACCGGTGAAGCAAAAATCGGATTCACGGGGGGCCAGCGGGGCGTTTGCCCAGCCCACGGCGCCGCCGCCGGAGCGGTGCGCCGACGGCCCCGGCCCGGGTGGGACGCGTCTCACGTCCGGCGCCGCAGCAGCTCGCGGCCGAACTCGATCATCTTGACGGCATAGTCCTCGGTCCACCCCGCCCGGTCGGCGACGGCGGCCGGGGTGAGGGAGTCGAACCGGGCGGTGTCGGCCAGCTGGGCGGCGGCCATCGCCTGGTACTCGACGGAGCGGTCGGCGGCGTTCTGGAAGGCCGTGGCCAGCTCGGTGGCCCGGTCCAGCAGCTCGCGCGGCTCGCTGATCGACTCCAGCGAGAAGAAGTGCTCCTCGTCGGAGGGGCCGGCGGGCGGCTCGAAGAAGAGCGCGGCCGGGCGGCGGAACTGGGGCGGTGTGCCGGAGGGTTCGCGGCCCTGGCCGGAGTCGGACATGCGGGGATCAGCCTCCTGGTCAGGACGGCGGAGTCATCTGGCTTTCCTGTGCGGTCGACGTTCCATTGTGCCGCGCCCTGGGGACGCGCGAGGGCGTGGCGGGGGCGCTCGCGCCGGCGCTGTCGTCCATCTCACGCCGGCGCGGGCGCCGGTCCTGGTCGTCGATGGTGGGGAGCGTCCGGTAGTCCGGGGCGGCCTCCCGCTTCTCGTCCCAGCCGAAAGGGCTCCGCAGCCGCCCCGACAGCAACAGCAGCGGCCTGGCCAGCAGCAGCCCGACGACCATCACGGTCGTCCCGGCGAGCGCGTCCAGGAAGTAGTGGTTGGCGGTGCCCATCACCACGATCACCGTGATCAGCGGATAGAGGACGGCGGCGGCGCGCACCCACAGCGAACGCCCCCCGTAGTGCCACAACGCGACCCCGCACCACACCGACCAGCCCACATGGAGGCTCGGCATCGCGGCGTACTGGTTGGTGAAGTCGCCCATCCCGCTGGGCGCGCTGGCGTCGTCGGCCCACCAGCCCCAACCGCTGTACTGGGCGAGGCTGTCCACGAAGCCGTGCCCGCCGGGCAGCAGCCGGGGCGGGCTGGTCGGCATCAGCGTGAAACCGATCAGGCCCAGCATCGTCGAGGTCAGCAGCCAGGTGCGCATCAGCCGGTAGCGGCTCGGGCGACAGTGGAAGAGCCAGACCAGGACGATGGGGGTGACCACGTAGTGCAGCGACGCGTAAGCGAACGAGGACGGCACCCCGAGCCAGGGCTCCTGGGTGAAGAGTTCGTTGAGCGGCTCCTCCGCGTGCAGCCACAGCGCGCGCTCCAGCCGCAGGATGCTCAGCCCGTTGTCCACGGCCGTGGTGACATCACCCCTGGCCAGCAGCCTCGCGCCCGAGTAGGCCCCGTAGGCCACCAGGATCAGCAGCAGCTCGGTCCACCAGCGTGGCCGCTGTTTGGGCATCGGCGCGAACTCCGGATCATCTCGTTTTTGGCTGTTGGTCAGGCGTACGTCAGTCCACCGTAAGACGGACCGCTCTCGATGAGACGCCCGGGGCGCCCCCCGCGGTTGCGTGAGGAATGATGTGTGACGTTCGAGACGCGAGTGATCGCACCGGCGGTCGCACCGGTCACCATCGGTCATGTCACGAGAGGAACTCCATGCCTGGGCGCATCCTGTTGGTCCGACACGGACGAACGGCCTGGTCGGTGTCGGGACGGCACACCGGGCTGACGGATGTCCCGCTCCTGGACGAGGGGCGCGAGCAGGCCAGGGTGTTGGGGGAACGGCTGCGGCGCGCCCCCTGGAACGACCTGCCGGGCGCCGAGGTCCGCACCAGCCCGCTCTCCCGGGCCTCCGAGACCTGCGCGCTGGCCGGCTTCGGCGACCGGGCCACGCCGTGGGACGCGCTGCTGGAGTGGGACTACGGGCGCGAGGAGGGCCTGACCACCGAGGAGATCGCCGAACAGCGCGGCGGGGACTGGGTGATCTGGCGCGACGGGGTGCGGGACGGCGAGAGCATGGCCCGGCTGGCCGAGCGGGCCGACGAGGTCGTGGCCTGGGCGCGCGCCGCCGACCGGGACACCGTGGTCTTCGCCCACGGGCACATCCTGCGCGCGGTGGCGGCCCGTTGGCTGGGCCAGGAGGTCGACTTCGCGGCCCGGCTGAAGCTGGAGGCCGCCGCGCTCTCGGTGCTCTCCTGGGCCTATGGCGAGCCGGCGCTGGAGCGGTGGAACGACACCGCGCACCTGCCCGACTCCGCCTGAGGGACGCCGGGGCGTGCGCTCCTCGGGGCGTGGGCGGTCAACGCGCCGGCGTGCGCGGGGAGATGCGCGCCGGCGCGTGGCGAGGAGGCCGGCGCGTGGCGGCGGCGCGCGACGGGACGGTCACACGGGGCCGGAGCGCTGCCGTTCCAGGAACGCGGCCACCGCCGCGTCCCTGCGGGCCGGATGGAGGCGGGTCGCGGTGTCGGCGAGCAACTCGGTGATCCGGGTGGAGCGCACCTGGTCCATCAGGTCCAGCGTCTGGTTGCCCACGGCGGCGGCCTCCTCGGGGCGGCCCGACCTGGCCAGGCAGCCGGCCAACTCCGCCGAGTAGAGCGCGATGTTGCGGGCGAAGTGCGGGTCGCGCCTGGCCGCCTCCACCGCGCTCCTGGCGCACTCGGCGGCGCGCCGCCAGTCGCCGAGCAACGCCCAGCACTGCCCCTCCAGGCTGGCGAACTCGCCGTCCCCGAAGAAGGTCATCCACTCGGGGCTCTCCGGCGGGTCGCCCCGTTCGTACGCCCGTTGGGCCCGCGCGATGGACTGCTCGGTGCCGCCCCGGTCGCCCATGCCCGCCCAACCGGCCGCCTCGCGCAGCGCCAACAGGGAGCGCAGGCGCTCGGAACCCACCTGCCGCGCGGCGCGCGCGCCGGCCTGGGCGGCGCGCACCGCCTCCCTCGGGCGCCCCGTGTCCCTGGCGAGGAAGGCGGTGTTGCAGAACGCGTGCGCCTCCAGGGCGGGGTCGCCGCCGACCCGGGCGGTGGCCAGCGCCTCGGCGTAGTAGGAGCGGGCCTCGACCCAGCGCCGCGAGTCGTGCGCCAGCCAGCCGACCGAGATCGCCAACTCGCCCGTGTTGGAGTGCAGTTCGTCGTCCACCGCCGACCGCTTCGCGCCGGTGTCCAGCAGCTCGTAGGCGGTCCGCAGCGCCTCGCCGGCCGGTCGGTACAGCGCCAGCGCCCCGTGTTGGTCGTCGAGCAGCCGGATGTCGCGCACGGCCTGGCGGACCCTGGCCACCTCGGCGGCGCCGGGGCGCCCCCGGTCGGCGGCCGAGGCGTGCGGCGCCGTGCCCAGTGCGGCCAGGGACGCGATGGCGGCCGGGCCGCCGGTCATGAACGCGCGACGCAGCACGTCGCCCTCCTCGGTGTCGTGGGTGTGCTCACCCGGGGGCGCCGCGTCGCGCCCGTGCCGGGACGGCCGTGGGCCGTCGAACGCCCGGGGGGTGCGGTCGGGGGGGATCGGCTCGGCGCGGGGTGGGGGGACGGCGCGCGCGCCGCGTCCTCGGACGGTCTGTCGTGGCTCGAAGCCAAGGTCGGTCAGGGTGCGCCCCGGGAACATATGAAGAAATACCCGTTCGTAGGCGTAGTTAGGGCATCGGATCTCGCCTGCTTCCACACGCCCCACGTAGCGCGCGTCGCAGGAGACCCGTTCGCCGATCTCCCGCGCCGCCCGCCGCACCGCCGCCGCGAACTCGCCGGGGGAGAGCCCGCCGCGCAGCGAGCGGAACGCCTCGTTGGGTGTGGTCGTCCTGGAGGTGGATGATGACCTCGCCATGGCCGGGAAGGTACCGGCTGTAGCGGGTCGTTCACCGCCCGTTCGGGGAGGATCGGCCGCCGGCCCGTCGATCTGCCATGAACTGCCATCCAAAGGAGGGGTTCCGAGCCGTAGCCGTTGACAGTGGTCCGCCGTTAAACAAACGCACTCGACAGCACCCTGGAGGAGGACCCATGGCGGACACCGGCGACACGGCGGCCTGCGACGTGGTCACGGTCCCGGCGCGGCAAGGACTGGAAGCCGTCGATCTGCTGCGCCTGCGGCACGGAGTGGGCCCCGTGCTCCACGACCGGGAGGGCGAGACCCTGGGTTTCCTGGTGCCACCCGGCACCGCTGCGCGCTGGAACCTGCCGGGCAGCGCCTGCACCAGGGCGGGCACCGACGCCCCGGTGGGCGGCCGCCCGTCGGTGGCGGGAAGCTGCTGGCTGGTGCCCCCGGAGGGCGCCGTCGCCCGGGCCACCGAGCCCGAGCGGCTGCGGGCCGCGATCTACGAGGCGGTCAACACCCTGGCCGTCGTTGACCGTTGCGGGGGCGTGGTCCGCCGCTGAGACGCCGGCGCGTCCGCCGGCGTGGGGGCCGGGGACGCGCCGGGCGCGCGTGCCGCCCAGCGCACGCCGTCTCCGCGCGCCGCCCGCGCACG
>NZ_RFFJ01000320.1 GCF_003696235.1 Streptomyces triticirhizae
CGCGGGCACCGGCGGGCGCCGGGTCATTCGCGCCGCGCGCCATGGGCGGCCGCCGCGCGCCGCCCGTTGCCCTCCGCGCGCCGGTCAGCCCAGCGGCTCGTCCCCACGCACCAGGACCCAGACCGCCTTGCCCTCGGCCGTCGCCTCGAACCCCAGGTCGTCGGCCATCTCCCGCAGCAGCCACAGGCCCCGGCCCGCCTCGGCCGTCCAGTCGGGCAACGTGATGACGGGCAGCGTCGCCGACCGGTCGTGCACCGCGACCCGCACCGTGTCCCCACCCCTGTCCCCGTCCGAGGTCAGCTCCAGACGACAGCGCGGATCGGGGACATGGCGCGCCACGTTGGACAGCAGCTCGGTGACCCCGTGCAACACCACCTCCGTCACCCGGGGCGACTGCTCCCACTCCCGCATCGCCGCCGACGCCAGCCGCCGGAAGCGCGCCAGGTCCTCCCTGCGGGCGGTCAACAGCCAGCTCTGGCCGCGCCGTCGGGCGCCGGTCTCCTCGCTGGTGAGCCTCGTTGGCATCGTGAACCCTCCGGTCTTGCCACGGAAGTCGGGGACGACTGCGCTGCGTTGTGTCTCGCACCCTGCCCCTCACGCGTGGCAGTCGGCAAAGAGTTCAGCCGCACGTGTGCCGTTCATATCACTCGATGGGGTGGTCGAGTTGACGAACCCTCAGCTTGTGGGTCGGGGTCCGCGCTGGTGGTCGGCGTCCGGGTAACCGGCGGTGGTGATCTGCGCGTTCCAGTCGTTCCCGAGCGCCGCGTGAGCAGAGCGTAGTGCGACTCGCCGGCGCGCTCCAGGGAACGCGCGGTGCCGTCCGGTTCCCGGCTCCAGCGCGCGGTCGCCAGCAGGCTGGCCGTGGTGAACGCCCCCGCCAGCAGCGCGGGGCGGGGATCGTCCGGCGGCAGGCCCCGGCGGACCCGGATGACCTCGGCGATCTCGGGGTGATGCTCCGCGTACAGCCGCAGGCACAGCACCCGCGCCCGCTCGTCCCTGCCCACCACCCGCAGCGCGCGCAGGGCGAGTTGACGCCCGGGCTCGGGCGCCGTCCGCAGCGCCGCCGCCATCGTCCGACGCAGGCTCAGCAACGGACCCTCCGTCGCTGGACGCCGGTCCAGCTCGCTGCGGAAGACGCCGTGCAGCAGGCGCAGCGGCTCCAGGACGACGTCCTCCTTGCTGGGCAGATGGCGGAAGAAGGTCCGCTCGGACACCTCGGCGCGGCGCGCTATCCCCTGCACCGTGGTCGCCTCGTAGCCGTGGGCGAGGAACAACTCAAGCCCCGTGTCGAGGAGTCGCTCGTGGACCCGACGCCACCTGCGCTCTCTTAAGCCGATGGGAGACCGCTCTCCCGCTCCGTCCGCTGTCATGTTCGCATCGTAGGCGGCGCGCCTGTCGGGGCGACTGTCGGTGCCTCCTGCCAGAATGCACAGCGCGGCGCAGGGCGCGCCGGGAAAGCGGAGCGAGATTGTGAACGAGCCTGTCGCAGGCCGGTCCGTCGAGGGCCGGATCGCCGAGGAGCTGGGCGTCCGGGAGGGGCAGGTGAGCGCGGCGGTCGAGCTGCTGGACGGCGGCTCGACGGTGCCGTTCATCGCGCGCTACCGCAAGGAGGCCACCGGCGCGCTGGACGACACCCAGCTGCGCACCCTGGAGGAACGGCTGCGCTACCTGCGGGAGTTGGCGGAGCGGCGCGAGGCGATCCTGGAGTCGATCAGGTCCCAGGGGAAGCTCGACGACGCCCTCGCCGCCCGCATCCAGGCCGCCGACACCAAGGCCAGGCTGGAGGACATCTACCTCCCCTACAAGCCCAAGCGGCGCACCAAGGCCCAGATCGCCAGGGAGGCCGGCCTGGAGCCGCTGGCCGACGGCCTGCTCGGCGATCCCACGGTGGTGCCGGCGGCGGCCGCGGCCGCGTTCGTCGACGCCGAGCGCGGGGTGCCGGACGCCGAGGCGGCCCTCGCCGGCGCCCGCGCCATCCTCACCGAGCGCTTCGGGGAGGACGCCGACCTCCTGGGCGAGCTGCGCGAACGGATGTGGAACGGCGGCCGGTTGGTCTCCAGGGTCAGGGAGGGCAGGGAGGCGGCCGGCGCCAAGTTCGCCGACTACTTCGACTTCGCCGAGCCCTTCACCGAGCTGCCCTCCCACCGGGTGCTGGCGATGTTCCGGGGCGAGAAGGAGGAGATCCTGGAGCTGACCCTGGAGCCCGAGCCGTCCGACGACGAGGCGCCCGCCGGGCCCACCGCCTTCGAGCGGGCCATCGCCCACCGCTTCGGCATCGTCGACCGGGGCCGCCCCGCCGACGCCTGGCTGGCCGAGACCGTCCGCTGGGCCTGGCGCACCCGCATCCTGGTGCACCTGGGCATCGACCTGCGCTCCCGGCTGCGCACCCGGGCCGAGGACGAGGCGGTCGCCGTCTTCGCGGCCAACCTCCGCGACCTGCTGCTCGCCGCCCCCGCCGGCACCCGGCCCACCATGGGCCTGGACCCGGGCCTGCGCACCGGCGTCAAGGTCGCCGTCGTCGACGCCACCGGCAAGGTCGCCGCCACCGAGACGATCTATCCGCATGTCCCGCACCGCCGTTGGGCCGAGTCGCTCGACACCCTGGCCGCCCTCGTGAAGGCGCACGGCGTCGAGCTGATCGCCATCGGCAACGGCACGGCCTCCCGCGAGACGGACAAGCTGGCCGGCGAGCTGATCGCCCGGCTCGGCGACGCCAAGCTCACCACCATGGTGGTCTCCGAGGCCGGCGCCTCGGTCTACTCGGCCTCCGCCTACGCGGCCAGGGAGCTGCCCGAGCTGGACGTCTCGCTGCGCGGCGCGGTCTCCATCGCGCGCCGGCTCCAGGACCCGCTGGCCGAGCTGGTCAAGATCGACCCGAAGTCCATCGGCGTCGGCCAGTACCAGCACGACCTCTCCGAGGTGAAGCTCTCCCGCTCGCTGGACGCCGTGGTCGAGGACTGCGTCAACGGCGTGGGCGTGGACGTCAACACGGCCTCCGTGCCGCTGCTGGCCCGGGTCTCCGGCATCGGCACCACCCTCGCGGAGAACATCGTGGCCCACCGCGACAGCAACGGCCCGTTCACCGGCCGCGCCGCGCTGCGCCAGGTGCCTCGGCTGGGGCCCAAGGCGTTCGAGCAGTGCGCCGGATTCCTGCGGATCAGGGACGGCGATGACCCGCTGGACGCCTCCGCCGTGCACCCCGAGGCGTACCCGGTGGTGCGCCGCATGGTGAAGGCCACCGGCGGCGACGTCGCCTCCCTGGTGGGGAACGGCTCGGCCCTGCGGGCGCTGCGCCCGGCCGACTTCGTGGACGACACCTTCGGGCTGCCCACGGTCACCGACATCATCAGGGAGCTGGAGAAGCCGGGCCGCGACCCACGGCCCGCCTTCCGCACCGCCCGCTTCAGGGAGGGCGTCGAGTCGCTGGGGGACCTGGAGCCGGGGATGACCCTGGAGGGCGTGGTCTCCAACGTCGCCGCGTTCGGCGCCTTCGTGGACGTCGGCGTCCACCAGGACGGGCTGGTCCATGTCTCCGCGATGTCGCGGAAGTTCGTCTCCGACCCGCGCGAGGTCGTCAAGCCGGGGGACATCGTCACGGTCAAGGTGCTGGACGTGGACGTCCCGCGCAAGCGCATCTCGTTGACGCTGCGGCTGGACGACGAGCCCGCCAGGGGCGGGGAGCGCGCGGAGCGCGGCGGCGCGCCCCGGCAGCGGGACCGCAGGGGCGGCGGCGCGCCCCGGGGGAGCGGGGGCAACGGCGGACGACGCGCCGGCGGGCAGCGGGCCGGCGGCCCCCCGCCGGCGAACAGCGCGATGGCCGACGCCCTGCGCCGCGCCGGCCTGGTGCGCCCCGAACGCAAGGGGCGCTGACAACGACCCTTCCCCGCGCGTCCGTTGACGCACACGAGACGGCC
>NZ_RFFJ01000321.1 GCF_003696235.1 Streptomyces triticirhizae
CCCGGTGGCGCTCGTCGCCCGGCACGGCAGCCCCCGGCACGCCCACCTCCTCGACGAGACGGCCGGCGGGCCGAGCCAGCCGGGAGGCACGCCGTGAGGGCCCCGGCCGGGCGCGAACTGCGCGCCCTCGTCGAGCCGTTGTCCCCGGCGCTGCGCCGCGCGTCCGCCGCGCTCTGGCGCCCCGAGGGGCTCACGGAGCGCTATGCGCGCTACCTCACCACCATGCACGCCGTCATCCGCGCCTCCGTGCCCCTGATGGAGCTGGCCGCGCGCCGCTGCCGTGCCCTTGCGGCCGGCGCCGGGGAGCCGGGCGCCGACGCCCTGGCCGGCTTCCTCGACGCGCACATCGCCCGCGAGCGCCACCACGACGACTGGCTGCTCGACGACCTGGCCGCCGCCGGCCTCGACCCCGACCGCGCCTTCGAACAGCCGCCCTCGGCCGCCGTGGCCCGCCTGGTCGGCGCCCCCTACTACTGGGTCGTCCACCACCACCCGGCCGCGCTCCTCGGCTATGTCCTGGTCCTCGAACTCCACGCCCCGCACGCCGCGTTGCCCGCGCTGCTCGCCGAGCGGACCGGGCTGCCGCCGGCCGCGTTCGACTCGGTGCGGCTGCACGCCGAGGCCGACCCCGGCCACAGCGCCGAGGTCGTCGCCGCGCTCGACGCCGGCGTCACCACCGAACGCGCCCGGCGCGCGGCCCGGTTGAGCGCCCTGCACACCGTCGCCGCGCTGCTGGCGGTGCTGGAGGAGCTGACCGCCGCGGCGCCCCCGTTGACCCCGTTCACCCCGACCGCCCCGAGCACCCCGACCGCCCCGGAGGAGGCCCGCACGCCATGACGACCACCACGCCCCACCCGCCCGAAGGCAACGCCGGCAGCCCGGCGGCCGCCGGCGACGCCGCCGCCCGCGACGAGCGCGACGCTCCCGGCGAGCCGAGCGCCAGCGGGACTGGCGGGGCCAGCGACGCCGACGCCGCGCGCACCCTGCGCGAACTCGCCGAAGCCGGCTTCCCCGTGCCCTCCCTCACCCCGGAGCAGCGCGCCGTCTTCGCCGCGCTCACCCCCGAGGAACTCGCCCTGGTGCTGGACATCAAGTCCCGCCTCGACGCGGTGGAGCCCGAGGTCAGGGCGCACGCCGCCGTGGCCGGCGCCGCCCTGTTCTGAGGCCCGGGTTCCGAACGGGCCCACCGGGCGCACACCGAGGGAGTCACACCGTGCCCGAGCAACGCAAGATGATCACCGCGCTCTTCTGCGACCTCGTCGGCTCCACCGAGCTGTCCGGGGTCCTCGAACCCGAGACGCTCCGCGCCGTGGTGCTGCGCTACTTCGAAGCGATGCGCGCCGGCGTCGAGGCGCGCGGCGGAACCGTGGAGAAGTTCATCGGCGACGCGGTGGTGGCCGTCTTCGGCGTCCCCCGCGTGCGGGAGGACGACGCGCGCCGCGCGGCGGCCGCCGCGCTCGACATGATCGCCGCGCTCAAGCCACTCAACGAGGAGCTGGCCGCCGAGGTCGGCAGCACCCTGGAGGTGCGGATCGGCGTCAACAGCGGGGAGGTCGTCACCTCGGGCGAGGCCACCGACGGCACCTTCGTCTCCGGCGAGGTCGTCAACGTCGCCGCCCGCCTCGAACAGGCCGCCCCGCCCGGGGAGATCCTCATCGGCCCCGCCACCCGCCTGCTGCTCGGCGCCGAAGCCGAGGTCGCCCCGCTCGGCCCGCTGCGTCTGAAGGGCAAGCGCGAGCCGGTCCGCGCGTTCCGGCTGCTGGGGCTCGCCCCGCGCGGCGCGGGCGCCGACACCCCGCCGGACGCCACGCCCCTGGTGGGCCGCGAGGCGGAACTCCGCCGGCTGACCGAGCACTGGAAGGACGTGACGACCGGACCCGCCGCCCGCCTGGTCACGGTGACCGGCGAGGCCGGCATCGGCAAGACCCGGCTGCTGCGCGCCTGGCTCGCCCAACTCGCCGCCGACGGCGTGCCGGTGGGCGCCGCCAGCTGCCGTGGCCACGGCGACGAGGCGAGCCTCGCCCCGCTCGCCGACGCCCTCACCTCCCTGCTGCGCCACACCGGCGTGCCATCGGGCGAGGGCGGCGCCGCCCACGAGGTGCTGCGCGGCGGCCTGTTGGTCGACGGCACGCCCAGCCCCTCCACCGCCGCGACCTGGGGCGCCGTCGGGACCCTGCTGGCCGAACTCTCCCGCCGCCGACCGCTGGCCCTCGTCCTCGACGACGCCCAGTGGGCCAGGCCGGCGCTGCTGCGCGGGCTGCGCGGCCTGCGGGAGACGCTGGCCGACCGGCCCGTGCTGCTGCTCCACGCCGGCCGCCCCACCCGTGAACGCCCGCCCCTGGCCGCCGACTTCGACGCGCCGGACGCCCCCGCCGACCCCGACGCCCCCGCCCACCACCTGCCGCTCGGCCCGCTCCCCGAGGACGCCGCCCGCCGCCTCGCCGCCTCCCAGCACCTCGTGGGCCGCGCCGGCCCGCTCTCCAGCGGGGTGCGCGAGGCGGCGATCCGCCGCGCCGAGGGCAACCCGCTCCACCTCGAACAGCTCCTCGCCTGGGCGGCCGACGGCGGCGACGCCACCGACCCCGGCCGCCTGCCCGTGACCGTCACCGCCGTCCTCGCCGCCCGCATCGACGGCCTCGACGGGCCGACGCGCGCCGCGCTGGAGGCCGGCGCGGTCGTCGGCCGCCGCTTCACCACCGCCGAGGTGGACCTCCTGCTCGCCGGCACCCCCGAGGACGGGGCCGCGCCCGAGGCCCTCGACGAGCTGGCCCGGCGCGGTCTGCTCGAACCCGCGCCCGGCGGCGCGCCCGGCAGCCACCAGTTCCGCTCCGGGCTGCTGCGCGACGTCGCCTACCGGGGCCTCAGCAAGCGGCGCCGCGCCACCTGGCACGAGCGGCTCGCCGCCCGCACCGGTATCGGCGCCGCGCTCACCGCCCACCACACCGAACAGGCGTATCTCCACCTGCGGGAGCTGGGCCAACTCGGGCCCCGCACCCGGGCCCTGCGGGCCCGCGCCGCCCGCGCGCTGGCCGAGGCCGGCCGCCACGCGCTCGCCCGCGCCGACCTCGGCTGGTCCGCCGAGCTGCACCAACGCGCCCTGCGCCACAGCGAGTCCGACGAGCCGAGCTGGACCACGGCCGCGCTCGGCCTCGGCGAGACCTGGCTGGCGCTGGGCCGCGCCGAGGAGGGCGGCGCGCTGCTGCGGAAGGTCCTCGCCGTCTCCGCCCGCGCCGGCGACCGGCTCGCCCACGCCCACGCCCGGCTCCAGCTGGCCTCCCTCGACCCCGAGGGCGACCAGGGCACCGCCGCCGACGCCGCGCACGCCGCGATGCCCGTCTTCCAGGCGGCCGGCGACCGGCTCGGCCTGGCCAGGGCCCAGATCCGCATCGCCCAGGACCGGCAGCTCGCCGGCCGCCACCGCTCCGCCGGCCGGCTGCTCGCCACCGCCCTCGACCACGCCGTCGCCGCCGACGTCGCCCCCGAACGCGCCATCGCGCTCGGCGCGTTGGGCGTCTCCCTCTGGCACGGGCCGACGCCGGCGCCCGAGGCCATCGCGCACTGCCGCGCGCTGCTCGCCGAACACGGCCCGGGCAACGCCACCGCCACCGTCACCCTCAGCTATCCGCTCGCCAACCTGCTGGCGCTTCACGGCCGCACCGGCGAGGCCCGCGCCTGCCTGGCCACCGCCGACCGGCTCGCCGCCGGCCTCGGCTACGCCGAAGTCGCCGGCTTCGCCCCGCTGTTCGCCGCCGGCGTCGAGGTGCTGGCCGGCCGGCCCGAAGCGGCCGAGCCCCTGCTGTGGGCGGCCGTCCAGCAGTGCCGCGCCGTCGGCGCGCCCGCCCTGCTGGCCACCGCCTCCCGCGAGCTGGCCCGCCTCCACCTCTCGCGTGGCGCCC
>NZ_RFFJ01000322.1 GCF_003696235.1 Streptomyces triticirhizae
GCCCGCCCCTGGCCGCCCCGCCCGCCCCGAACGGCGAACGGGCTCAGCGCCGCTTCTGCTCCTGGAGCCTGGCCACATAGGCGGCGGCCTGCGAGCGGCGCTCCATCCCCAACTTGGCCAGCAGCGCGGAGACATAGTTCTTGATGGTCTTCTCCGCCAGGTGCAGCTCCTGGCCGATCGCCCGGTTGGTCAGGCCGTCGCCGATCAGCTCCAGAATGCGTCGTTCCTGGTCGGTCAGCTGCGCCAACCGGTCGTCCTCGCTCTTCTCGCCGCCGCGCAGCCGTTCCAGCACCCGTTGGGTCGCGTCCGGGTCGAGCAGCGACTTGCCGGCCGCGACGTCCCGCACGGCCGAGAGCAGCTCCGTGCCCCGAATGGCCTTGAGGACATAGCCGGAAGCGCCGGCCATGATCGCGTCGAAGAGCGCCTCGTCGTCCGCGTACGAGGTGAGCATCAGGCAGCGGATCGACTCGTCGCGCGAACGGATGTCCCGGCACACCTCGACGCCGCTGCCGTCCGGCAGCCGCACGTCCAGCACCGCGACGCGTGGGTTCACGGTCGGGATGCGGTCCAGGGCCTCGGCCGCCGTGCCGGCCTCGCCGACCACCTCGATGTCCGGCTCCATGGCCAACAGCTCGTGCACACCGCGCCGCACGACCTCGTGGTCGTCCAGGAGAAACACGGTGATCGCACCGTCTTCTGCGTTTTCGGGCACCTTGTCAGTTTTCCACAGGACCCGCACGCACGCCTTCCCGCGAAGCGGAGGCGCGGGTTAACGTGCGAGATACCCGCTGCCCGTAACGCCCCGACCAGCGTCTCTTCCGGCGCACCCGCCGGTTACTTGGATATCCAGGTAAATCCGCAGGTCAGGGCCGCTTTCGCAGCTTGTGAACCGTCTGGATACCGTGCTCTTATAAGGCGGACGAAACGGGACGGGAGAGCGGGGTGTAGGGAATCGCTCGGTTCCCGTCCGACGCACCCACCCCGTGCGCCGCAGGGACCGGGCGAACCGCACTGGTCGCCCGGCGGACCCCGGGGGCCGGACCGACGGAGGAACACGAGTGACCGTGGAGAGCACCTCGCGCGACACCTCGCGCAGCAGCACCACCACGCAGGAGTCCACCGCCCGCCCACCGGCAGGGGACGCCACGGACCGCGCCCCGAGCACCACCACGGCGAAGAAGTCCACGACGAGGAACGGCACCGCGAAGAACGGCGCGAAGCGGACCGCGACGAAGGGCGGTTCGGCGAAGAACGCGCCCGCGAAGACCGGCGCGGCGAAGAGCGCGCCCAGGAAGACCGCCGCCGCCAGGCGGGCGGGGACGCGGAAGGCCGCCACCGAGGCGCCCGCGAGCCAGGCCCCCGCCCCGGAGATGGTGCAGCTGCTCACCCCCGAGGGCGAACGCGTCGAGCACCCCGACTACCCGCTGACCGTCAGCCACGAGGAACTCCGTGGCCTCTACCGGGACATGGTGCTCAGCCGCCGCTTCGACGCCGAGGCCACCGCCCTCCAGCGCCAGGGCGAACTCGGCCTGTGGCCCTCGATGTTGGGCCAGGAGGCCGCGCAGATCGGCTCCGGCCGCGCGCTGCGCCCCGCCGACTACGTCTTCCCCACCTACCGCGAGCACGGCGTCGCCTGGTGCCGGGGCGTCGACCCGATCCAGCTGCTCGGCATGTTCCGGGGCGTCAACCACGGCGGCTGGGACCCCAACAGCAACAACTTCCACCTCTACACCATCGTCATCGGCTCCCAGGTGCTGCACGCCGCCGGCTACGCGATGGGCGTCGCCAAGGACGGCGCCGACGCCGCCGTGATGGCGTACTTCGGCGACGGCGCCTCCAGCCAGGGCGACGTGGCCGAGGCGTTCACCTTCGCCGCCGTCTACAACGCGCCGGTCGTCTTCTTCTGCCAGAACAACCAGTGGGCCATCTCCGAACCCACCGAACGCCAGACCCGGGTGCCGCTCTACCAGCGCGCCGCCGGCTACGGCTTCCCCGGGCTGCGGGTCGACGGCAACGACGTGCTGGCCGTGCTCGCCACCACCCGCGCCGCCGCCGAGCTGGTCCGCAGCGGCCAGGGACCCACGCTGATCGAGGCGTTCACCTACCGGATGGGCGCGCACACCACCTCGGACGACCCGACCCGCTACCGCCGCCAGGAGGAGCTGGAGTCCTGGGAGGCCAGGGACCCGATCCTGCGGCTGCGCCGCCATCTGGACCGCGAGGGCGCCGCCGACGAGGGCTTCCACGCCGAACTGGAGGCGGAGAGCGACGCGTTGGCCCGCCGGGTGCGGGAGGCCATCCGCACCATGCCGGACCCCGACCCGATGGCGATGTTCGACCACGTCTACGCCGACGGACACACCCTGGTGGACGAGGAGCGGGCCCAGTTCGCCGGCTACCTCGCCTCCTTCGCCGACCACGAGGGGAACTGACATGACCGCAGAGAAGTTGTCGTTCTCCAGGGCGCTCAACGCGGCGCTCCGCTCCTCCCTGGAGTCCGACCCCAAGACGCTGGTGATGGGCGAGGACGTCGGCAAGCTCGGCGGGGTCTTCCGGATCACCGACGGGCTCCAGAAGGACTTCGGCGAGGAGCGGGTGATCGACACCCCGCTGGCCGAGTCGGGCATCATCGGCACCGCCATCGGCCTGGCGCTGCGCGGCTACCGGCCGGTCGCCGAGATCCAGTTCGACGGCTTCGTCTTCCCCGCCTACGACCAGATCGTCACCCAGCTGGCCAAGATGCACGCCAGGGCGCTCGGCAAGATCAAGCTGCCGGTCGTCATCCGCATCCCCTACGGCGGCGGCATCGGCGCCGTCGAGCACCACAGCGAGTCGCCCGAGGCGCTCTTCACCCATGTCGCGGGGCTCAAGCTGGTCACCCCGTCCAACCCGTCGGACGGGTACTGGATGCTGCGGCAGGCCATCGAGTGCGACGACCCGGTGATCTTCCTCGAACCCAAGGGCCGTTACTGGGAGAAGGGCGAGGTCGACCCCGAGGGCATCCCCGACGCGCTGCACACGGCGCGCGTCGTGCGGCCCGGCACCGACCTGACCGTGGTCGCCTACGGCCCGACGGTCCGCACCGCGCTCCAGGCGGCCAAGGCCGCCGAGGAGGAGGGCAGGTCGCTCGAGGTGGTGGACCTCAGGTCGCTCTCGCCGATCGACTTCGACACCGTCCAGCGCTCAGTGGAGCGGACCGGCCGGCTGGTGGTCGTGCACGAGGCGCCCGTCTTCCAGGGCGTGGGCGCCGAGGTGGCGGCCCGGATCACGGAGCGCTGCTTCTACCATCTGGAGGCCCCGGTGCTGCGGGTCGGCGGGTTCCACGCGCCGTATCCGCCGGCACGGTTGGAGGACGAGTACCTCCCCGGGCTCGACCGGCTGCTCGACGGCGTCGATCGCGCCTTGGCGTACTGAGGGAGAGGCTGAGGAGAGTCGTGACGATGGCTGCGGCACAACAACAGCGCTACCGCGAGTTCAGAATGCCGGACGTGGGCGAGGGGCTCACCGAGGCGGAGATCCTCAAGTGGCTGGTCAAGCCCGGGGACTCGGTGACGGACGGGCAGGTCGTGGTGGAGGTGGAGACCGCCAAGGCGGCGGTCGAGCTGCCGATTCCCTACGACGGCCTGGTCGGCGAGATCCTCTTCCCCGAGGGCACCACGGTCGAGGTGGGCACGCCGATCATCACGGTGGACACCGGCGGCCCCGAGGGCGAGGCCGACGAGGCGCCGGCGGAGCCGGCCGCCCCCGCCGCCGAGGAGGGCGCGGCGCGCGAGCCGGTGCTCGTCGGCTACGGCGTCTCCACGCCCAGCGGCCGGCGGCGGCCCCGGAAGACCCCGCCGCCCCCGTCCGTTCCCGAGCCGACGGCGGAGCCGGCGCCCGAGCCGGCG
>NZ_RFFJ01000323.1 GCF_003696235.1 Streptomyces triticirhizae
GCCGCCGCGCGGGCGCGGCGGGCGGTGGCGATGACGGGCGAGGGGGCGGACGTGTCGTCGGTCGTGGTGGAGGGCGCGGAGCTGCTCATGCCCGGAAGCCTAGCGGCCGGCACCGACAGTCGAGGAGCCCGGCGGCCGCACCGAACCGCCCGGCCTCAGGGCCTCGGAAGTCTCAGGGCCTCAGAAGGGGTGCACCCCCACCGGGTGGGCGGGCGGCGGGCCGTAGCCCTCGGAGATCCGCTGCTGGTACGTCTCCCGGCCGATGACCTCAAGGCCGACGATCTCCCAGGCCGGCAGCTGGGCGGTGCGCCGGTGCTCGCCCCACAGCCGCAGCGCCAGGGCCGCCGCGTCGTGCAGGTCCCTGGCCTCCTCCCAGTACCTGATCTCCGCGTGGTCCTCGGCGTAGCGGCTGGTCAGCAGGAACGGGTGGTCGTCCGCCAGCCGCTCCAGGGCCCGCCGCACGTCGGGCAGCGGCTGGGCCCGCCCCGCGACGCTCAGGGTGATGTGCCACAGCCGCGCGTGCTGCTCCTCGCCGTTCCTGGGTGCCTCGGTGGTCCCCCGTGCTCGCTCCGCGTGGGCGGTACCGTCTTCCCGCTCGCGGGCCGGCCGGCCTCCTTCGACGCTGGCCAGTCGTCTCACCGACAGCCTCCTGACATGGTGCTGTTCCGGGCATGGGTCGTCGCTTGCGTGTGCGGTTCGGGTGCCGGCTGGGCACCAGGCACGAGTGGACCAGCTCACCGGCGTGGCCGGGCGCTTTTTCCCGAACCTTCGGTGGAAAGGCTGGTCTTTCACAGGTCCGGCACCGGCTCGGCCAGCCCGCCGTGTACGGCCCTCTCAGGATGACTTATGCCCGCAACAGAACCAGGTCATCGCGATGAACGACCTCTCTTTCGTAGTCGGGGCCCAACTCGCGCGCCAGTTCCCTGGTGGAACGGCCGAGCAGCAGCGGCAGCTCCTTGGCGTCGAAGTTCACCAGGCCACGGGCGATGGCGCGGCCCGTCTCGTCGCGCAGCTCGATGGGTTCGCCGGCCACGAACTCGCCCAGCACGTCGACGATTCCGGCCGGCAGCAGCGAGCCGCCGCGCTCGGTGACGGCCAGCACGGCGCCGGCGTCCAACACCACGGCGCCGCGCGGCACCGAGGCGTGGGCCAGCCACAGCAGCCGGCCGGTGGCGCGGCGCCCGGTGGGGCGGAAGTAGGTGCCGGTGGCGGCGCCGGAGAGGGCGTCGGCGACCTGGCTGGCCGCCGTCAGCACCACGGGGATGCCGGCCTCGGTCGCGATGCCGGCGGCCTCGACCTTGGTGACCATCCCGCCGGTGCCGACGCCGGCCCGGCCCGCGCGGCCCAGTTCGACGCCGGCCAAATCGGCCGGCCCGGTGACCTCGGAGATCCGGCGGCTGCCCGGGCGGGACGGGTCGCCGTCGTAGAGCCCGTCGACGTCGGAGAGCAGCACCAGCAGGTCGGCCCGCACCAGATGGGCGACCAGCGCGGCCAGCCGGTCGTTGTCGCCGAACCTGATCTCGTCCGTCGCCACCGTGTCGTTCTCGTTGACCACCGGCACGGCGCCCATGGCGAAGAGCTGGTCCAACGTCCGGTAGGCGTTGCGGTAGTGCGCGCGGCGGCTGGTGTCGGTGGTGGTGAGCAGCACCTGGCCGACGCGGCGGCCGTAGCGGGCGAACGAGGCGGTGTAGCGCGCCAGCAGCAGGCCCTGGCCGACGCTGGCGGCGGCCTGCTGGCGGGCCAGGTCACGCGGTCGTTGCCCCAGGCCCAGCGGCGCGAGCCCGGCGGCGATCGCACCCGACGAAACCAGTACGATCTGCCTCCCGTCCTGTTTCACCAGCACATCGACCAGTGCGTCCACCCGGTCGGCGTCCAGCCCGCCGGCCGCCGTGGTCAGCGAGGATGAGCCGATCTTGACGACGATCCTGCGGGCGTCGGAGACGTCCTGCCGTGCCGCTGTCATGGCACCTTCCTGTTCGCGTCCAAGTTCCCGTCCCAGGGCGCGTACGGGTGCGCGTTGGCCGTCCGGCCCGCGCGCCTGGGGCGCGATA
The DNA here is from genome assembly GCF_003696235.1 of Streptomyces triticirhizae. Classification (GTDB taxonomy): domain Bacteria; phylum Actinomycetota; class Actinomycetes; order Streptomycetales; family Streptomycetaceae; genus Streptomyces; species Streptomyces triticirhizae. The sequence goes on from NZ_RFFJ01000323.1 coordinate 2,052, forward strand.
CCCAAGGCCGCGCGCCCCCGCGTCTAGGGACGTGTCGGAGACCACGGGCCCGAACCGCTCGGCCGCCGTGGCTCCCCGCGCGACCTGGGACTTCGGGTCGCCGAAGCGCCCCGGCGCCCGGCCGGTCCGCCGACCGAGACGTATGCAATGTATGTCAACGTGACCGCCGCGCGCCCCGCCGTCTCAACGGGCGACACCGGGCGCGGCCACCCGCAAGGGTGAAATCCACCGATTCCCGGGTGATCCCTGCCGTTCCGTGCGGTACTTGCGTTCTCCTGGCCCTCCCGCCGGGGCCCGCCGGGGCGTTCGCCGTTCCGCGTGGCCTCGTCGCCGGCCTCCCCGTGCCGGCCGAGGCGCACCCCCCTCACCGACCACGTTCGCGGGCCATGGCCCCGAACGCCCCACGCCCGAACCGGAGCTGACTTCCCGTGGCTGCTGGACCGTCGTCGCCCCGCGTCGCCCAAGGGCTCGCCCTGGGCGCGCTGCTGCTGCTCCTCTGCGCCCAGCTGGTGGGCGCCCAACTCCCCAACGCGCCGCTGCTCTGCGCGGCCGGCGGCGCCGGGCTCGCCCTCGACCTGGCGCTGCGGCAGTGGTGGCCGGCGCCCCTGGTGCCGCTGGGCCGGGTCCGCTGCGACGAGACGGTGCGCCAGCTGCTGCGTGACCTGCTGGTGCTGCTGGGCCTGGCGCACCTGGCCGAGGTCTCGCCGGCCGTGCGGCTGCTGGTCGTCGCCGGGCTCCTCGCCAGCTACGGCGCGCACTTCCTGACGCGGGGCCTCGCGGTCCTGGTGCGCCGCAGACGGACCCTGCCGGTGGTCACCCGCAACATCGACACCTCCGAGCTGCGGCTCTCCCCCACCCCGCCCCGGCTGCTGACCGGCGCGCACCGGCGGATGCCGCTGTTCGCGGTGCCGGGCACCGTCGGGATGCTGCTCACCGTGGCCAGCGGGCAGGCCGCCTGGAGCCTGCTCGGCGTCGGCTGCTCGCTGCTGCTCTTCGCCGGCTGCGCCGCCTGGCTGGCGACGTGGCTGCTGCCGGGGAAACGCCCGCCGGGCACCGATGAGGTCATCGCCTGGTTCCAACGCTGGCTGGACTCCTACCGGCCCGAGGTCGGCCTCTACTTCTCCGGCGGCAGCGGCACCGCCTACCAGGCCAACATGTGGCTGGGCACCGTCGCGGCGCTGGAGGGCAACGCGATGGTGGTGCTGCGGGAGCGGCCCATGGTGCAGCAGTTGGCGCCGACCGAGCTGCCGGTGGTCTGCCTGCCGAAGGTGGTCCACCTGATGCTGCTGGAGCACTCCACGCTCAAGGTCCTCATCCACCCGGCCAACGCGCCCAAGACCTCCCAGGTGTTGCGCATCCCGACGATCAAGCACGCCTTCGTCAACCACGGCGAGAGCGACAAGCTCTCCAGCTGCAACCCGTACGCCAAGGTCTACGACGAGGTGTGGGTGGCGGGCCCGGCGGCCAGGGAACGGTACGCGCTGGCCGACGTGGGCGTGGACGACCGGGACGTGGTCGAGGTGGGCCGGCCACAGCTGGCGCCCGTCCACCCGTACGCCGGGCCGCCGCCGGCCGACGGGCCCATCACCGTGCTCTACGCCCCGACCTGGGAGGGCTGGACCACCGACCCGGGCAACAGCTCGGTGCTGCTGGCCGGCGAGCAGCTGGTCACCGCGCTGCTGGCAGACCCGAGGGTGCGGCTGCTCTACAAGCCGCACCCGATGACGGGCTCGGTCGACCCCCGGTTCGGCGAGGCGGACCGGCGGCTGCGGGCGCTGGTCGAGGCGGCCGAGGCCCGCCGGGC
>NZ_RFFJ01000324.1 GCF_003696235.1 Streptomyces triticirhizae
ACGGCGCCGGCGGCGGCCACCCGCGCGGGGCCGAGCCGGCACGCCCGCCCGGGCCCACCGCCCCCGCCGAGACCGTGCTGGAGCGCTTCGCGCAGCGGCTCGCCGCGCTGGCCCCGGCCGACCTGGTGGTGTTCGACGAGGCGCTCACCGCCTCGCCGGCGCTCCACCGGCATCTGCCGCCGACCACCCCGGGGCGGTTCTTCCAGACCAGGGGCGGCTCCCTCGGCGTCGGCATCCCCGGCGCGCTGGGCATCAAGATCGCCCAACCCGAGCTGCCCGTGGTGGCGTTCACCGGGGACGGCGGCAGCATGTACACCATCCAGGCGCTCTGGACGGCCGCCCGCTACGACATCGGCGCCGCGTTCGTCATCTGCGACAACCGCCGCTACCAGCTGCTGGACGACAACATCGAGCAGTACTGGCGGAGCCTGGGCGTCTCGCCGCACGCGCACCCCGCCTCGTTCGACCTCTCCCACCCGGACATCCGCTTCCACGACCTGGCCGCCTCGCTCGGCGTGCCGGCGGTGCGGGTCACCGAGGTCTCCGAGGTGGACGACGCGGTGCGGGCGATGCTCGGGGCGCGCGGGCCGTTCCTCGTCGACCTGGTCATCGACTGACCCCTCCGCACGCCCCGCCCGTCACCCGGGGCGTGCGCCCGCACGCCCCGCCCCGGCCGTCACCGCACGGTTCCCGCCGCCGGCGGGCGAACCGTGGAAGGAACCACCGTGAACACCGACACCCGCCGCCCCGGCGCCCTGACCCGGCAGGCGGTCCACGAGCTGATCGACCGCGCTCTCGCCGCCCTCGCACCGTGGGACGAACCCGACGCGCTGCTGCGCCTGTTGTCGCCCTGCGGACTGGTCGTCCACCTCCCGCACCGCGACCTGCGGGGCCCGGGCGCGGTCCGCGCCTGGGCGCACGAGTTCGTGCGCACCAGGGAGCTGCGCTGCCGGGCCACCGGCGCGCCCGAGATCACGCTCACCTCCCCGCTGCACGCCGGCGTCCTCCTCGACGTGGGGTGGACCGTCACCCCGCGCGGCGGGCGGGCGCCGGCGGCGGAACGATCCGCCCGGGTCGAGCTGTCCACCGTCCTGGACGGCGACCGGCCCGTGATCAGGACCTGCGCGGTCCACCCCGTCACCAAGCCCCGCACCGTCGAAGACGCCGCGCCAGGGGCGGGCGAGAAGCCCACCACCCACACGTCCCTCTGAGAACCCGCACAGGAGTGGCCATGAGCGCCAACGGTTCGGGGGCGGCGACCGCAACCCCGCCCCGCCTCACCGGGCACCGCGTCGCGATCCTCCTGGAGAGCGACTACGTCGAGCACGAGATCTCCTACTACCAGCACCGCTTCGCCGAGGAGGGCGCCGAGGTCGTCCTGCTCAGCAGGCTGTGGGGCCAGGACTCCCTCACCTTCACCGGCCAGGAGTACCGCGCCCAGATCACGGTGACCGACGACCTGGAGTCCTTCACCTACGACGAACTCAACCATCTGTCCGCCCTGTTGACCCCCTCGGGCATGGTGGCCGACCGGCTCCGCTTCACCGAGGACATCGAACGCCCGGCGCCGGCCCTGGACCTGATGCGGCGCGCCTTCCGACTGCCCAAGCTCGTCAAGGCGTTCTCCTGCCACGGCCTGATGCTGGTGGCCGCCGCGCCCGAGCTGGTCAACGGCCGCGCCGTCACCTGCCACAACAACCTGGTGGGGGACGTCCGCAACATGGGCGCGATCTATGTCAACCAGGACATCGTGGTCGACGGCGACCTGATCACCGGACGCACCGTCAACCACTGTCACCTGCTGGCCCGCACCGTGATCGACGCCCTGGACCCGCCCACGGTCCCGGCGGCCCCCGCCACCCCCACGGCCGACGCGCCCCTCCCCGGAGGGGTGACCCGTGCCGGCTGAGATCGACTTCACCTTCTCCGACCTGGTCGGCGGCTATGTGGAGTCCGCCAGGGGCAACACCTTCGTGCTGCGGACGTTCGGCGGACGCCCGCGCACCGTGTGGCTGACCGACACCACCACGGCGCAGTGGCTGCGCAACCTCGGGGAGCCGTACCGGGACGAAACCGGCCGGCTGCGGGAGCTGCTGCGCCCCGGCGTCCTGGTCTTCTCCTACGGCCCGGTGTACCCGGACGACGAGGGGCCGCGCTTCCAGGCCGACCGCGTCGTCCTCGTCGGCGACGCGGAGGACCTGCGCCGCTACGAGACCTCCGGCTGGTGGTCGCACCAGCTGCGGGAGCTGGCCACGTTCTACCGCACCGCCCAGTTCGGCCGTGGCCCCGTCGACTTCGCCCGGTACCGCACGGTGCTGGGCGCCGGCGGCGGCAAGCCGGACGAGGTCCAGGAGACGGACACCATCTCCCGGCTGGTCTACGGCATGGCCAGCGCCTACCTCCTGACCGGGGACGAGGACTTCCTCGACGTCGCCGACCGGGGCTCGCACTACCTCCACGACCACCTGCGCTTCGCCGACGAGGACGTCGTCTACTGGTACCACGGCCTGGAGCGCCGGGACGGCACCGAACGCAAGCTGTTCGCCTCGGAGTTCGGCGACGACTACCGGGCCATCCCCGCCTACGAGCAGATCTACGCGCTGGTGGGCCTCACCCAGACCTACCGCGTCACCGGGGACCCGACGCTGCTGGCCGACATCGAGGGCACCCTCCGGCTCTTCGACCGGTACTTCGCCGACCACCGCCTGGGCGGCTGGTACTCGCACATCCACCCCGTCAGCCTCAGCCCGCACGACCAGGAGCTGGGCATCAACCGGTCCCGGAAGAACTGGAACTCGATCGGCGACCACGCGCCCGCCTACCTGTTCAACCTCTATCTGGCGACCGGCGAGGAACGCCATCTGCGGATGCTGGAGCACGTCTTCGACATGATCGTGACCCATCTGCCGGACCGCTCCCCCGACGGCAGCCCGTTCGTCGACGAGCGGTTCCACGCCGACTGGACGCCGGACCGCGCGTGGGGCTGGCAGCAGGACCGGGCGGTGGTCGGGCACAACCTCAAGATCGCCTGGAACCTGACGCGGATGGCCGGCGTGCTGCCCAAGCCGGAGTACCCGGCGCTGGCGGCCCGGATCGCCCGCACCATGCCGGACCTGGGCCGGGACCCGCAGCGCGGCGGCTGGTACGACCTGGTGCAGCGGATGCCAGGGCCCGGGGGCCGCCACGACTTCGTCTGGCACGACCGCAAGGCGTGGTGGCAGCAGGAACAGGCCATCCTGGCCTATCTGGTGCTGGCCGGGCAGCGGTCCGGCGGCCGCCCCGCGCCGGACGCCGGGCCCGACGGCGCGTACCTGCGGCACGCGCGGGAGGCGTTCGCCTTCTACAACGCCTTCTTCCCCGACCACGACGAGGGCGCGGTCCACTTCACCGTCCTCGCCCAGGGCATCCCGTTCCTGATGGGCAACGAGCGGCTCAAGGGCAGCCACGCCATGGCGATGTACCACAAGGCGGAGCTGTGCTACCTCGCCGAGGTCTACGGCCGGCTGCTGGTGCACGGGGAGCCGCTGACCCTCTGGTACGCGCCCAGGCCCGACGCCTCCTTCCCCGGTGGCCTGCTGCGGGTCGCGCCCGACGTGCTGCCGCGCGGGCGCGTCGAGTTGGGCGAGGTCCGGGTGGACGGCGCGGTCTGGGACGACTTCGACGCCGAGGCCATGACGGTGCGGCTGCCGCGCAGCGAACACCGGCTCAGCGTGCGGGTGTCGCTGCGCCCCACCGACCCGGGGGAGCGCGGGTGACCGGCCGCGCCGGCCCCGTCGCGGCGCCCCGGCCCGCCGCCGCGCCGGCC
>NZ_RFFJ01000325.1 GCF_003696235.1 Streptomyces triticirhizae
CGGTCCCGGCGCCGCGCGGCGCTGGGACCTTCAGCGGGTGACCGCGATCTCCTGAGAGAGATGGGACAGCTTCTCGGGGTTGCGGACGTGGTACGCGCCGGTGATGAGGCCGTTCTCGACCCGCACCGCCACCACGCCGTCAACCTCGCCGTCGAGCCGGACCAGCAGCCCGGGGCCGCCGTTGATCCGCACCAGTTCGGCCGACCGTTCGGCGTCGCGGCGCCACCAGCCGGCCGCCAGCAGGCGGGCCACCTGGTCCGCGCCCACGACCGGGCGCGGCAGCGCCCGCGTGACCCCGCCGCCGTCGCTGAGGGCGACGACGTTGGGCGCGAGGATGTCGAGCAGGCTCTGCAACTCGCCGGTCTCCACCGCCCGTTGGAAGGCCAGCAGCGCGGCGCGGATCTGGGCCGGGGTGACGGTGCCGCGCGGTCGGCGCTCGGCGACGCGTCCCCGTGCCCGGTAGGCGAGTTGGCGGACGGCCGCCGGGGTCTTGCCGACGGCCTCGGCGATCTCGTCGTACCGCACGTCGAACACCTCGCGCAGCACGAACACCGCGCGTTCCACCGGGGAGAGCGTCTCCAGCACCAGCAACATGGCCAGGGAGATGCTGTCGGCCAGTTCGACGTCCTCGGCCACGTCGGGGGTGGTCAGCAGCGGTTCTGGCAGCCACGGGCCGACGTAGGACTCCTTGCGCCGCCCGAGCGTCCGCATCCGGTCCAGCGCCTTGCGGGTGACGATGCGCACCAGGTAGGCGCGTTGCTCCCGCACGGTCGCCTGGTCGACGCCGACCCAGCGCAGCCAGGTCTCCTGGAGGACGTCCTCGGCGTCGGCGGCCGAGCCGAGCATCTCGTAGGCGACGGTGAACAGCAGGTTGCGGTGGGCGAGGAAAGCCCCGGTGGCCGGGTCCAGGGGCTGCCCCCGGTCAACCCGCCCGGCCGCGCCCGTGGTTGGTCCGCCCCGCTCGTTCATCCCGACTCCCGTCCGCTCGTTCCCTGCCGCGCCCCTACACGAGACGCCGGTGCCCGCCGTCGTGTGACACCGGTGTGGGGTGGCCTGGGTCACACGGGCGCGCGCGTTACGGGCGGCGGGGCGCCGGCGTCTGGTGTGCGTCAGGACGGACGCCGCGTGCACGGGTCAGCCGGAGCGGCGCGTGAGAAGGGCGGGATGAGATGAGCACCGGAAGGTTCGCCGTGGCGGGGGCGACCGGGCGGCTGGGGCGTCACGTGGTGGACGTTCTCACGGAGCGGGGGCACCGGGTGGTGCCGATGTCCCGCGCGACCGGCGTGGACATCATCACCGGCGAGGGCCTGGCCGGGGCGCTCGTCGGGGCCGACGTCATCGTTGACGTCGCGTCATGGCACGCGTCCGAGCAGGAGGCCGCCACGGAGTTCTTCCGCACGGCGACCCACAACCTGCACGAGGCCGGCGAGCGTGCCGGGGTGCGGCGGGTGGTCGCCGTTTCCATCATCGGCGCGGACCGGGCCACGGCCGGCTTCCTCGCCGCCCAGCGGGTGCACGAGGAGGCCCATCTGTCCGGGCCGCTGCCGGCGCGGATTCTGCGGGCCGCGCAGTTCCACGAGCTGGTCGGTCAACTCCTGGACTGGCAGGGGGGCGACGTGGCCCATGTCCCGGCGGTGCCCACGCAGTTGGTGGCCTGCCGCACCGTGGCGGAGACCCTGGTCGACCTGGCCACCGACCCCTGGGCGGCCGACCGGCCTGCGCCCGGGGCGCCGATCCCCGAGGTCGCCGGGCCGCGCGGGGAGAGCCTGGTCGAGGCGGCCAGGCTCCTGGGCGAGCGGCGGGGCGTCAGGGTGGTCGAGGTGGACGGCTCCGGCATCCCCGACGCCGAGATCGCGGCGGCCGGCGGGTTCCTGCCGGGACCGCACGCCACGCTCGCCGGTCCCACGTTCCGCGAGTGGCTGGACGCCCAGCGCTGACCGCCGCCCAGCGGCCGGGCCGGGGGCCGACGCCCCGGGCCCGGCCGCCTCGGGTCTACGCGGCGACGGGGCGCTCCGGCTCGGGCGCGGCCACCGGCTTCTCCATCGTGACCAGGCTCAGCTGCCGGGAGACCTGCTCGATGGCCACCGGGGCGTAGCCGAGGCGGCGGTAGAGCCGCTGGTTGGCGGCGCTGCGGTGCCCGGTGAAGAGGCGGTAGCGGGCGGCGGAGCGCTCGGCGGCCAGCCGCCGTTCGACCGCCACCAGCAGCCGTCCGCCCAGCCCGTGCCGCTGCATCCTCGGGTGGACGATCAGCCGGCCGATCCTGGCCGTGCCGTCGGCGTCCACCGAGCCGCGTACCGAGCCGACGACCTCGCCGCCGAGCCGCGCGACCAGCACACAGCTCTCGGCCAGTTCGGCGCGGAGTTCGCTGAGGGTCTGGGTGAGCGGCGCGATGGTGTAGTCGCCGTACAGCTCGGCCTCGGGCTGGTAGCACAGGTACTGGAGTTTGAGGATCTGCTCGGCGTCCTGGTCGGTCGCCGGCTCGATCGTGACGCTCATGCCCATTGCACACGCCTCCAGGTGAGGAGTTCGGCCGGTCGCGCTGGTGAGGGTGCGCGCGGAATCCGGCGATAGCCCTGACGGCGCAGGTCAGAACCCGCGCCGTCAGCATTGTGCTAGGGAGTTGGGCGCGGGGGAATGCCCCCGGGCCAACTGGGCTGTGAGATTCGTGACTACGGAACGGATCGGCCGCCTCGCCACCGGTCAGGCGTGGCGCCGAGCCTGACGGAGCGTCAACCCCGGAACTCCTCGGCGGCCAGCAGCGCCGTGTCGGGGTGGTCGGCGAAGACGCCGTCGATGCCGGCCTCGAAGTAGGCGCGGGCCGCGCCGAAGACGTCGCCGTACGCGTTGGGGTCCTCGCCGCGCCGGAAGTCCGCCGGCAGGAACGCGTTCTCGTTCCGCAGCGTGTAGGGGTGGACCAGCAGGTCGGCGCGGTGGGCGTCGCGAACCAGCGGGGTGGGCGCGGTCAACGAGCCGTCGGCGGCGCGCGGGATGACCAGGTCGAGGGTCGGGCCGATGCCCCGGGCGTAGCCGGCGATCTCGGCGAGCCCGCGCGGGGTGACCAGGTCGGCGACGGTGCGCGGGTCGCCGGACTCGACGAAGTCCCACGGCCGGCTGTCGGCCGCGCCCAGCAGCACCACGCCGGGCGTGTCCACCAGCCGCCGCAGCCGCTGGATGCTGCTGGGCTCGAAGGACTGGAGGAGGATCGGCGCGTCCGAGCGGTGCAGCCGGTGCTGGCGCAGCAGCCGGGCCAGCGGCTCCTCCAGGCCGAGGCCGAGGGAACGGAAGTAGGTGGGGTGCTTGGTCTCGGTGTAGAGCCAGACGGGGCGGCCCCGCTTCCGGCCGCGCTCGGCCGCCCAGTCGAGCACCTCGGCGAAGGTGGGAACGGTCCAGCGCCCGTCGTAGAGGGTGTTGTTCGGGCGCTGGGCGGGGATGCGCTCGGTGGCGCGCAGGGTCTTCAGCTCGGCGAGGGTGAAGTCCTCGGTGAACCAGCCGGTCAGCTCGGTGCCGTCGACGGACTTCGTCGTGCGGCGGTCGGCGAACTCGGGGTGGTCCGCGACGTCGGTGGTGCCGGTGATGTCGTTCTCGTGGCGGCAGACCAGATGGCCGTCGCGGGTTGGCACCAGGTCCTGCTCGATGATGTCGGCGCCCAGGTCGAGGCCCAACTGGTAGGAGCCGATGGTGTGTTCGGGCCGGTAGCCGGAGGCGCCCCGGTGGGCCACCACGGTGGGCACCGGCAGCCGGTCGCGGCCGCCGCCGTGCCGCCCGGCGGCGGAGGCCGCCGCCGCGCTGC
>NZ_RFFJ01000326.1 GCF_003696235.1 Streptomyces triticirhizae
GCGGGCGGCGACAGCGACGGCGACGGGCAGACCCCGGGCGGCGGCGACCCGGGCGACGCGAGCGGTGGCACGCCCGGCGGCGACTCGGCCTCCGGCGGGTCGGGCGGCTCCAGCCCGCCCGCCGACAGCGGCGGCAGCGACGGCGAGTCGACCGGCGTAATCCTGCGTTACACCCCGGCGGCCGGGGAGCCCGAGGCGGCCCGCATCGTGCTCGACGGCACCTGCTCGGGAACGATCTACCGCACCGGCGTGCTGGCCCCGGCCGGCTGACCGCCGGCCCGCCGTTCCCCGGCCCCGCCCCGGTGCCCCGGGGCGGGGCCGCGCGGGGCGCGCCAGTACCGTTGATGCGTGTACCGGTTTCTGCTGACCCCACGCTGGTGGGCGATCAACGTCTTCGTGGTGCTGGCCGTGCCGATCTGTCTGGCCGCCGGCACCTGGCAGCTGAGCCGGTTCGAGGCGCAGGTGGACTCGCACCGCGAGCAGGAGCGGCTGGCCGAGGGCGAGGGCGAGGTGCGCCCGCTGGCCGAGCTGCTGCCGCTGACCACCGAGACCGTCGGCCACCAGGCCGAGATCACCGGCAGCTTCGACGCCGAGCACCAACTCCTCGTCCCCGAGCGGATGGTGGACGGCCGACGCGGCTTCTATGTGCTGACGCCGCTGCGCCCGACCGACGGCTCCCCCGCCGTGCCGGTGGTGCGCGGCTGGCTGCCGGGCCGGGCCGACCCGGCGGCGGCGCCCGAGCCGCCGGCCGGCGAGGTGACCGTCGTCGGCGCGCTCCAGGCGGCCGAGTCGCCCAGCAAGGTCAGCGGGCGGACCGAGGGCCTGGCGCCGGGCGAGCTGGGCGTGATCGGCGCCGCCTCGCTGATCAACGTGCTGCCGTACGAGGTCACCGACTCCTGGATCACGGTGCGCGAGCCCGAGCCGCCGCTGGTGGCCGTGCCGGCCACCGCCCCCACCGGCACCGGCCTCGACCTGGACGCCTTCCAGAACCTGGGCTACACCGCCGAGTGGTTCGTCTTCGCCGGGTTCGCGGTCTTCATGTGGTTCCGGCTGTTCCGCCGGGAGGTGGAGCAGCAGCGCGACCGGGAGTTGGGGCTGACCGACGAGGGCCCCGCCCCCGGCGGCGGGACCGCCGCGCCCGGCCGGCCGAACGGCCCGGACCGGCCCGACCGGCCGACCGGCCCCGGCGGGCCGAAGACCCGGGACGAGCCGGACGAGCGGGCCGGTGCTACCCGGCCTAACCGGCCGCCCGAGCGGCCGGCAGATGATCTCGCGCGAACCTGATCTCCATCGCCACCTGCTTGATCCGCTCCTCCACCACCAACGAGCCGTGCCCGGCGTCATAGCGGTACACCTCGTGCGGATGGCCCCGCTCGGCCAGCCGCGCCACGTAGTTCTCGATCTGCCGGATGGGGCAGCGCGGGTCGTTCTCCCCCGCCGAGATGTGGACGGGGGCCTTCACCTGGTCCACATAGCTGATCGGTGAGGAGGCGGCCCAGCGCTCCGGCAGCTCCTCGGGGGCGCCGCCGAGCAGGGTGCGGTCCAGCGCCTTGAGGGCCTCCATCTCGTCCTCGTAGGCGGCGACATAGTCGGCGACGGGCACCGCCGCGACGCCGACCGCCCAGCTGTCGGGCTGGGTCCCGACGCCGAGCAGGGTGAGATAGCCGCCCCAGGAACCGCCGGTCAGCACCAGCCGCTCCGGGTCGGCCAGGCCGGAGGAGACGGCCCACTCCCGCACCGCCGCGATGTCCTCCAGCTCGATCAGCCCGACGCGGTGCTTGAGCGCGTCCGTCCAGGCGCGGCCATAGCCGGTGGAGCCCCGGTAGTTGACCCGGACGACGGCGAAGCCGTGGTCCACCCAGGCGGCCGGCCCTGCCGCGAAGCCGTCGTCGTCGTGGGCCGTCGGGCCGCCGTGGATGTCGAAGACGGTGGGGAACGGGCCCTCGCCCGGCGGCCGTTGGACCAGGGCGTGCACCCGGCCGCCCGGGCCCTCGACCCAGGCGTCCTCGACCGGCACCGAACGCGGCGCCTTCAACCCCGGCGGGTCCAGCACCGTCCGCCCGCTGGTGGACCTGATGCGCGGCGGCTCGGCCGCCGACGACCAGAGGAACTCGACCTCGCCGTCCGGCCGGGCGGTGGCCCCGCCCACCGTGCCCGGCGGGGTGTCCAGGCGCGTCAACTCGCCGTCCGACAGGGCGTATCGGTACAGCTCGTCGCGGGCCTGGAAGCTGTGGACCACCAGCAGCGCCGAGCCGTCCGGATACCAGGAGGCGTGCGCATCGCCCGGCAGGCCGAGGGCCAACTCGTGTTCCTCGCCGGTCAGCGGGTCCCACAGCAGCGGCTCCCAGCGGCCGTGCCGCTGGTGGCCGACGAGGAGCCTGGCGTCGCCGGGCAGCGGCGGGAAGCCCAGCGCCGACAGGCCCAGCTCGACCGTGCCGCCGGCCGTGTCGTCCAACTCGGCGACCGGCGCGCCGTCCAGCCGGACGACGCGGATCGCCGAGTGCATCGCGTCGCCGTGCTCGGTGTGCTCGATCGCCACCAGCGCGGCGTCGTACGAGAGCGCGCCGACCCCGGCCGACTGCCGGTGGCGGTAGATCTCGCTCGGCTCCGCCTCGCCCGGGCGCCGCACATGGATCGTGGTGCCGTGCTCCTCGGTGTCCCGGCCGACCACGACCGTGCCGTCCCGGCCCAGCGCCAGCCCGCTGGGGTAGCCGGCGGCCAGCCCCGGCACCGCCGTCTCGTCCTCGCCGCCGGCGAACGGCTGCCGCCGCCAGACGCCGAACTCGTCCCCGTCCGTGTCGTCGAACCACCAGATCCACTCGCCGTCCGGCGAAAGGCTGCCCGCGACCGTGCCGTTGGGCCGGTCCGTGGCCTGCCGCTGCCGGCCGGTGCTCCGGTCCCAGGCGTACAGCTCGAAGGTGCCGGTGGCGTTGGAGACGAAGAGGGAACGGTCGGGCGCCTCCCGGGCCCAGCGCGGCAGGCTCACCCGGGGCGCCCGGAACCGCAGCTCCCAGTCGGGCACTTCGGAGGCGGCCCCGTCCGCCGACGCGGGCCGGGACCTCTCGGACGCGGAATCAGTCATGCGGTCAGTTGTACCCGACCCCACCGACAACGCACCGCCGCGCCGTCGGAAGTGGCCCTCAGCCGCCCCAGAGCACCGGCTCGGTGCGCCATCTGCGCCGCCGGGCGAGGCTGGCGGGCACCACATAGATCATGGCCAACAGGGTGACGGCGGCACACAGTTCGGCGAGCTGGCCGGGGGGCTCAGGGGGCCCGGACGGGTTGAGCCCGGGCACCGAGACCACCATGCCGCACGCCATCAGCACCCAGAACGACAGGACCTTGGCGCACCACGCCTGGATGGCCGGGGCCGAGGGGGCGAACGCCAGCCGCCGGCCCGCGAAGTGCAGCCGCAGCGCCCAGGCGCACAGCACCACGTCCAGCACGGCCGCGGCCACCGTCGCATAACCGAATCCGCCGGCCATGGTGGTGCCGATGCCCAGCAGAATGATCACCAGGGGGGCGACGGCCGCCACCGGCTGCCCGGGGATGCCGGAACGCACCCAGGGCGCGATGGTCGGGCCGGTCCCCGGCCCGACCCAACTCCGGGGCGTCGTCGGGGCGTAGCCCGGGCGCGCCCCGGCGAAGCCGCCGCCGTCCGGCGGCGGGGTGCCCGGCGGCGGGGTGCCAGGACCGGCGGTGGGCACCCGGTGGAACGCGCCCCC
>NZ_RFFJ01000327.1 GCF_003696235.1 Streptomyces triticirhizae
CGCGTCCGCCCGCGTCCGTCCGCCCTTCGCGCCCCCGCCCGCGCCGGTGCCCCCGCCCGCGCCCGGGGCCGCCCCTCGTTCCGCCATAACGGGACTCCAGTTCCATTAGTGTCGGTCTCTGTGCTAGCTTCGCTCCCGCATCCTAATGGAACTGCTGGCCCGTTAAGCGTTTGTCGCGCGGGCCGCCCGCCCCACGAAAGGAACCACCATGGACTACCGCACGCTTGGCGCATCCGGACTCCGCGTTCCCGAACTCAGCTTCGGCACCGGCACGTTCGGCGGCCGAGGGGAACTCTTCGGCGCCTGGGGCGACACCGACGTCCGCCAGGCCCGCCGCCTGGTCGACATCTGCCTGGAGGCCGGCGTCACCCTCTTCGACAGCGCCGACGTCTACTCCGACGGCGCCGCCGAGGAGGTGCTCGGCGCCGCGATCAGGGGCCGCGGGGACCGGGTGCTGATCTCCACCAAGGCCGGCCTGCCGCTCGGCGACGGCCCCGGCGACGCCGGCACCTCCCGCGCCCGCCTGATCACCTCGGTCGAGGCCGCCCTCCGCCGCCTGGGCACCGACCACATCGACATCTTCCAGCTCCACGCCTTCGACGCCGCCACCCCGATCGACGAGGTGCTGGCCACCCTGGACGACCTGGTCCGCGCCGGCAAGATCCGCTACCCCGGCGTCTCCAACTTCTCCGGCTGGCAGCTGATGAAGTCCCTGGCCGCCGCCGACCGCCACGGCCGCGCCCGCTACGTCGCCCACCAGGTCTACTACTCGCTGGTCGGCCGGGACTACGAGTGGGAGCTGATGCCGCTGGCCCGGGACCAGGGCGTCGGCGCCCTGGTCTGGAGCCCCCTGGGCTGGGGTCGTCTCACCGGCGCCATCGGCCGGGGCCGGCCGGTGCCCGAGGGCAGCCGGCTGCACCGCACCGCCCGGTTCGGCCCGCCGGTCGACGACGAGCGGCTCTACCGGGTGACCGACGCGCTCGACGAACTCGCCGAGGAGACCGGCCACACCGTGCCCCAGATCGCCATCAACTGGCTGCTGCGCCGCCCCACCGTCTCCTCCGTGATCATCGGCGCCCGCGACGAGCGTCAGCTCAGGGACAACCTCGGCGCCGTCGGCTGGTCCCTCACCCCCGAGCAGGTCGCCCGCCTCGACGCGGCCAGCTCCGGCACGGCCCCCTACCCGTACTACCCCTACCGCGTTCAGGAGGGCTTCGCCCGCCTCAACCCCCCGCTCGCCGGCTGACGTTGACCGCCGGGCGAGGTGACCGCCGGGTCCAGGCCGACCGGCGACCACTCGACACCGGCCGCCGAACGTTCCCACGCCCGGTGCGACACTGCCCGGATGAACGCGCACGGATCGCACACAGCTCCCCCACCCTCCGCGCCCACCACGCCGGCGGCCCCGCCCGCAGGGGCGGCCGGCACCTGGCGGCTCGGCGACCACACCGTCAACCGGCTCGGCTTCGGCGCCATGCGCCTGCCCAGCCGCGTCGCGCTCCAGCCCGGCCTCCCCTCCCGCGACCGGGAGTCGGCGATCCGCGTGCTGCGCACGGCCGTTGACCTCGGGGTCAACCACATCGACACGGCCGCGTTCTACTTCTCCCCGCTGCGTTCGGCCAACGAGCTGATCAACACCGCCCTCGCCCCCTACCCCGACGAGCTGCTGATCGTGACCAAGGTCGGCCCCGGCCGCGAGCCCGGCGGCCGCTGGGTGCCCTGGGCCCGCCCGGAGCAGCTGCGCGGCCAGGTCGAGGAGAACCTCCGCCAGCTCGGTCGGGACCACCTCGACGTGGTCAACCTCCGGGTCAACGGGGAGACGGAGATCGCCGAGCACTTCGGCGCGCTGGCCGACCTCCGACGGGACGGCCTGATCCGCCACCTCGGCCTCTCCAACGTCAACCCCGACCACCTCGCCCAGGCCGAGCCCATCGCCCCGGTGGTCTGCGTGCAGAACCGCTACGGCCTCGCCGAACGCGACCCCGCCCGGGACGGGATGCTGCGGCTCTGCGCCGAACGCGGCATCGCCTTCGTCCCGTTCTACGCCATCGCCGGCGAGGGCCGCGAGCGCGGTGCCGCGCCCGACGGCCAGGGCTCCGACCCCGCCCAGGCGCCGCTCCGCGAGATCGCCGGGGCACACGGCGCGACCCCGGCCCAGATCCGCCTGGCCTGGACCCTCCACCAGGGGCCCCACGTCCTGGCCATCCCCGGCACCGGCGACCCCGCCCACCTGGCGGAGAACGTGGCCGCCGCCGCCATCAGGCTCGGCCCCGAGGAACTGGCCCGCCTGGGCGCCACCCCGCCCCCGGTCACGCCCACCAACCCCGCCACGCCCGACTGAGGGGGCGGCGACCGTCAACGCGACAGCCGCGTCGTCGCCGGCGCTGCGATCCCGAACTCCCGCTCCAGCACGGCCCGCACGTCCTCCTCGCCCGCCAACTCCCGGGTGAAGACGCGCCCGTCGTCCCGCGTCTCGGTGAACCGGCTCTCGTCCAGGGCGAGATGACCGGCGTCCGTGGTGCGCCGCACGGTCAGCCGCCAGCTGAACGGGGAACGCGGGTTGGTCGCCACATGCCAGTTCATGACCTCCAGGTCCGCCGCCACGAAGGGCTCCAGGGTGAACGCGTACTGGTCGACCCAGCCGCCGCCCACCCACGCCCGCAGGACCCACAGCTCCAGCGGTCCCTCGTGCTCCACCGTGACCAGGCGGTGCCGACGCGGCCCCACGCGGAACTCGACGTCCGCCCGCAGCGGCACCGCCTCCAGCAGGCCCGCCACGTCGCCGTAGCCGACGTCGGCCAGGTACGGCCGAGGGTCGCCCGGGACCCGCACCAGCAGCACCGCATGGGTGCGCGGCCGGCGCGTGGGGCCGTCGGCGCCGACCACGACCCGGGCGGCCAGCAGCGTCACCGCGAACCCGAGCCGCTCCAGGGCCATGGCCAGCAGCGTGTTCTGCTCGTAGCAGTAGCCGCCACGGCGCTCGTGCAGCAACTTGCGGACCACGGCGGCGGGTTCGAGCGCGGGCGCGGTCCCGCCGAGGGCGTCCAGGTTCTCGAACGGTATGGCCCGCAGATGCGCCGCGTGCACGCCCCGGAGCGTCGCCACGTCCGCCCGCGCCGCCCCGCGCCAGCCGATCCGGGCGAGGTAGGCGTCGAGGTCGAACGGCGCGGACGGGCCGGGCACCGTCGCCGATGCCGGTGTTGTCGCGGAGGAAGGTGTCGAAGCCGTACTCATGCCCCGAACGTAACGGCCCGCCCCCCACCCCGTCGTTGACCCAGGGAACGAACCCGCCGGGGCCCCTGGTCCTAGGTCGTGTCCGTAGAGTCTCGTCGGATCAGACGGCGGCTTGGACGCGGTGCGTCGCAAGGCGCCGGATCGCAGCTCGTACTTGGCCGTGTTCGCGCGATGCGGTAACGCGGCGAGGTGCCGCGTATGGCGTCGCGGGCCCGGCGAGACTTCACGGACACGGCTAGGCCACTGGACCCGGTTCGCGCTCGTCCGCGCGCACGCGGGGTCCGGGTAAAGGTTCGGGCAGGGCCCGGTCAAGCCGAGTAAAGAATGGGCCGGCGGGGGGAGTTGGGCCGGCCGGCCGGGAGGCGCGCGGAGCGGCGCGGGCAGGCCGTTCGCGCCGCTCCCGGTCCCGGCCGCCGGCGCGCGCGCCCG
>NZ_RFFJ01000328.1 GCF_003696235.1 Streptomyces triticirhizae
CGCCGGGCCGGCCCCGCACCCGGCGCCACCCCACGCCGGCGACCTCGGGCACCGTGCTGCCGAACGCCGTCGTCCGGCGCGGGCCGCCGGCCGTCGGCGGCGCCGCCGCCCGTTCGTTCACCCTCGCGGCCTGACCGCGCTCCACCCCGAAGGGGGGCGGGCGCGGCAACGGTCGCGTTCCCCACCCCCCTTGTCTCCCGGGCCCTTCGAGGCCCGTGCGGAGCGTGCGCCGGAGCGCGCGCCCGCGCCCGAACCGTGGAGTGACGATCATCATGACCAGTCTCCGAAAGGGAGCCTCGGCCGCCGTCGTGGCCGCCGGCTCGCTCGCCCTGCTCGCCCTCGCCGCGCCGGCCCAGGCGCATGTCACCATCGACCCGGCCGAGGCCGAGGCCGGCGGCTACCAGGTGCTCAACGTCAAGGTCCCCAACGAGCGGGACGACGCCTCGACCGTCGAGCTGGAGGTGCA
This sequence comes from Streptomyces triticirhizae, assembly GCF_003696235.1. GTDB lineage: Bacteria > Actinomycetota > Actinomycetes > Streptomycetales > Streptomycetaceae > Streptomyces > Streptomyces triticirhizae. The sequence goes on from NZ_RFFJ01000328.1 coordinate 467, forward strand.
CCTGGACCTGGAGCACCCGCTGACCTCCGTGATGCCGCAGCCGGTCCCCGGCTGGGACGTCGAGGTGGAGACGGCCGAGTTGGAGGAGCCCGTCGAGGTGCACGGCAACGAGATCACCGAGGTGCCCAGCGTGATCACCTGGACCGGCGGGGAGATCACGCCCGGCACGTTCCAGCAGTTCCCGCTCTCCGTCGGGCCGCTGCCCGAGGGCGTGGACCAGTTGGTCTTCAAGGCGATCCAGACCTATGACAGCGGCGAGGTCGTCCGGTGGATCGAGGAGCCGACGGAGGGCGGCGAGGAGCCCGAGGACCCGGCGGCCGTGCTGCGGTTGACGCCGGCGAGCGACGAGGACGGCCATGGCGCGGCCGAGCCGGCCGACGAGGTGGCGGAGTCGGGGACCGACGACGCGCCGGGCGAGGAGGCCGCCGCGTCGAGCGGTGACGGGGGCGGCTCCGACACCACGGCGCGGATGCTCGCCGGCGTCGGCATCGCGGTGGGCGTGGCCGGCGTCGCCGTCGGCGTGCTGGGCAGCCGCCGCCGCGCCTGACCGTTCCCGTGGGGCGGGCGACCCCCGCCCCACGGGCCCGGCCCGCCACGCGGTCCCCGTTCATCCGAAGCTCACCCACGCACGGAAACACAGCACACATGCGCACACGCACCCTGATCCGCACCGGCCTGGTCGGAACCGCCCTCACGCTCGCCCTCGTCGGCTGCGGCGGCGACGGCGGCTCGGCCGAGGGCGAGGAGTCCCCGGCCGCCGAGGTCTCCGGCGCCCACGCCGAGGACGAGGGCACCGTTCTGGACACGCCCTTCGAGAAGCCCGAGCTGGTCCTCACCGACACCGAGGGGCAGCCCTACGACCTCGTCGAGGAGACGGCCGGCCACGCCACCCTGCTCTACTTCGGCTACACCAACTGCCCCGACATCTGCCCGTTGACCATGGGCAACATCGCGGTGGCCGCCAGCGAGCTGACCCCGGAGCAGCGCGCCGAGCTGCGGGTCGTCTTCGTCACCTCCGACCCGGAGCGGGACACCCCCGAGTCGCTCGGGCCCTGGCTGGACTCGCTCGACCCCGACTTCGTCGGCCTGACCGGGGACTTCGACACGATCCAGGCGGCGGCGCGGTCGGTCGGCGTCGCCCTCGAACCGTCCTACGAGGAGGAGGACGGCTCCGTCGTCTCCACCCACGGCACCCAGGTGGTGGCCTTCTCGCCCCACGACGACCTCGGGCACGTCCTGTACACCGAGGGCGTCACCGTCGAGACCTTCGAACGCGACCTGCCCCGGCTGATCGAGGGGGAGCTGCCGTGACGCGGCCCCGGCTCCGTTCGCCGCTGCCGCTGGCGCTGGCGCTGGCCCTGGCCGGTGCGCTGGTGGCCGGCTGCGGCGGCGGGGGCGCGGACGGTCCGGAGCTGAGCGTCAGCGACGCCTATCTTCCGGAGCCGGTCAACCCCGAGGTCGCCGGCGGCTTCCTCACCCTGCGCAACGAGGGCGACGCCGACGACACCCTGGTCTCCGTCACCAGCGAGCTGACCGACACCGTGGAGATCCACGAGACGGTGGACAACGCGATGCGGCGGGTCGACGGGTTGACCGTGCCCGCCGGCGGGACGCTCCGGCTGGAGCGCGGGGGCAGCCATCTGATGTTCCTCGACCCGGCCGAGCCGCCCGTCGAGGGCGACACCGTCGTCGTCGAGCTGCGGTTCGAGACCTCGGAGCCGCTGCGCGTCGAGTTGCCGGTCACCTCGGCGACATACGCCGGCGGGGACGGGTCCGCGGAGGGCACGGAACACACCGAGCACACCGATCAGTCCGAGCACACCGGTCACTCCGGGGAGGAACACTCGCCATGATCGCCGCCGTCTCCCGCCCCCTGGGCGCGTTCCTGTTGGCCGTCGGGACCCTGGCGGCGCTGCTGCTGGGGGCCACCCCGGCCGCCGCCCACGCCACGCTGACCGGCAGCAGCCCGGGGGACGGCGAGGTGGTGGCGTCCGCCCCCGCCGAGGTGGTGCTCACCTTCTCCGAGCCGGTCTCGGTCGCCGACGACGGGCTGCGCGTGCTGGACCCGGACGGCGAACGCGTCGACGCCGGCGAGGTGGCGCACCGGGCGGGCGGCGCCGAGCAGGCCGTCGCCCTCGCGTCCGACCTGGGCGAGGGCACCCACACCGTGGCCTGGCAGGCGGTCTCCAACGACGGGCACCCGATCGCCGGCGCGTTCACCTTCTCCGTGGGGGCGCCGTCCGAGACCAGCGTCGCCGTCTCCGGCGAGGCGCCGGACGAGGGCGCGGTCGGGCTGGTCTACGACGCGCTGCGGTACGCCGCCTACGTGGGCTTCCTGCTGCTGGTCGGCCCGGCCGTCTTCGCGCTGCTGTGCTGGCCGGCGGCGGCCGGCCGGCGCGCGGTGCAGCGCGTCACGGTCGCCGGCTGGCTCACGCTCGCGGTGGCGACGGCGGCGCTGCTGCTGGTGCGCGTCCCGTACACGACGACGGGGCGGCTGGCGGACGCGTTCGACCTGGACGGGCTCGGCGACGTCGTCGACTCGCGGGCCGGCACCGCGCTGCTGACCCGGCTGGTGTTGCTGTCGGCGGCCGCGCTGCCGGTGGCGCTGCTGCACGGGCGGTACGCGCGGGCGGTCGCTGGCGGGGACGGGACGGTGGCGCGTGACCTGCGCTTCGGCCTGGGCGTGGGGGGCGGCGCGCTGGTCGTCGGCCTCGCGGCGACCTGGGCGATGGCCGAGCACGCGGCGACCGGCCGGCAGAGCGGGGTGGCCGTGCCGGTGGACATCGTTCATCTGCTGGCGATGGCCTGCTGGTTGGGCGGGCTGACGACGCTGGTCGTGCTGCTGCGCGCGGACGGCGGGCGGCCGCCTTCGGCGGCGGCGGTGCGCCGGTTCTCCGCGCTGGCGCTGACCAGCGTGGCGACGTTGGCGGCGACCGGTCTCTACCAGAGCTGGCGGCAGGTCGGGACGTTCTCGGCGTTGACGGGAACGGACTACGGGCGGCTGCTGATCGCCAAGGTCGCGGTGGTGGCGCTGCTGCTCTCCGTGGCGTGGGCCTCCCGGCGCCGGACGAACGCGCTGCCCGGCGACGCCGGGGCCGTGCCGGGCCCGAGGGAGGCGGACGGCGACGGGGAGGCGGAACGTCCCGAGGCGCGGGCGGCGGCCGCCGTCGCCGAGGGCGCGG
>NZ_RFFJ01000329.1 GCF_003696235.1 Streptomyces triticirhizae
CCGCATCGCGGCCAGGGGCCGCCGGCGCCGCCCATGCCTCGGCCAGCCGGCGGCGCAGCTCGGCCGCGCGGGCCGGCTCCGTGACATGGCGGCGCAGCGCGGCGACCGTCAGCGCGCCGGCCGCCTCCCGTATCTCCGCGACCACCTCCGTCGCCACCCGCTCCGCGTCCGCGCCCGGCGGGCCCAACGTTCCGGCGAGTTCGAAACACCGCTGGAAGTACAGGTCCTGCGGGTTGCCCTCGGTGATCCGCAGGGTCCGGCGCGCCCGCTTCAGACGGGTGAACCAGGCCGCCGTCGCCGCCAGGCGCGGCCCGGCCGCGCGCAGCGTGGCGCGCAGCTCGTCGGCGTGCTCCCCGCGCACCGGCCCGGCCGCGAAGTGCGGGTTGAGCACCGGGCGCAGCACCAGCGGGTCCAGCAGCAGCTTCACGGTGCGGGCCAGCGGCTGGCCCAGGCCGTTGCTCAACGGGGCGAGCCCGGCGCCCAGTTCGGCCCAGACCTCCGCGATCAGCCGCGCCCTGGGCACGGTGGCCGGCGCGTCGGCGGTCATCGCGTTTCCCGGGCACATGCCCGCATGGTAACCGGCCGGCTCTGCCCGGTGATCCGGCGCGGGCCCCGCCGAAGGACCCGGCCGGGCGGCCGTCGCGGCTGGCCCGGGAGCCGTTTCTGTGATCGGTAGCCGGGCCGGCCCCGCGACGGTGGGACTCCCCACAGCCGAACGAGAGGAGCGGGGAGATGCGGTACCGAACGGACCCGGGCGCGAACGGCGGGCGGATCAGCTCCCCCTACGGCACCCCCGATCACCCGCGCTGGCCCGAGGCGCGGCGGCGGCGCGGCCTCGGCGCGTTCGTGTTCCTGGGGGTGCCCCTCGGGATCACGGCCGTCGTGCTCGGCGGGATCGTCGCCCAACACCAGGAGCCCACCATCACCCTCCAGCCGGGGATGGGTCTCGCGGTCACGCCGGCCCGGCAGTTGGCGCTCGTGCCCTACGAACGCAGCGGCGAGGCCGGCCTGTTGGGCGCGTTCACCGGCGACCCCTGGCAGACCCGGCTCGCGGCCGTCGACCTGAACAGCGGAGAACGGGCGTGGGACGTTCGGCTCTCCGGCGAACTCCTCTGGGAGGCGACGGTGTTGGCCGCCGGCGACACCCACGCCTATCTGACGACGGACGACGGGCTGATGGTCGTCGCGCTGGCGGACGGCTCGGTGGCGGTGCGCCCCGACGAGGTGCCCGGGCTCGGCCGGGACCACATCGCCTCGCCGGCGGCCTACGGCTATGACAGCGTCCGCGACGCGGTGGTCACGATGGATGTCCAGGGCGACTACCACACCATCCCCGTCGGCGAGTTGGCCGCCTCGCCCGCCGACCGGGAGACCGCTGCCGCCTGGGCCGGCCGGCTGCGCGAGGGGCCACTGACGCACGACGAGGCGGCCGCGACCGCCGAGACGGCCTCCGCCGGCGAGGCCGGCTCGCTGGCCCTGCGGCCCACCGAGGGCGGCGCGCCCAGCGCGACCCTGGTCCTCACCGACCCCGAGGGCCGCGAACGGGAGCTGGGCGGCGGCCCGTTGCGCGAGCCGGAGATCCTGCTGGCCGGCGGCACCCGGGTGGCCACGGCCGAGCCGGTGCTGGTGGAGGTCGACACCTCGCTCACGGTCGAGGAGTTCTCCCTGGAGATCGAGGAGCTGCTCGCCGGCGGCCTGCCCGACGAGGTGGCCGCGCGGCTCCAGCGGCAGCTGGACGAGGCCCTGGCCGGGGAGGCCGCCGGGCTGCCCGACCTCTCCGCGCTGCTGGGCGAGTACCACGGCGAGGTCAACGACGACGAGGGGGCGCCGCGGCTGTTGGCGTTGGGCGCCGACCGGGGCCGGGCGGTGGTGCGGGAGGCGGCCGACGCGGTCGGCGACCGCTACTGGATCACCGTGTTCTCCCTCGCCAGCGGCGAGGTCGTCGACCGCCACACCGTGACCGCCGAGGCCGGCCACGCCCTCACCGCCTCGTCCGGCGTCAGCGTGCTGCCCGTCGCCTCGGAGGAGTCCGAGTTCGGCCGGCACGACGCGCTGTTGCTGCTCCGCCCCGACGGCTCGCTGGACGAGGTGCCGGTCGGCGGGACCGACCTCCTCGGCAACCTCACCTGACCCGGGCCCCCGAGCCCCCGACACCCGACCCGCACCCGAACCCCCATCCCAGGAGGGACCGTTCCATGAAGTACATCGGCTGGATCACCTGCGCCATCGCCCTCGCGCTCTGCGTCCCCTACGTCCTCACCGGCCTCACCTCCGAGGAGCCCATGCCCTGGCTCAACGGCTGGATGGTCGGGCCGCTGCTGCTGGTCTTCTTCGTCCCGTCGATGCTGTCCATGGGCCGGCTGCTGGACGGCGTCTCCGGCTCCCGCCCGCCGAAGGAGTTCCGCGACGCGCCCATCGGCATCGGCACCGTGGTCGGCATGGAGCGCACCGGGCTGACCGTCAACGACGCCCCGCAGATGGACATCCTGCTCGACGTGGACACCCTCGACGGCCAGTCGTTCCGTGGCGTGGCCCGGCAGTTGGTGGACCTCAGCGAGCTGGCCCTGATCCGGCCCGGCACCGTGCTGCCGGTCCGCTACCGGCCCGGCAGCACCGACGGCCGGGTGGCCATCGCGGCCGACGCCCCGCCCGAGGAGATGCAGGAGGCGATGAACCGGGTGCGGCTGGCCAAGGGCGAGATCACGCCCAAGCAGCTGCGGATCGCGGAGAACGGCTTCGAGACCAGGGCCGTGGTGCTCACCTCACGGCCCACCGGCGAGATCAGGGGCCAGCACGCCGTGATCGCCTACACCCTGCGGGTCACCCGCCCCGACGGCTCCACCTTCGACATCGAGCAGGCCAAGCCGATGCCGCCCTCCGTCGTTCCCCACGTCCAGCCGGGCATGGTGGTCCGCGCCCAGTACCTGCCACACGACGAGTCGGAGGTCCTCGTCATCACCCCGGCCAACGCCTGAGCGACGTTTCGGCCCGTTCGAGGGGGATTCCGGCCCCGGGCTGGGCAGGTATAGGGGCTGGGCAGGTGGAGGCAACACCTCACGACGACCAGGAGGGGCGGCCCATGACGAGGGAGCCGGGCACCGACAGCGCCAACACCGGGGGCGCGCACGCCGACGACGCGAACGGCCGGGGCGGCGGCTGGGAGTTCCGGGACGACCGGGGGGCGCGGGTGGTCGCCGAGCGCCCGCCGCGCCGGGTCGTCGCCTACACCCAGGTCGCCGCCGCGCTCTGGGACGAGGGCGTGCGCCCGCTGGGGCACTTCGGCTCCCTGCACGACGGCGAGGCGCCCGACCCGGCCAAGTCGGGCCTGCTGCCGCTGGACGAGGTGCCCTACCACGGCCCGGGCGGCGCGCTGCGGGTCGAGGAACTCCTCGCCGCGCGGCCCGAGTTGCTGGTGGCCGTCACCTATGACGGCAAGCGGCTCTACGGCGTCGAGGAGCCGGTGGCCGAGGAGTTGGAGGCGCGGGTGCCCACGGTGGCGCTGGACGTCGGCCCGGGCCGGAGCCTGGCCGAGGTCACCGCCCGACTGACCGCGCTGGCGCGGGCGTTGGGCGCGGAGGAGGGTGCGCCGGCCGACGAGCGGGCCCGGCGGCTGGCGGCCGCCCGCGAGCGGCTGCG
>NZ_RFFJ01000033.1 GCF_003696235.1 Streptomyces triticirhizae
GGGGGCGGCCGAGGGCGGCGCGCGGCGGCGCCGGCAGCACGGTCGGGGGCGCCGCCGGGGGCGCGTGCGGTCCTGTCGGGGGCGCGGACAGGCCGAGCGCATCGTTGAGTTGGTCCTCGCGCTCGGCCATGCCCGAACGCACCTCGCCGGCGAAGGCGCGCAGCCGGTGGCCGGTGGTGACGGCCCGGTCGGCGGCGCGCAGCGCGAGGCTGTCGGGGGCGAGGGCGCGCAGCTTCCGCTGGACCTTGGTGGTGGCCCAGACGCCGGCGACGGCGCCGGTGGTGAACCACAGCGCGCGGCGGATCATCGGTCGTTCCTTCCCCTGCGACGGCGGCGGGGCGCGGGCACAACGCGGGGCGACGGCGGTTCGGCCGCTCCCCGGCGGCCGAGCGCGCGGCGCACGCCGTAGCCGAACGCGGCGACCTTCACCAGCGGCCCGCCGAAGGTGGTGGCCACGGTGGTGGACAACGCCGAGGCGTTGGCGGCGACATCGGCCACGTCGGCGGTGATGTCGTCCACCCGCTCCAGCTGGGACTGGGCGCTGCGCACCGTGGCTGACGCCTCGCCGAGCAGGGGCACGACGCGCTCGGTCAGCGAGCCGACCAGCTCGGTGGCCGCCTGGAGCGTGCGCGCCAGCCGGTACAGCGCCACGGCGAGAAAGGAGACCAGGATCGCCCAGAAGACGGCCACCAGCAGGCCGGCCACTTCGCCACCGGACACGAACGCACCGCTTCCTTTGGAGGTTCCCTGGGATGTTTCCCTCGGACGGGTATTTTCGCCGCCTCGCGGTCGACGGCCGCCCGGCCGGAACCGGCCGCGACGACTCTCCCCGCGCCGCCGTCCGCCCCGCTGGACGGCAGGTCCCGACCCTATCGCGCTCCCCGCGCGGGCTCGTACCGCATAAGCCCGCGTCTGCCAAGGGGGACCGGCGACAATTGTACGTTCTGCTTACCTACGCGTACCCTGCGTGTCTTATGCGAGGCTTTCAGGGGTCCGAGCCTCCGGCTCGGGAGACGGCGCGGGGGACCGGACCGGGCGGGTGTCGCCCCGGCAACCTGCCCACGGAGCTGACGAGGTTCATCGGGCGCAGCGCCGAAGTCAGCGCGCTGACTTCGGCGTTGACGGAGGAGCGGCTGGTCACCGTCACCGGGGTCGGGGGCGTGGGGAAGTCACGGTGTGCGCTTCAGGCGGCGCGCCTCTTGCAGGAACGCTTCTGCGATGGGGTGTGGCTGGTGGAGCTGGCGGGCCTGCGGGACCCGGAGTTGCTGGAGCACGCCGTGGTGGAGGCGCTGGGCGTCACCGACCAGTCGGGCCGGCCGCCGCTGACGGTGCTGCTCGAACAGCTCGCCGGGCGGCGGATGTTGCTGGTGCTGGACGGGGTCGAGCACCTGGTGGAGCCCACCGCGACGCTGGCACACGAGCTGCTGCGGCGGGTGCCGGGGCTGCGCGTGCTGGCGACCGGGCGGCGGCCGCTGGGCATCGTCGGCGAGCGGCTCTATCCGCTGGCGCCGATGACCGCGCCCGGCCCGGCCAGCCACGAGCCGACGCGGGTTCCGCTGGGCGAGGCCGCCTGGCTCTTCGCCGACCGGGCCGCCGCCGTGCTGCCCGGGTTCACCATCACCCCGGAGAACCGACGGGTGGTCGCGGAGCTGTGCCATCGGCTCGACGGCATCCCGTTGGCCCTCGAACTGGCCGCCGGCCGGCTGCGCACCCTCTCGCTGGAGCAGACGCTGCAACGGCTCGACGACCGCTTCCGGTTGCTGGTCGGCGGCGGGGCCGGCGCACCGCCGCAGCACCAGACGCTGCGCACCGCGATGGGGTGGAGCCACGAGCTGTGCACCCCGCAGCAACGGCTGCTGTGGGCCCGGCTGTCGGTCTTCGCCGGCCACTTCGACCTGGAGGCGGCCGAGTATGTCTGCTCGGGCCCCGACCTGCCGGCCGACGAGGTGCTGGACGTGCTGACGGAGCTGGTCGCGCAGTCGGTGGTGAGCCGGGAGGAGGCGCCGTCGGGCGTGCGCTACCGGATACTCGACACCGTGCGCGCCTACGGCGCCGACTGGCTGGCCGCCACCGGCGACACCGACCGGCTGCGGCGGCGCCACCGGGACTGGTGCACCGGCCTGGTCACCTGGTGCGAGCTGGAGTGGTTCAGCCCGCGTCAGTCGGAGGTGGCGCGGCGCGTCCACGACGAACTGCCCAATCTGCGGGCCGCGTTCGAGTTCGCCCTGGAGGAGGACGAGGACGCCAGGTTCGGCCTCTATCTGGCGGCGACGCTCTGGTTCTGCTGGGTGGCGTGCGGGCGGCTGGCCGAGGGCCGGCACTGGCTGGACCGGGCGTTGGCGCTGGAGACCGACCACGAGGACACCCGGCTGCGGGCGCTGTGGGCGGTGGGCTATGTGGCGGTGCTCCAGGGCGACACGGTGGCGGCGCTGACCGCGCTGCACGAGTGCCGGGAGGCGGCCGAACGCACCGGCAACGCCCGCGCCGTGGCCTACTCGCTGCACCACAGCGGCGCGCTGGCCTTGATCAACGACGAGGCGGCCGAGGCCGAGTCGCTGCTGCGGGCGGCGATGGACCGGTACGAGGAGATCGGCGAACTCAACAGCAACGTGCTGATGGGGCGCGTGGAGTTGGCGATGGCGCTGGTGTTCCAGGGGAACATCGCGGGTGCGGCCGCGCTCTGCGAGGAGGTGCGGGAGGTGTGCGAGGAGCACGGCGAGCAGTGGGCCCGCTCCTACGCCCTGCACGTGCTCGGGTTCGCGGCGTGGAGCCGGGGGGACACGGCGGCGGCGCGGAAGATCCTGGAGGAGTCGCTTCCGGTCAACTACGCGTTCCGCGATCTGGTGGGCACGGTCTTCGCTTTGGAGCTGCTGGCGGGGATCACCGCGAGCGAGGGCGACGCGGCCGAGGCGGCCGTGCTCCAGGGTGCGGCGGCCCGGCTGTGGCGCTCGGTGGGGATGCCGCTGTTCGGCTCGGAGTACTTCAACGACCCGCACGCGCGCAGCGCGCAGCAGGTCGTGGAGCGGCTGGGCAAGGCGCGCTTCCGCGAGTGCCTGCGGGAGGGCGAACGGCTGGACACCGACGCCGCCGTGGCCAGGGCGCTGCGGGTGCGGGGTCGGGGGTCGACCGCCCCGCACCCGGCGTTGGCCGGCCCGCCGCCGCTGCCTCCGGCGCGGCGGCGGGCCGCCCCGGAGTGAGCGGGGCGCGTCAGCGGGCGTAGTACTCGACGACGAGCTGCTCGTCGCAGATGACCGGGACCTCGCTGCGGTTGGGGTTGCGGTCCAGGCGGAACGCCAGGGCCGGCAGGTTGACCTCCAGGTAGCGGGGGGTCTCGCCGTCGCCGGCGTAGCCGCCCTCGCGGGCCACCTGGAACGGGTACTTGTCGCGGCTGCGCTCGCGGACGCTGACCACGTCGTCGGGGCTCACCCGGAAGGAGGGCTTGTCGACCTTGCGGCCGTTGACGGCGATGTGGCCGTGCACGACCATCTGGCGGGCCTGGTAGATCGTGCGGGCGAGGCCGGAACGGAGGACCAGCGCGTCAAGGCGGCGCTCCAGCTCGACGATCAGCGCCTCGCCGGCCTTGCCGGTCACCTTGCGGGCGCGGTCGTAGGCCCGCACCATCTGGCGCTCGCTGATGTCGTACTGGGCGCGCAGCCGCTGCTTCTCCAGCAGCCGGACCTTATAGTCGCTGGTCTGCTTGCGGCCACGGCCGTGCTCACCCGGCGGGTAGGGGCGCTTCTCGAAGTACTTGACCGCCTTCGGGGTGAGCGCGATGCCGAGTGCGCGCGACTTCTTGACCTTGGGACGCGACTGGTTCACGTTGAACGGACCTCCGTAGTAAGTTAGGCGAGCCTTACCTTAGCTGAGGAGCGCGCATGATTCGACCTGGGAGCCCCCTGCCCGACACCGGGAACCGGAGCCGGGAGGCGGGCCAGCCGCGTCCCACGGAGGAAGCCCAACAGCCGACGGCCGCCGAGCGGGTGCGCACCCTGGTGGAGTCGAACGCGTCGGCCACGCTCACCATTCCTGGTGGCGAGCGGGACACGTTCGACAACCCCGTCCCCAGTGTGCCGGAGGCTCGGGCGGTCACCCCACGCGGGGATGTCCTTCTGCTGGTGCCGACGGACTCGCTGGCTGGGCGTACGGCGGTTCACGCCCAGCACGACGAGGTGACCGCCGTGATGGAAATCACAGATGTCGCGCCCGTTTCGGTGCCCCAGAGGATCAGGGGAAGGGCCTGGGTAGCCGGCTGGCTGACCTCGGTGCCGGCCGAGGAGAGCGGCGCCTGCCGCCGGCTGCTGGCCAAGGCCCACCCGGCCGGGCCGGTGCCGGGGCCCGGCTGGACGCTGCTGCGCCTGGAGGTGGGCGAGGCGTACACCGACGACCTGTGGGGCGAGGCGCATGTCGAGCCCGACGAGTTCACCGAGGCCAGCGCCGACCCGATGGCGCGCCACGAGGCCGAGCTGCTCCAGCACCTGGCCGCCAGCCACCAGGACCAACTCGGCTCGCTCTGCCGGCTGTTGGACCGGGCGCCCGGCGGCTGCCAGCGACCGGTGACCATCGCCCCGCTGAGCCTGGACCGCTTCGGGCTGCGGCTGCGCTGCCGCACCGAGAACTCCTGCTTCGACGCGCGCTTCGACTTCCCCGAGCCCGTGGGCGACATCGGGCAGCTGCGCCGGGCCATGCGCTGGCTCTTCGAGTCGGCGGCCGAGGAGCCGCCGGTGGCCGACCGCTGACCGGCGGGCCCGGCCCGGCGGGCCCGGCCGCCGGGACCCCGGGGCCCGATCAGTCCCGGCGGGGCGGCCGGTCGGCCAGCCGCTCGCGGACCCGCTCCAACACCTCCGCGTAACGGGCCTCCGCGCCGTGCCGGGTCGGCTGGTAGTAGCGCTTGCCGTCCACCGCGTCCGGCGCGTACTGCTGGGCGGCGATGCCGCCGGGCAGGTCGTGCGGGTACTGGTACTCGGCGCCGTGGCCCAGCTTCTTCGCGCCCTTGTAGTGGCTGTCCCGCAGATGCGGGGGCACCGGACCGGCCAACCCGGCCCGCACATCCGCCTGCGCGGCGCCGATGGCGACCACGGCCGCGTTCGACTTGGGCGCCAGCGCCAGCGCGATGGTGGCCTGGCTCAACGTGATCGCCGCCTCCGGGAAGCCGATCAACGCCACCGCCTGCGCGGCCGCCACCGCCGTGGTCAGCGCCGTGGGGTCGGCCATCCCGATGTCCTCGCTGGCGGAGATCATCAGCCGGCGGGCGATGAACCTCGGGTCCTCCCCCGCCTCGACCATCCGCGCCAGATAGTGCAGCGCGGCGTCCACGTCCGAGCCCCTGATCGACTTGATCAACGCGCTGGCCACGTCGTAGTGCTGGTCCCCGTCCCGGTCGTAGGCGACGGCCGCCCGGTCGACGGCCGCCTCCAGGGTGGGCAGCGTGATCTCCGCCAGCCCCTCGGCCAACGCCGCGCCGGCGCCCGCCTCCAGCGCGGTCAGCGCCCGCCGCGCGTCCCCGCCGGCGATCCGCAGCAGGTGCGCCTCCGTCTCCTCCGGAAGCGCCACGGCGCCGCCGAGCCCACGCTCGTCGGCGACCGCGCGACGCAGCAGACCGCGCAGGTCGTCCTCGGTCAGCGGCTCCAGGGTGAGCAGCAACGAGCGGGACATCAGAGGGGAGATCACGGAGAAGTACGGGTTCTCCGTGGTGGCGGCGATCAGGGTGACCCAGCGGTTCTCCACGGCGGGCAGCAGCGAGTCCTGCTGGGCCTTGCTGAACCGGTGGATCTCGTCCAGGAAGAGCACCGTCTCCTTGCCGAAGCCGCCCGAGGAACGCCGGGCGCCGTCGATGACGGCCCGAACCTCCTTGACCCCGGCGGTGATCGCGGACAGCTCGACGAAGCGCCGGTCCGTGGCCTGGCTGACCACATGGGCCAGGGTCGTCTTCCCCGTGCCCGGCGGGCCCCACAGGATCACCGACGACGGGCCGGCCGGGCCGCCCCCGCCCTCACCGACCAGGCGCCGCAACGGCGAGCCCGGCTTCAGCAGATGGCGCTGCCCCAGCACCTCGTCCAGGCTGCGCGGCCGCATCCGCACGGCCAACGGGCGGGCCGCCGGGTCCTTCTCCGCCCGGTCCTCGGCGGCGGCGGTGAACAGATCATGCTCCACGCCTCCCGACCCTAAGCCACCCCACTGACAGTGGGCCCCAAAGCCCGGGTTGGGGCTCGGGGGGCCGGGCAGGGCACCGCCCCCTCACCGGAACGTCGAGCCCGCCCGCGTGCGCACGACGAACCACCGTTCCGCCAGAACCGCCAGGGGCGGGCGCGCTCCCCGAAAGCCGGCCCGGCCAGGGCTCGGCTCAGCTGGTCCAGAAGTCCCACCAGCGCGTGAGGATCAGCATCCCGATCACCGCGATGTGCACGGCGGGGAACAACCAGTGGAACTCCTCCAGCGCGTTCCGCACGCCGCGCGGGGCCGGGAGGAAGCCGTTGCGCACGTTGTGCAGCGTCGTGTACCAGAACATGACGATGGTGGCGACCCAGGCCAGCGAGCACCACAGGCACAGCGCGTTGATCTCGTAGAGCGACTGGTACTGGAGCCAGGTGCAGAACGCGACGCCGAAGAGGGTGCCGGCCTGGAGGCCGAGCCAGAACCAGCGCCGGTACCTGGCGCCGGCCAGCAGGCCCATCCCGATGGCGATCACCATGCCGTAGGTGACCATCCCCAGCATGGGGTTGGGAAAGCCGAACGCCTCCGCCTGGTCGCTCTCCATGATCGAGCCGCAGGAGATCACCGGGTTGAGGCTGCACGCCGGCGTGAAGTCCGGGTCCTCCAGCAGGTGGAACTTGTCCAGCGTGATGACCCAGGCCGCCAACAGGCCGGCGAAGCCGGTGATCACCAGCGTCAGGGCGAACGCGCGCCCCGCGCCGACCGCACCGTCGCGCTCGCTCCGCACCGGATCGTCGTCCGCGCGCACCTCGTCCACCGCCGCGTCTGCTGCCATCTCGCCCATCCGCTCCGTCGTCCGCGCCACCGGGAGACCCCACCGAGGCCGCCGGGCCGCCCCGGTCAGGGGTCCACCATTCTGTACCAGTGAACCGGCCCCGGTGTAAGGCCGCCGTCAAAGTCGCGGGCGGCTCGGGCGCGTTCCCGACCGATACGCCCCGTTAAGCACCAAAAGACGCTCCGTGACGACCATCCGCTCGAGGGACCCTCCCCCACCGCCCCGACGTTGACCCGCCGCCGAGGGGCCCGGCGTTCACAGCCCCCGGCGTTCACAGCCCCCGGCGGGGCGTCGCCTCCTCGTCCGGGCCGCGCCCGGACGCGAGTTCGCGCAGGAACGGGTTGTCGACGCGTTCCCTGCCGATGGTGGTCTGGGGCCCGTGCCCGGAGAGCACCACCGTGGCGTCGTCCAGCGGCAGACAGACCCTGGCCAGCGAGCGCAGGATCTCCCGCGCGTCGCCGCCGGGCAGGTCGGTGCGGCCGATGGAGCCGGCGAAGAGCAGGTCGCCGGAGAACAACACCGGGGGAACGTCGGCCCGTTCGGGCGTCGAGAAGGTCACCGAGCCCCGGGTGTGCCCCGGCGCGTGCGCCACGGTGAACTCCAGGCCGGCGAGCGACAGCGTGCCGCCGTCGGTCAACTCCCGCAGGTCGTCGGGCTCGCCGACGGTCAACTCGCCCAGCAGCGGCTGTCCGATGGTGGCGCCGAGCGCCGTCTCGGGGTCGGCGAGCATGTAGCGGTCCTCGGGATGAATCCAGGCCGGCACGTCGTGGGCGCCGCAGACAGGGATGACCGAGGCGACATGATCGATGTGCCCATGGGTCAGAATGACGGCGGTGGGCTTGAGCCGGTGGCGGGCGATGGTCTCCTCGACCCCGGGGGCCGCACGGTGCCCCGGGTCGATGATCACGCACTCCTCGCCGGCGGCGGGGGCGACCAGATAGCAGTTGGTCCCCCAGGCGCCGGAGGGGAAGCCTGCGATGAGCAACGTCGGCCCTCTCGTCGATCGTCGGGCGGGCGGTTCGAAGCCTACCGGTGACGGTGCGCGGCGGCGGAACCCGTATACGGTGACGCCACGTCCGCACGTTTGACGTGTCCGGTGGAAGTGTCCGTTGGAGCAAAGGAGAGCGCGGTGTCCAGCAAGGAGCGACGGCGCAGGGAACTCGCGCGGGCCAAGTACGAACGCCAGGCCAGGCGGCGGGCGGAGCGGGCCCGACGGGGGCGCAGGGTCCGGGTGCTGCTCGCGGTCGTGGCGGTGCTGGTGGTGGCCGGCGGCGGCACGGCCTGGGCGATGTGGCTGAACGACGACGACTCCCCGTCGGACGCGGCGGCCTCGCCGAGCGAATCCCCCACGGACGAGACGCCCACCGATGAGCCGGTCGAGGACCCCTGCGACACCCCCGAGGAGGGCGAGCCGACGGGCGACCAGTGGGACGAGGAGCCGGAGTTGACGGTGGACACCGGCACCCCGCAGGTGATGACGCTGGCCACCACCTGCGGCGACATCGAGCTGACGCTGGACCCCGAGGCGGCCCCGCGCACGGTCAACTCCTTTGCGTTTCTGGCCGGGGAGGACTACTTCGACCACACTCCCTGCCACCGGTTGACCACCGAGGGCATCTTCGTGTTGCAGTGCGGCGACCCGACCGGCACCGGTCAGGGCGGGCCCGGCTATGAGCTGCCCGACGAGAACCTGGACGACCCGGCGGTCGCCGACGGCGTCTACCCGACGGGCACGGTGGCCATGGCCAACAGCGGCCCCGACACCGGCGGCAGCCAGTTCTTCCTCGTCTACGAGGACAGCCAACTGCCCGCGAGCTACACGCCGTTCGGGCAGGTCACGGGCGGCCTCGACGTGTTGGAGACCATCGCGGGGGCCGGCTCGGCGCCGCCGGACCCGACCAGCGGGAACACCGCGCCCAACGCCACGGTGGTGATCAACGAGGCCACGGTGGAGCCGGCGGCCTGACCTCCGGGGCAGGCCAGCGGCAATTTCCGCCGGGCAAGGTGCGGACAGCCGGGCGGGCTGTCGCCTATGTTTGGGCCTGTGCTGGGCCTGGCGCTTCGGTGCGGGCCCGGCAGCCCGGGTCTGGGCCGGTGGAGAACTGTGGACGATGCCGGGGGTGTTGACCCCGTCGCGCATCAAACGAGGAGGCGCTGTGAGCGGCGAGCCGTGGGGCCGTGTTGATGAGTCGGGGACCGTCTATGTGCGGACGCCCGACGGAGAGAGGGTCGTCGGCTCCTGGCAGGCGGGCTCCCCCGACGAGGCGCTCGCCTACTTCGAGCGCAAGTACGAGGGCCTGGTGGTCGAGATCGGGCTGCTGGAACGGCGCGTGCGGACCACCGACCTGTCGACGAAGGACGCCACGGCCGCCATCGACCATCTGCGGGCGCAGGTGGACGAGGGCCACGCGGTGGGCGATCTGGCCGCGTTGTCCGCGCGGTTGGACGCGCTGGTGGCCACGGTTGAGGCGCGTCGCGAGGAGCGGAAGGCTGCCAGGGCGCGGCAGACGGAGGAGGCGCGGGCGGCCAAGGAGGCGCTGGTCGCCGAGGCCGAGGAGTTGGCGGGCAGCGACCAGTGGCGGTCGGCCGGCGAGCGGCTGCGCGCGCTGGTCGACACCTGGAAGGGCCTGCCCCGGCTGGACCGCAAGACCGACGACGAGCTGTGGCACCGCTTCTCCCACGCCCGTTCCGCGTTCTCCAAGCGGCGCAAGTCGCACTTCGCCGCGCTGGACGCCCAGCGTGAGGAGACCAGGCGGCGCAAGGAGAAGCTGATCGCCGAGGCGGAGGCGCTCTCGAACTCCACGGACTGGGGCCCCACGGCGACCCGTTACCGGGAGCTGATGCGCGACTGGAAGGCGGCGGGGCGGGCGCACCGGGACGCCGAGGAGGACCTGTGGGCCAGGTTCCGCGCCGCGCAGGACGTCTTCTTCCAGGCCAGGAGCGCGGTCTTCGCCGAGCGTGACTCCGAGCAGCGGGAGAACCTGGCCCGCAAGGAGGAGTTGGCCGCCGAGGCGGAGAAGCTGCTGCCGATCACCGACCTCAGGTCGGCCCGCGCCGCGCTGCGTTCCATCGGGGAGCGGTGGGAGGCGATCGGGCATGTGCCCAGGGACGCCAGGGCCGGGATCGAGGGGCGGATGGCGGCCGTTGAGCGGGCGGTGCGGGAGGCCGAGGAGGCCGAGTGGCGGCGCACCAACCCGGAGGCCAGGGCCAGGGCGGCCGGGCTGACCGGCCAGTTGCAGGACGCCGTTGACCGGCTGCGGGAGCAGGCGGAGAAGGCGCGGGCGGCTGGTAACACGGCGAAGGCGGAGAAGCTGGAGCAGGAACTGGCGGGGCGCCAGGCCCTGTTGGACCAGGCGCTGAAGGGACTCCAGGAGTTCGGGGGTTGACCCGCTAGGACCGTCACTGTTCCCCGCGCCCCAGGCGCCCACCGGCCCCAAGGGGCGCGGGGAACCGCGCGAGCGACCGGCCACCGGCCTGCGGACGACCACCCGCCCGGGCCACCCAGCACCGCCGTCGTCCGCGTCCGCTAGGGCCGCCTCGGCGACGTGACCCGATAGACGTCGTAGACGCCCTCGACCCGCCGGACCGCGCGGAGCACATGGCCGAGGTGCTTGGGGTCGCCCATCTCGAACGTGAACCGGGAAGTCGCCACCCGGTCCCTCGACGTCTGCACCGCCGCCGACAGGATGTTGACGTGCTGGTCGGAGAGGACGCGGGTGACGTCCGACAGCAGCCGCGAGCGGTCCAACGCCTCGACCTGGATGGCGACCAGGAAGACCGAGGACTGGGTGGGCGCCCACTCGACCTCCAGTATGCGCTCCGGCTCCCGGGACAGTGAGTCGACGTTGACGCAGTCCGCGCGGTGCACCGAGACCCCGTTGCCCCGGGTGACGAAGCCGATGATGGGGTCGCCCGGCACGGGCGTGCAGCAGCGGGCCAGCTTGACCCACACGTCGTCCACGCCCTTGACGACCACGCCCGGGTCGGACGCCGAGCGGCGCTTGGCGCCGGACGGAACGGGCGGCGCGGTCTCGGCGAGGTCCTCGCTGGCGGCCTCCTCGCCGCCGATCGCCTGGACCAGCTTCTGCACCACGCTCTGCGCCGAGACATGGCCCTCGCCGATCGCCGCGTAGAGCGAGGAGATGTCCGGGTAGCGCATCTCGTGGGCGAGGGTGACCAGCGAGTCGCCGGTGAGCACGCTCTGGATGGGCAGGTTCTGCTTGCGCATCGCGCGGGCGATGAGGTCCTTGCCCTGCTCGATGGCCTCGTCCCTGCGTTCCTTGGAGAACCAGCCACGGATCTTGTTGCGCGCCCGGGGCGACTTGACGAAGCCCAGCCAGTCGCGGGAGGGGCCGGCGCCGTCGGCCTTGGAGGTGAAGATCTCCACGGTGTCGCCGTTGTCCAGGGTGGACTCCAGCGGCACCAGGCGGCCGTTGACCTTGGCCCCTATGGTGCGGTGCCCGACCTCGGTGTGGACGGCGTAGGCGAAGTCGACGGGGGTGGCGCCGGCGGGCAGCGCGATCACGTCGCCGGTCGGGGTGAAGACGAAGACCTCGTTGCGCGAGAGGTCGAAACGCAACGACTCCAGGAACTCCCCCGGGTCCTCCGTCTCCTTCTGCCAGTCGAGCAACTGCCGCAGCCAGGCCATGTCGTTGACCGTGCCGCTCTTGTCGCCGGACCGCCTGGGGCTGTCGGTGCGGACCTTGGAGGAGCCGGCGACCGCCTGCTGCTTGTACTTCCAGTGCGCGGCGATGCCGAACTCCGCGCGGCGGTGCATGTCGAAGGTGCGGATCTGCAACTCGACCGGCTTGCCGCCCGGCCCTATCACCGTGGTGTGCAGGGACTGGTACATGTTGAACTTGGGCATCGCGATGTAGTCCTTGAACCGTCCCGGCACCGGGTTCCACCGGGCGTGGACGGTGCCCAGCGCCGCGTAGCAGTCGCGCACGGTGTCCACCAGGACGCGAATGCCCACCAGGTCGTAGATCTCGGCGAAGTCCCGGCCGCGCACGATCATCTTCTGGTAGACGCTGTAGTAGTGCTTGGGCCGCCCGGTGACGGTCGCCTTGATCCGGGCGCCGCGCAGGTCGGACTGCACCTCGTCGATCACGGTGGCCAGGTACTCGTCGCGCTTGGGAGCGCGCTCGGCGACCAGCCGCACGATCTCGTCGTACATCTTGGGGTAGAGGATGGCGAACGCCAGGTCCTCCAGCTCCCACTTGATGGTGTTCATCCCGAGCCGGTGGGCCAGCGGCGCGTAGATCTCCAGCGTCTCGCGGGCCTTCTGCTCCTGCTTCTCGCGCTTGAGGAAGCGCATGGTCCGCATGTTGTGGAGCCGGTCGGCCAGCTTGATGACCAGGACCCTGGGGTCCTTGGCCATGGCGACCACCATCTTGCGGACCGTCTCCGCCTGGGCGGCCTCGCCGAACTTGACCTTGTCCAGCTTGGTGACGCCGTCCACCAGCAGCGCCACCTGGTCTCCGAAGTCGCGGCGGAGGGTCTCCAGGCCGTACTCGGTGTCCTCGACGGTGTCGTGCAGCAGCCCGGCCATCAGCGTCGCCGCGTCCATGCCCAGCTCGGCGAGGATGGTGGTGACGGCCAACGGGTGGGTGATGTACGGGTCGCCGCTCTTGCGCTTCTGGCCCCGGTGCCAGCGCTCGGCGACCTGGAAGGCCCGCTCGATGGTGCGCAGCGCGGCGGTGTCGGCCTTGGGGTCGTTGGCGCGCACCACCCGCAGGAGCGGTTCGAGGACCGGGTTGTAGGGGGTGGAGCGCTGGACGCCGAGCCGCGCCAGCCGGGCGCGGACGCGGTTGGACGAGCCCGAGCGGCCGGAGACGCCGGAGACCGCCGGGGTGGTGCCCGGGGCGGCGGAGGACTGGGCGCGGTTCTCCGCGCCGCCGTCCCGCCAGAGGGCGGTGGCCGGCTTGCTGTTCTTCCGCTGCGTCGAGGTGAGCGGCTGGGCGTCGTCGGGCAAGGGCACTCCTTGTGCGGCCCCTCGTCGGCGCCTGGGCGGGCGTCGGCGGGGAGAAGGGTCCTCCGGGCGTTTTCGGACACGCCGGCCCGGAGAAGAGTCCGGCCGAGGAACGATCGGACTGCCATGGTAACGAGCCCGGGCAAACCGTTCCCGTTCAACCGGCACACAAGCGGGGGCGCCCGCCGTGGTGGCGGGCGCCCCGTGCGTGTGCGTGTGCCGTCAGACGGTGACAAGCGCCTGGTAGGGGACCTCCCCGAGGGCGAGGCGGACGCGCTCACCGCCGGGCAGGAAACCCAGCTCCATCAGCACGGCCAACCCCACCAGCGTCGCCTTCGTCCGCCGGATCAGGCCGATGGCGGCCTCGGCGGTGCCGCCGGTGGCCAGCACGTCGTCGACGATCAGCACCCGGTCGTCGGCGGCGAGGTCCTCGGCGTGGATCTCGATCTCGGCGCTGCCGTACTCCAGGTCGTAGGACTGGGAGAGGGTGGCGCCCGGCAGCTTGCCGACCTTGCGGACCGGGACGAAACCGACGCCCGCCGCCAGCGCCACCGGGGCGCCCAGGATGAAGCCCCTGGCTTCGAGCCCGACGACCTTGGTGGCGCCCAGCTCCCTGGCCGTCGCGGCGAGCGCCTCGGTCAGCGCGCCAAACGCCTCGGGGTCGGCCAGCAGCGGGGTGATGTCCTTGAAGACGATCCCCGGCTTGGGATGGTCGGGAACGTCCCGCACCCGGCTCAGCAGCAGGTCGGACAGGCCCTCGGTCACGCTCACCGCCGCTTCCCCGAGGGGCGGCCCCGGCCACGGCCACGGGAGACCGGCTGGCGGCGCGGCCCCCTGCGCTGGCCACCGGCGCCGACGCCGGCCGCCTCGTCCCGACCGTCGTCCTCCGGATCGTCGCCCTCGTCCGCCGCCTCGGCCGGCGCGGACTCCGCCGCGCGGGAGGCGGGGGCGTCCTCGGCCGGCTCCGGCTCCTCGCCGGACTCCGCCCGCTTGGCGCGCTTGTTGAGCACCCGGCGGTCGTTGGCGGCGATCTCCCGGTCACGCGACTTGAAGTCGGCGACCAGCGGGGTGGCGATCATGATCGAGGAGTAGGCACCGGCGGTCAGACCGACGAACAGCGACAGCGCGATGTCGTTGAGCATCCCGCCGCCCAGCACGCCGCCGCCGATGAAGAGCAGGCCGGCGACCGGAAGCAGCGCCACCACCGAGGTGTTGATGGATCGCACCAGGGTGCCGTTGAGGCTGCGGTTGGCCAGCTCGGAGTAGGTGAACTGGGACTGTCGGGTGACGTTGCGGGTGGTCTCCTTGAGGCCGTCGAAGACCACCACCGTGTCGTAGAGCGAGTACCCGAGGATGGTCAGCAGGCCGATCACCGTGCCCGGGGTGACCTCGAAGCCCACCAGGGCGTAGACGCCCACGGTGATGGTGAGGTCGTGGATCAGGGCGATCAGCGCGGCCAGCGCCATGCGCCACTCGAAGGCGATCGCCAGGTAGATCACGACCAGCACCATGAAGATGGCGAGGCCCTGCCAGGCGCGGTCGGCGATCTGCTTGCCCCAACTGGGGCCGATCACCTCGGCGTTGAGGTCCTCGGTGGGGATGCCGAGCCGCTCGGCCAGCACCTCCCTGGTCTCGTTGGACTGGTCGGTGTCCAGGCCGGCGATCTGGATGCGCATGGTGTCGTCGCCCAGCGTCACGATCAGCGGCTCGCTGTTGGACACCTCGTGGACGGCGTCCCTGGCCTCGTCCTCCGAGATCTGGGTCGGCGGGGTGGTGAACACCGCGCCGCCCTCGAACTCCACGCCCATGTGCAGGCCGCGCACCAGCAGCGCCGCGAAGGCGAGGATGGTGATCAGGATCGAGACGACGTACCAGATCCTGCGCTGGCCGACGATGTTGAGGCTGACGTCGCCCCGGTAGAGCCGGGCGCCGAGGTCGCCGAGCCGTGACATCTCACGCCTCCTTCGGGTCGGACGGAACGACGGGGGCGGGACGGCGGCCCGTGCGCCGCAGCGGCGGCCTGGCGCCCAGCCTCTTGGGGTCGAGGCCGGACCACGGGTGGCCGCCGGAGAAGAACTTCCGCCGGGCCATCAGCGTCATCAGCGGCTTGGTGAACAGGAAGACGACCACCACGTCCAGGGCCGTGGTGAGGCCCAGCGTGAAGGCGAAGCCTTGCACCTTGCCCACCGTCACCACGAAGAGCACGGCGGCGGCCAGGAACGACACGAAGTCGGAGACCAGGATCGTGCGCCGGGCGCGCGGCCAGGCGCGCTCCACGGCGGGACGCAACGAGCGCCCCTCGCGGATCTCGTCTCTGACGCGTTCGAAGTAGACGATGAACGAGTCGGCCGTGATGCCGATGGCGACGATGGCGCCGCAGACGGCCGGCAGGTTGAGCGCGAAGCCGATGGCCGGGCCGAGCAGCGACATGATCGAGTAGGTCATCGCGGCCGAGACCAGCAGGCTCACCACGGCGATCGCGGACAGGCCCCGGTAGTAGACCAGCATGTAGAGCACGACCAGCGCCAGGCCGATGCCGCCGGCGATGAGGCCGGCGCGCAGCTGGTCGCCACCCAGCGTCGGGGAGACGGTCGAGACGGAGGACTCCTCGAAACTCAGCGGCAGGGCGCCGTACTTGAGGATGTTGGCCAGCTCCTCGGCGGACTCCTGGTTGAAGCTGCCGGAGATCTCGGCGCGGCCACCGCCCAGGCGCTCGGAGACGCTGGGGGCGGAGACGACCTCGCCGTCGAGCACGATGGCGAACTGGTTCTGCGGCTGGACCTGGGTGGACAGCTGCTCGGTGACATCGGCGAACTTGCCCGCGCCCGCGTCGCTGAACCGCATCTGCACGATCCAGCCCTGGCCGCGCTGGGTGTCGTAGATGGCGTTGGCGTCGCTGACGTCGGTGCCGGGGACGGCGACCGGGCCGAGCGCGTACTTGGCGATGCCGTCGGTGTCGCAGGAGACGACCGTCTCGTCGTCCTTGGCCTCGGCGGCGGCGCGGCTGGCCGCGAGCCTGGCCTCCTCGGTGGTGCAGTCCAGCTCGTCCAACCGGGCCTGGAGCGCGGCGGCGTCGGCGGCCGGGTCCCCCGTGTTGCCGCCCTCCTCGGCGGGCTCCTCCCCGCCCTCCTCGGCCGGCTCGTCCGTGGGCTCCTCGGTCGAGTCCTCCGCCGGCTGGTCGGTGGGCTCGTCCGTGGGCTCCTCGTCGGTGCGGTAGGAGGCGGGCGACAGGCCGCCCTCGTCCCGAGCGCCGGGCGCCGGGGCGCCCTGGTTCTCGGTGGCCTCGCCGTCCTCGGCCGCGCCGTCGTCGGTCGGCTCGTCCGTGGGCTGCTCCTCGGCGCCCTCGGTGGACTCGTCCGTCGGCTCGTCGGTGGGCTCCTCGGTCGGCTGCTCCTCGCCGCCGTCCTCGGGCTGCTCCTCGCCACCCTCCTCGGCCGGCGGCTGCTCCTGCGCCGGGGCCGCCGAGGCGGCGGAGAGCACCGGGCGGAAGCCCAACTCGGCGGTGGTGCCGACCTGCTCGCGCGCCGCCTGCTCGTCCGTGCCCTTGGGGATGTTGACGATGATGTTCTCGTCGCCCTGCGTCTGGACCTCGGCCTCCTGCACGCCCAGGCCGTTGACGCGGCGCTCGATGATCGAGACCGCCGTGTTCAGGTTCGTCGGGTTGACGGCGTCCGCGTCGTCCGCGTCCGGGCGCGCCGTCAGCGTGATGCTGGTGCCGCCGGCGAGGTCGATGCCGAGTCGGGGTGTGGTGTATCCCGACGCGAACATCCCCACGGTGAGCGCGATCACGATCAGCAGGATCAACGCCAGCGCCCGACCCGGCCTGCCCTGGCCCCGGGACTTCAAATCCCGCTTTCGTGAGGACCTCAGGTCCTTCTTCGGTGTCGCCACCTTGTCGTCTTCTCTCTGTCCAAAGACCCGCGCGCCCGCTGCTCGCGGCGAGGCTCAGCGGGATGACTGACGGACGGCCGATGCCGTCGCCTTCACGCCTTGGAGCCGCCCTCGTCCTCGTCGCCCTGGTCGCGCCGGCGCCTGGCGGCCGCGTCCTCGGGCTCGTCGACCTCGTCCTGGTCGTCGGACTTCTCCAGCTCGACCCGGCCCTCGTCCTCCTCGGCGGTCAGCGAGGAGGCGTCGTCGGGCACCACCAGGGAGTCCTCGTCCTCGGGCAGGTCACCGCTGACGATCCGGTCGTACTCCTCCGGGTCCAGCACGGCGCCGATCGCGTTCTTCGCGTAGATGGCGTGCACCCCGGGGGCCACCTCCAGGAGCACGGTGTCCTCGCGGACCTCCTTGACCTCGGCGTACATGCCGCCGATGGTCCGGACACCTGACCCTGGCTCCATGGACTCGCGCATCTCCAGCGCCTGTCGCTGGCGGTTCTTCGCGGAACGCGTCATCAGGAACATGACGCCGATGAGCAGGATGAACGGGAAGAGAAACGCGATATCCACGGCGGAGGAGTTTCCTTTGTTTGGCCGCTGGGCGCGGCCGGCATGTCGGGGGTCAGGTGTGCCGTCCTGGGGGCGGATGGCATCGGCGGAGTCTAAGCGAGGCTTCGCCGGGGGAACAACGTCCTGGATGCTATCGAAGTTCCACGGGGTGTGATTCGTCGGCCGCGAGGCGGCATCACGTCCCGAACAGTCCCGGTTGTCCGGCCGCCGGCTCGGGCGGGGTGCGGCCCAGGTGGCGCCAGGCGGCGGGGGTGGCGACGCGGCCCCTGGGGGTGCGGGCCAGCAGCCCCTCCCGCACCAGGAACGGCTCGGCCACCTCCTCCACGGTCTCCCGCTCCTCCCCCACCGCGACGGCGAGCGTGGACAGGCCGACCGGGCCGCCGCCGAACAGCTCCAACAGGGCGCGCAGCACCGCGCGGTCCAGCCGGTCGAGGCCCCTGGCGTCCACCTCGTAGACCTCCAGGGCACGGGCCGCGATCTCCCGGGTGACCCGGCCGTCGGCGCGGACCTGCGCGTAGTCCCGTACCCGGCGCAGCAGGCGGTTGGCGATGCGCGGCGTGCCCCGGGAGCGCGAGGCGATCTCGGCGGCGCCCTCGGCCGTGATCTCCACGTCCAGCAGCCCGGCGGAACGGTGCACCACCAGCTCCAGCTCGGCCGGCTCGTAGAACTCCATGTGCCCGGTGAACCCGAACCGGTCGCGCAGCGGCGGCGGCAGCAACCCGGCCCTGGTGGTGGCGCCGACCAGGGTGAACGGGGGCAGCTCCAGCGGGATGGCGGTGGCGCCCGGGCCCTTGCCGACGACGACGTCGACCCGGAAGTCCTCCATCGCCATGTAGAGCATCTCCTCGGCCGGCCGCGACATCCGGTGGATCTCGTCCAGGAAGAGCACCTCGCCCTCCGTCAACGAGGAGAGGATCGCGGCCAGATCGCCGGCGTGCTGGATCGCGGGGCCCGAGGTGATGCGGATGGGCGCCGCCATCTCGGCCGCGATGATCATCGAGAGGGTGGTCTTGCCGAGCCCCGGCGAGCCGGAGAGCAGCACGTGGTCGGCGGTGCCGCCCCTGGCCCGCGCGGCCCTGAGCACGAGGTCGAGCTGCTCGCGGACCCGGGTCTGGCCGATGAACTCCCCCAGGTCCCTGGGCCGCAGGGCGGCCTCGACGGCCAGGTCGTCGCCGTCGGCCACCGCGCCGACCAGGCGATCGGCACCACCGGCCACGCTGTCGTCGTCCGGACTCACGGGGTTCTCCTCCTGGGGTTGGTCGGCTGCGGCCGTCGGTCCCCCGACGTCGTCGGTCGGGGTGCTCGTCCGGCCAACGGGGTTGGCCTCCGGCTCGGTCAGTGTGGCCGGCGGGTCGGTCGCTTCGGGGGTCCGGTGGAACGGTCGGCTCGAACCTCTCGGTCGGGTCGGTCGCCTCCGCCGGCGCGTGGGGTGTCCGTGCCGGTCAACGGAGTTGGCCTCCGGCCCGGGCGGTGTCGCCGCCGGTTCGGGTGGCCCGCCGATCCCCGGTACGCTCGATCGGCGAGCCTGCGGGGCTCGTCGCCCGCCGACAACCGGCCGGGCGACCGCTCCGGTCAACGCGTTCGTTCCTCACTCCCCTTCCTCGTCCCCTTCGTTCGGTCGGTGTGGCCGGCGCCGGCCACCGGGCTGCGGGCCCCGTCCGTTCCGGCGGGACGCCGGAACGGACTCAGCGGGCGCGGTTCAGCGACTGGAGCGCCGCGCGCAGCAGCCCCGGGACGGCCGGCTGGCCGCCCTCGGCCAACGTCGCCTCGGCCTGCGGCCGCACGGCCTCGACGGCCCGTTCGGCCTCGCGCGGCTGGTACCCCAACCCGACGAGCGCGTCGTGCAGTTGCTCGCTCCAGCCGGGCGGCGCGGCGGCCGTCGGGCGGCCCCGCTGGGGGGGCGTGACGGCGCCGACGGGGGCGCCCAGCCGGTCCTTCAGCTCCAACAGCAGCTTCTGTGCGCCCTTCTTCCCGATGCCCGGCACCGCCGTCAGCGCCTTCTCGTCGCCGGTGGCCACGGCCAGCCGCAGCGCGTCCGGCGCGTGCACGGCGAGCATCGCCTGGGCGAGCCGGGGCCCCACGCCGCTCGCGGTCTGGAGGAGTTCGAAGACCTGGCGCTCGTCGTCGTCGGCGAAGCCGTAGAGGGTGAGCGAGTCCTCCCGGACGACCAGCGAGGTGGCGAGCCTGGCCGGCTCGCCGACCCGCAGCGTGGCGAGGGTGCCCGGGGTGCACTGGACGGCCATGCCGACGCCGCCGACCTCGACCACCGCGTGGTCGGGGGCGACGGCGGCGACCGGCCCTGAGACGAACGAGATCATGCGGTGGCGCTGCCCTTCGGCGGGGGAACGGCGGGGGAACGGCGGCCTCGGGGCCGGGAGTTGGCGGCCCCGGCCGCCGAGTTGGCGGCGGCGAGGCGCTGTGTGGCCGGGGAGCGCCAGATGTGGCAGATGGCCAGGGCCAGCGCGTCGGCGGCGTCCGCCGGGCGGGGCGGGGCCGACAGCCGCAGCAGCCGGGTGACCATGGCGCCGACCTGCGCCTTGTCCGCCTGCCCGCTGCCGGTGACGGCGGCCTTGACCTCGCTGGGCGTGTGCAGCGCCACGGGCAGCCCGCGCCGCGCGGCGCAGAGCATCGCGACGGCGCTGGCCTGGGCGGTGCCCATCACCGTGCGCACGTTGTGCTGGCTGAACACCCGCTCCACGGCGACCGACTCGGGCCGGTGGGCGTCGAGCCACTCCTCCATGCCGCGCTCGACCAGCACCAGCCGCTCGGGCACGTCCAGCTCGGGCGGGGTGCGGATGACCCCGACCCCGAGCATTCTGGGCGGACGGCCCACCGTGCCCTCGACGACGCCGACCCCGCAGCGGGTCAGCCCCGGGTCAACTCCCAGCACCCGCACCGGATCTCCTCAACGCTCGCCCCTCGGCCGGCCCTTCGACCAGCCGCCTGGCAGGCTAACGGCGCCCACTGACAACGGGCGGCCCCGCGCCCGGCGTCGGCGTGGCGGGCGGCCCAGCGCGCGCGGACGACGCGGCCATCGGCGGCGTCAACCACCGTGCGGCGCACGGGCGTTGGCGGCGCGGAGCAGTCGGGCCCGGTCAGGCGTCGACCCTGGCCATCACGTCGTCGGCGACGTCGAAGTTGGCGAAGACGTTCTGCACGTCGTCGCTGTCCTCCAGGGCGTCGATGAGCCGGAAGATCCTGCGGGCGCCCTCCTCGTCCAGCTCCACCTGCATGGTGGGGACGAAGCTGTTCTCCGCCGAGTCGTAGTCGATGCCGGCCTCCTGGAGCGCGGTGCGCACCGCGACCAGGTCGCTGGCCTCGCTGACCACCTCGAAGGACTCGCCCAGGTCGTTGACCTCCTCGGCGCCGGCCTCCAGGACCGCCGTGAGCACGTCGTCCTCGGACAGCTCGCCCTTGGGGACGATCACCACGCCCTTGCGGTTGAAGAGGTAGGAGACCGAGCCCGGGTCCGCCATCGAGCCGCCGTTGCGGGTCATCGCCACGCGCACGTCGGATGCGGCGCGGTTGCGGTTGTCGGTGAGGCACTCGATCAGCACCGCGACGCCGTTGGGGCCGTAGCCCTCGTACATGATCGTCTGGTAGTCGGCGCCGCCGGCCTCCAGGCCCGCCCCCCGCTTGACCGCGCGGTCGATGTTGGTGTTGGGCACGGAGCTCTTCTTGGCCTTCTGGATGGCGTCGAAGAGCGTGGGGTTGCCGTCCGGGTCGCCGCCGCCGGTGCGGGCGGCGACCTCGATGTTCTTGATCAGCTTGGCGAACAGCTTGCCGCGCTTGGCATCGATCACGGCCTTCTTGTGCTTGGTGGTTGCCCACTTGGAGTGGCCGGACACAGCGCTGCTCCTTCGTTGTCGCCAACTAGTTCCCGTGCGTCAGTCGCCCAGCGATCCTACCGGCAGCTCAGCGGCCCGCCGCGCGCACCATCGCCACGAAGAGGCCGTGCACCCGGTGGTCGCCCGTCAGCTCCGGGTGGAACGCGGTCGCCAGGAGGTTGCCCTGGCGGACCGCGACCGGGTGCCCCTGGAACTCGGCGAGGGAGTCGGCGCCCGCGCCGATGGACTCCACCCAGGGGGCGCGGATGAAGACGCCGTGCACCGGCCCGCCGGCCACGCCGGCCACCTCGACGGCGGCCTCGAAGGACTCGTTCTGGCGGCCGAAGGCGTTGCGGCGCACGATCATGTCGATGCCGCCCACGGTCTCCTGGCCCGACCTGGGGTCCAGGATCTTGTCGGCGAGCATGATCATCCCGGCGCAGGAGCCGTAGACCGGCAGCCCCTCGGCGACCCGCGCGCGCAGCGGCTCCAACAGGCCGAAGGCGACCGCGAGTTTGGAGATGGTGGTGGACTCGCCGCCGGGGATGACCAGGCCGGAGACGGCGGCCAGCTCCTCGGGCCTGCGCACCGGCCGGGGCGAGGCCCCGGCCGCGCGCAGCGCGCTCAGGTGCTCACGCACGTCGCCCTGGAGGGCGAGCACCCCGATCTCGGGCGCGGTGTCACCAGCCACGGGATCACCAGCCACGGGAGGCGTACCGCTCGCCGTCGGGCAGGGTGTCCAGGTTGATGCCGACCATGGCCTCGCCCAGGCCGCGCGAGACGTCGGCGATCACCTTGGGGTCGTCGTAGAAGGTGGTGGCCTTGACGACGGCGGCGGCGCGCTTGGCCGGGTCGCCGGACTTGAAGATCCCGGAGCCGACGAAGACGCCCTCGGCGCCCAGCTGCCGCATCAGCGCGGCGTCGGCCGGGGTGGCCACGCCGCCGGCGGAGAAGAGCACCACCGGGAGCTTGCCCAGCTCGGCGACCTCGCGGACCAGCTCGTAGGGGGCGCGCAGCTCCTTGGCCGCCGCGTACAGCTCGTGGTTGTCGAGCCCGCGCAGCCGGCCGATCTCGCCGCGTATCCGCCGCATGTGGCGGACGGCCTCGACCACGTTGCCGGTGCCGGCCTCGCCCTTGGAACGGATCATGGCCGCGCCCTCGGAGATCCGGCGCAGGGCCTCGCCCAGGTTGGTGGCGCCGCAGACGAAGGGCGTGGTGAACGACCACTTGTCGGTGTGGTTGACCTCGTCGGCCGGGGTGAGGACCTCGGACTCGTCGATGTAGTCGACGCCGAGCGCCTGGAGGACCTGGGCCTCGACCAGGTGCCCGATGCGGGACTTGGCCATGACCGGGATGGAGACCGCCTCGATGATGCCGTCGATCATGTCCGGGTCGGACATGCGGGCGACGCCGCCGTCCTTGCGGATGTCGGCCGGGACCCGCTCCAGGGCCATCACGGCCACCGCGCCGGCGTCCTCGGCGATCCTGGCCTGCTCGGGGGTGACGACGTCCATGATCACCCCGCCCTTGAGCTGCTCGGCCATGCCGCGCTTGACCCGGGCGGTGCCGGTCTCCGGGGTCGCCGGGTTCGCAGTGGCGGGGGTGCTGCTGGTGGGCGTGCTGGACACGAAGGAAACCTCACTCGGACGGGCTGGAAAACGGGACATCCAACGGGAAACTCAGACAACCCCATGGTAGGTCGGCGCCTTCGGCGTCCCCCAGGGGCCCGGGGTCCCGTCCCTGCGGGTCCTCGGTCCCGGCCACCGCGAGGTCGTCCCCCTCCATTGGACCGCCTCGACCCGCGCGCCGGAAGGGCCAATCGTCCCCTGGTGGCTCCCCGAACGAGTCCAACCGGCCGGGTTCGCCGTTCACCGCTCCCGCGCGGACTCCCCCGGCGCGGTCGGCGGGCTCGGCGGGGTCAGCGGCTCCAGCAGCGCGGGCGGCGGCTCGTCGTCCATCTCGAAGGCGAGCGGGAACGGCGCGTGCCCGGCCAGCCGCAGCCAGCGGACGGTGCGGTGGCGGCGCACGGCGCGGGCCGCGCGCACCGCGTCGTTGTGGAACCTGCGGGCCATCGGCACCCGGCGCACGGCCGCGACCAGCTCGGCCGCGCTGGCCTCGCCGCCCGGCGCGTCCAACACCGCGCGCACCTGGGCCCGTTCGGCGAAGACGGCGCGCAGCGCCTGGGTCAGCTCGCTCTCGGCGACCTCGCGCTGCTCGTCCTCGGCGAGCCGGGCGGCGTGCGCGGCCTGGTAGAGGACCATCGAGGCGGCCGGGTCGAAGACCCCGGCGGTGGCCAGCTCCTGGGTGATGGAGGCGCGGCGCAGCAGGTGGGCGTCGAGGGCGGCCCTGGCCGCGTCGATGCGGGCGTGCAGCCGGTCGAGGCGGCCGGCGGTCCAGCTGAGGTAGACGCCGATCAGCAGCAGCGCGGCGACGACGACGATGACGGTGGTCACGCCCGGCCACCCTACCGGCGCCGCCCGGCGGGCGTCAGCCGGGCGCCCCCCGCCCCGGCCGGGCGCGCCGGATCAACGCGACGAGGGCCTCAGTCGCGGGCGAAGCCCAGCCGCCCCAGCAGCCCCACCCGGTCGTCCGGGGCCACCGCGCCCGCGCCCGCCGTGACCGTCTCGTAGACGGCGAGCACGTCGGCGCCGACCGTCGACCAGTCGAAGCGCCGCACATGGCGGCTGCCGCGCTCGGTCAGCTCGGCGCGCCGCTCCGCGTCGCCCAGCAGCCGCACGGCGGCTGCGGCCAGCGCCTCGGCGTCCTCGTTGGCGAACAGCTCACCGGCCGTCCCCCCGTCCAGCACCTGGGCGAACGCGTCGAGGTCGCTGGCCAGCACGGGGGCGCCGGCCGAGAGCGCCTCGACGAGGATGATCCCGAAGCTCTCCCCGCCGGTGTTGGGCGCGACATAGAGGTCCACGCTGCGCAGCAGCCGGGCCTTGTCCTCGTCGCTGACCATGCCCAGGAACTCGACGCGCGGGCGCAGTTCGGCCGGCAGCGGGGCCAGCGCCTCCCGCTCGTCGCCACGCCCGGCGACCAGCAGCCGGGCCTCGGGCCGGTCCCGCAGGATCGTCGGCAGGGCGCGCATCAGCACCGGAAGCCCCTTGCGGGGCTCGTCAATCCGGCCGATGAAGCCGATGGTCCCGCCCTGCCACTCGGGCCTGGGCTCGGCCTCGGCGAAGAAGTCCACGTCCACGCCGTTGGGGATCACCACGGCGTCCCCGCCCAGGTGCTCGACCAGGGTGCGCCGGGCGTACTCGCTGACGGCGATCCTGGCGCTGATCTTCTCCAGCGCCGGCTGGAGGATCGGGTAGGCCGCGACCATGGCGCGCGAGCGCGCGTTGGAGGTGTGGAACGTGGCGACGATCGGGCCGCGCGCCGCCCAGCAGGTCAGCAGCCCGAGCGAGGGCACGACCGGCTCGTGGATGTGCAGCACCTCGAAGTCGCCGTCCTTGACCCAGCGCCGCACCTTGCTGGCCGACATCAGGCCCAGGTTCACCCGGGCCACCGAGCCGTTGTAGGGAACGGAGACGGCCCGCCCGGCGGAGACCACGTAGGGCGGCAGCGGGGTGTCCTCGTCGGCCGGCGCCAACACCGAGACGGCGTGGCCGCGTGCGATCAGGTGCTCGGCCAGGTCGCGGACGTGGAACTGGACCCCGCCGGGGACGTCCCAGGAGTAGGGGCAGACGATGCCGATCCTCATGGTGGCGTCCTCACGGTCGGTCTCTCACGGTCGGCTGCCCGCCGTCCGTCCCCGAGGGCGGGCGCTCCCCGGCCCGCTCACGCGCCGTGGTCCGGGGCGCGAGGTCGGCCGTCCACAGCCGTTGCAGCATGTGCCAGTCCTGCGGGTGGGCGGCGATCGCCTCGGCGAAGTGGTCGGCCAGGGCCTGGGTGAGCGCGGCGGTGCGCTCCGCGCGGGTGCCGTCGGCGGGAACGGGCAGCGGGGCCATCACCCGGCCGCGCATCACGGGCGTCTCGTCGTACCAGAGCGCGACCGGCAGCAGCGCCGCGCCGGTCTGCTGGGCGAGCAGCGCGGGCCCGGCCGGCATCCGGGCCGGCTCGCCGAAGAACGTGACCGGCACCCCGGAGGCCGACAGGTCGCGGTCGGCGACCAGCGCGACGACCCCGCCGGAGCGCAGCCGGCGGGCGAGCAGCCCGAACGCGGAGCCGCCGTCGTGCGCCACCACCTCCATGCCCAGGCTCTCGCGGTAGGCGATGAAGCGGTCGAACAGGCTGGCCGGCTTGAGCCGTTCGGCGACGGTGGTGAACGGGATGCCCAGCTCGGTGACCAGCCAGCCGCCGGCCAGGTCCCAGTTGGCGAGGTGGGGCAGCGCCAGCACCACGCCCCGGCCCTCGGCGACGGCGTCGGTCAGGTGGTGGGCGTCGTCCAGCCGCAGCGAGGCGCCGATCCGTTCCCCGCTCCACACCGGCAGCCGGAAGGACTCCGTCCAGTAGCGCAGATAGCTGCGCATCCCGGCCCTGGACAGCGCGCGGAGCGCGGCCTCGTCGGCCTCGGGCACCACCCGGGCGAGGTTGCGCTCCAGCTGGCGGACCCTCGGGCCGCGCCGGCGCCAGGCGCTGTCGGCGGCCCGCCGGCCCAGGGCGACGGCGACCGGCTCGGGCATCCGCTTCACGGTGCTCCAACCGAGCTGGTAGCCGAGGTCGGCGAGGCGCTCCTTCATGCCTGCTCGCGCTTCCCCTCGGGCTCGCGCTCGGCGGCGGCCTCGCGCGCGGCCGCAGCGTCGGCCTCGGCGGACTCGCGGCGCACGGTGAGCATCCGCTGGATCAGCGTGATCAGGCTGCCGACCGCGACGACCCACAGCGCCAGCGGCAGCAGCAGGCCGATGTGCGGAACGTCGAAGGTGCGCTCCCAGCCGGAGAAGCCGGCCAGCACCAGGGTGATCACCAGCCGCTCGGCGCGTTCCACCAGGCCGTTGACCGCCACCGGCAGGCCGATGCTCTCGCCCCTGGCCTTGGTGTAGGAGACGACCTGGCCGCTGGCGAGGCAGAACAGCGTGACGGCGCACAGCAGTTGGTCGTCGCCGCCGCCGGCGTACCAGAGCGCGATGCCGGCGAAGATCGCCGCGTCGGCGACCCGGTCCAGGGTCGAGTCGAGGAACGCGCCCCAGCGGCTGGAGACGCCCAGCTGGCGCGCCATGTTGCCGTCGACCAGGTCGGAGAAGACGAACAGGGTGATGACGACGGTGCCCCAGAAGAACTCGCCCCTGGGGTAGAAGGCCAGCGCTCCCGCCATGACTCCGGCGGTTCCTACGAGGGTCACCGCGTCCGGGCTCACCCGCAGCCGGAGCAGCAGGGCGGCGAACGGGGTGAGGACACGCGTGAAGAATGCACGCGCGTACTTGTTGAGCATGTCCTTCCCAGGGGTCGCAGCGGGCCGCGCTGGTCGGGCGGCCACCGGAGGGCCCATCGTAGTCACGCGTCGGGCGGGCGCCGCCCCACCCCGCCTCGGCGGCGAGAACTGGCCTGTCTGGCAGCGGCGTTGTGCCTCGCGCCGATAGGCTGGTCGCGGCAGGGTTGCCGGGCTCGCGGGGCGGGAACGGGCCTGTCGGCGACGGGTGTCGCGCCCCGCCCGTGCGGGACGAGGACGGTTCCCCGACGGGGCTTCCCCGTCGGACGACTCAGGGAGTGGGGTCTGTCATGACGGCGCTTGACGACCTGCGGAACGCCGCTGGTGTGGAGTTCGACTTCGCCCCGGGCGCGCAGGTGCCGCTGTCCGGGTCGAGCGGCGGGAGAACGGGGCTCAGCCAGCGGATCGCCTCGGTGGCGTACCGGGAGGGCTCGCCGGAGAAGATCAAGGAGCCCAACGACGCGGCCAAGGTGAACAAGGGCAGGTTCAGCCTGCTGGAGCCGAACCTGGGCGAGGCGTTCACGCGGGCCATCGAGACCAGGATGCTGGCGGACGGGCGCAAGCCTCTGATCCAGTCCTTCGGCGCCGAGCCACAGGTGGTGGTCGAGCACGCGCTGGCCGCCAAGCGCATCCGCCGCCAGCGGGACAGCCGGCTGACCGTGATCATGGCGGTTTTCGGACTCCTCTTCCTGCCGGGCGTGGCCGTCTGGCTGGGGCTGTTCCAGCTGCGCCGGACGTTCGCCGGCTCGCAGGACCGGCGCGCCGGGGCGCTGGGCACGCTGCTGCTGGTGGGCATCGCGCTGTTCGTCGCGCTGCTGGTGGTGCGGGCCCCGGTCGGCGGGGTGCTCCAGATCTATCTGTGGGCGATGCTGCCGGCGCCGGTGATCGGCTGGTTCCTCGCCCGACAGGTCAGCGAGCGGACCGCGCGGAACCTCCGCGCCCACTGGGCCGACCTGGCCGGCGGCGGCGGCTCCGGCGTCGTGGTGCCCGAGGCGGTCCCGCAGAACCCGAACGACGCGGACGCCGAGCGGCTGCGCATCGGCCTGGCCAAGCTGGCCGCCGAGCAGGAGAGCAACCTGACGTACTACGCGGGGACCAAGGGGATACTCGGGATGGGCGTCCGCTGGGGCCACTGGCACCTGGCGGAGGACCTGCGGCCGCGCGACCCGGGCCGGGAGATCGACCCGTTCCGCGCCTGGGACGTGGCCCGCGCGATCGGCGACCAGATGCGGCTGCTGGAGCGCGGCCCGCTGCACACCGGCGGGTTCACCGCGCCGACGATAACGCACTGGGTGGTGCGGCACGTGGGCGAGGGCGCCGGGGAGGTCGCCAGGCCGGAGGGGCCCAACGCGGACGGGTACCGCTTCAGCAACATCGAGGTGCAGCGGATCTGCAACGAGCAGCAGTACAGCGCCGGGGACCGGCACTATCTGGGCGTCCAGTTCGTGCTGTGGGACGGCGAGTTGGTGATCACCATGATGATCACGGTGACGGTGCTCCACCACACGCTGCGGATCGAGGTCTCCGGCTACGCGCTGGGCCCGCTGGACGGCTTCTTCGAGGAGAAGCCCAAGCCGGACAAGAAGAAGGTGCGGGACTTCCCGAGGTTCTGGAAGCAGCGCGAGGTGGAACTGCCGGCGGTCAACGCCAGGGAGGCGGTGCGGCTGGCGGCGCGGGCCCCGTTGACCTGGTTCCCGAAGCGGCTGGACAAGCTGGGCGGCACGATCGCCCTGCCCGAGCCGTTCGGGCTGCGGCACACCTGGGCCACCAAGCCGTGGAACCACCGCTTCATGGTGGACGACGTGCTGCGCACCGCGACCCCGGTGCTGCGGGTGGCGCTGTCGGCGGCCTTCAAGGTGCTGCGGGAGAACGGCGTGGACATGGCGCCGTTCGACGCCAGGGCGCAGATACTGAGCGGCTCGGTCCAGGACCCGGGGCCCAGCCAGGACGACACCTACGGGATGTGAGCGGCGCGCCGGTCCGGGCCGGCGCGCCCGCGCTCCCCTCGGGACAGTCCCGTCAGACCCCGGCGTCCGAGGGCCAGGCGTCGGCGAGCATCCGCCGGGTGTCGGCGAGGAGTTGGGGCAGCACCTTGGTGTGCCCGACCACCGGCATGAAGTTGGCGTCGCCGCCCCAGCGCGGCACCACGTGCTGGTGCAGGTGGGGCGCGATGCCGGCGCCGGCGGCGGCGCCCTGGTTCATCCCGATGTTGAAGCCGTGCGCGCCCGACGCTGACCTGATCGCGGTCATCGCCTGCTTGGTGAGGGTGGCCAGCTCGGCGGTCTCCTCGCCGGTCAACTCGGTGTAGTCGGCGACGTGCCGGTAGGGGACGACGAGCAGGTGGCCGCCGTTGTACGGGTAGAGGTTGAGCACCGCGTAGACGGTCTCGGCCCGGGCGATCACCAGGCCGTCCTCGTCGCTCTTGGCGGGGATCGAGCAGAACGGACAGCCGTCCTCGGCGCCGGGCCCGGTCGGTTTCCCCTCACCCTGGATATAGGCCATCCGGTGGGGCGTCCACAGGCGTTGGAACGCGTCCGGCGTTCCGACCCCGATCTGCTGCTCCGGCTCGCTGCTCATGCCGGCCAGCATATGGCGTATCGCCGCTGACCGGGCCCCCGGGGCGAGCCAGGGGGCCGGTGCGCGCGCTCAGACCTGGACGCGTCGCGCCACCGCGTCGGCGATCTCCGCGAGCGCCCGCTCGCGGGGCACCCCGTTGCGCTGACTGCCGTCCCGGTAGCGGAAGCTGACCGTGCCCGCCGCCTGGTCGTCGTCGCCGACGATCAGCATGAACGGGACCTTGGCGCGCTGGGCGTTGCGGATCTTCTTCTGCATCCGGTCGGCCGAGGCGTCGACCTCGACCCGCAGCCCGGCCGCCCGCGCCTCGGCGGCGAACTCGGCGAGGTAGGGCACGTGCGTGTCGCCCACCGGGATGCCGACGGCCTGGACTGGCGCCAGCCAGGGCGGGAACGCGCCGGCGTAGTGCTCCAACAGCACCCCGAAGAAGCGCTCGATGGAGCCGAAGAGCGCCCGGTGGATCATCACCGGGGTGCGCCGGCCGCCGTCGGCCGCCGTGTACTCCAGGTTGAACCGCTTGGGCTGCTGGAAGTCGACCTGGAGCGTGGACATCTGCCAGGTGCGGCCGATGGCGTCCCTGGCCTGGACCGAGATCTTCGGCCCGTAGTAGGCGGCCCCGCCCGGGTCCATGACCAGTTCGAGGCCCTGCTTCTCGGCGGCCTGCCGCAGCACCTCGGTGGCCTCGGCCCACTCCTCGGGCTCGCCGATGAACTTCTCCGAGTCGTCCCGGGTGGACAGTTCGAGGTAGAAGTCGTCCAGCCCGTAGTCGCGCAGCAGCCCCAGCACGAAGGTGAGCAGCCCGTCCAGCTCGGCCGGCATCTGCTCCTTGGTGCAGTAGATGTGCGAGTCGTCCTGGGTGAACCCGCGCGCCCTGGTGAGGCCGTGGACCACGCCCGACTTCTCGTAGCGGTACACGGTGCCGAACTCGAAGAGCCGCAGCGGCAGTTCCCGGTAGGAACGCCCACGCGCCCTGAAGATCAGGTTGTGCATGGGGCAGTTCATTGCCTTGAGGTAATAGTCCTGCCCCTCGAATTCCATGGGCGGGAACATCGACTCGGCATAGTTCGGCAGATGGCCGGAGGTCTCGAAGAGGTTCCGCTTGCTGATGTGCGGCGTGTTGACGAATTCGTATCCGGCGGCCTCGTGGCGCTGCCGCGAATAGTCCTCCATCACCCGGCGGACGGTGCCGCCCTTCGGATGGAACACGGCGAGCCCCGAGCCCAGTTCCTCGGGAATGGAGAACAGGTCGAGTTCCGCGCCGAGTTTGCGGTGGTCGCGCTTCTCGGCCTCGGCGAGGAACGCCAGATACTCCTTGAGTTCGTCCATGCTCGGCCAGGCGGTGCCGTAGATCCGCTGGAGCTGCGGGTTGCGCTCGCTGCCGCGCCAGTAGGCGGCGGCCGAACGCATCAGCCGGAACGCGGGGATCAGGCGGGTGTTCGGCAGGTGCGGGCCGCGACACAGGTCGCGCCAGCGGCGCTCGCCGCTCTTCGGGTCCACGTTGTCGTAGATCGTCAGCTGGCCGGCGCCCACCTCGGCGCCGGCGCCCTCGGCCGAGTCCGCCGCCGCGCCCTTGAGCCCGATCAGCTCCACCTTGTAGGGCTCGTCGGCCAGTTCGGCGCGCGCCTCCTCGTCGCTGACCGGCCGGCGGACGAACCGCTGGCCCTGCTTGACGATGCGCCGCATCTGCTTCTCGACGCGGCCGAGGTCCTCGGGCGTGAACGGCTCGGCCACGTCGAAGTCGTAGTAGAAGCCGTCCCTGATGGGCGGGCCGATGCCCAGCTTCGCCTCCGGGTACAGCTCCTGCACCGCCTGCGCCAGCACATGGGCGGTCGAGTGGCGCAGGATGGCGAGGCCGTCGGGCGAGGCCAGCTCGACCGGGGCGACCTCGTCGCCGTCGGCCAGCGGGTGGCTCAGGTCGCGCGGTTCGCCGCCGACCCGGGCGGCCACGACGGAGCGCTCGCCCTCGAAGAGGGCGCCGGCCGTCGTCCCCGTGGGCACCACACGCTCCTGCCGCTCGGCGTCGCGCAGTACGGCCACTCGGACTTCCGCCACCGGTGCTCTCCTCTTCTCCGTCCGGCGCGACGCCCACGCGTCGCACCGCCGCCTCTTCGTCTGGGCCCGAGTCCTGTGGATCTTGGGGGATTTCCCCGCGTTTGGGCCCTCCAGGCATGGTACGAGGCGCGTTGTCGAGCCCGCAGCCCGGGGCCCACGACAAAGGCCGGCCCGCGCTTGCGGACCGGCCTTTCCGGGTGGGCGATACTGGGTTCGAACCAGTGACCTCTTCGGTGTGAACGAAGCGCTCTCCCACTGAGCTAATCGCCCGGGTGTTGTGCCCCTCGGCACGGGAAGAACCATACAGGGCAGGTCACCTGACGTCCAAACCGGTTGGCTACGCCGCCGGAGACGACCCCCGATCACTCCCGCAGCCAGGCCCGCAGGCCCCGTTCGCCGGACCGCATCATCGACGCGTGGTTGGCCCGGAACGCCGGCCTGGCGAGCGGCCCCAGCCGCAGCGGCAGGCCGCCGGTCACCACGCAGTCCTGGGCGTGGACCAGCAGCGTCCCGCGCCCGACGGGGAAGAGCGACCAGCGCAGCCAGCCCTCCAGGTCGCCGGAGAGCAGGACCTCCAGCCGCCCGCCCGCCTCGTCCCGCACCCCGGCGCGCACGCACACCCGCAGCTCGTGCGGCAGGAACGAGCGGAACCGCGCCACCGCGCTCCCCCCGTCGCCGCTGACCAGCTCGCGGACCTCGGGCCACCAGCGCGGATAGTCGGCCGGCTCGTTCAGCGCCGCGAAGACCCTCGCGGCGGGCGCCGCGACACGCCAGGCCCCGCCGAACTGACAGCGACTCCACCAGGTGTGAGACATGCCGATCACCCTAGGTTCCGGGCCGTGTCACGGCTCGACCATTGGAATGACGTTAAGGGGAGCAATGCGGGCAGACCGGTTTACAACCGACGGGTATGTGGCATCTCGATCTGGCCGACGTGCGAATCCCCGAGCGCACACTGAGCGAAAGGCCCTGGCGCTTATGAACACCACGGTCAGCTGCGAGCTGCACCTGCGCCTCGTTGTATCGAGCGAGTCCTCACTTCCTGTACCCGCGGGGCTGCGGTATGACACGGCGGACCCCTACGCCGTACACGCCACATTTCACACCGGAGCCGAAGAAACCGTCGAGTGGGTTTTCGCCCGCGACCTGTTGGCCGAGGGGCTGCACCGCCCTACGGGCACGGGAGACGTTCGGGTCTGGCCCTCCCGCAGCCATGGTCAGGGGGTCGTCTGCATCGCCCTCAGCTCCCCGGAGGGGGAGGCGTTGCTGGAGGCCCCCGCCCGAGCACTGGAGTCGTTCCTCAAGCGGACCGACGCGGCCGTGCCCCCGGGCACGGAACACCGTCACTTCGACCTCGATACGGAACTCTCGCACATCCTCGCGGAGAGTTAACGACCCGCCGGTCCCTCGCACCGTCTGAACTCGGGGCGACGGTGTGGGACCGGCGCTACCCCCGGCACGGCGCCGTCGCGGAGCAACCGCCCGCGACGGCGCCGTCGCCGTTCCGGGGCCCCGGGCCGGCGGGTCCCGGTGGGCTAGAGCCAGAACTGGTCGTGCAGGCCCGCGATCAGCAGCAGGGTGCCGATGACCGTCAGGAAGAGCATCAGCGGGGGCTGGGAGACGGCGAACAGACAGCCGCCGGGCTCGGGCGGCGCCTCGGCCGCCTCGTCGGGCGCGGTCTCGGGAGGGCGCGGGTCGGCGGTCGGGCGCGGACTGGGGCGGACGGATTCGGGAGCGTGCTCCCCGGTGATGTGGGCCATGACGCGGCGATCATGGCGCAGGGTGGGCCGTTGCCGCGATCGCGGCGTCTCCTTCGCGCGGCAATCGGCGGTTTGCCCGGCGCGGGCGTGGCCCGTTGTGCTAGGGCGGGCCGACCTCAGATGCCGTGCTTCTTGAGGATGGCCTCGATGTCGGAGAAGTCGTCGGCGCCGCCGGCGGCCTGGGCGCCCTTGCGGCCGGTGGCCGGCAGGGCCGGGGTGGAGGCGCCCTTGGCGGCGACGGGCGGGGTGCCGGGCTCGGCGGCGGGGGCGCCCCTGCGGCCCCGGTCGGCGAGGCGGGCGGAGAGGAAGAGCAGCACGGCGAAGCCGAGGACGCCGACGCCGACCCAGGCCACCGGGTTGAAGGTCATGTTGATGATCAGGCGCAGGATGCCCGTCATCGCGAGCCCGACCGGCACCAGCGACAGCGCCGCCAGCCGCATCGCGGTGGCGTACCGGCGGCGCCTGGCCACCAGCAGCGAGACTCCCAGGCCGGCGACGGACAGCAGAGTACATACGGTGCCAGTCAACATCTTTCCATCGTGCCCAAGCCCGCCGGCCAAGGCCAGCGTCGGGCGGCGGGATCAGGGAGATATCGGGGTTGTCGGCGGCGGATGGAAGACTGGCCGCCATGAACGAGACGACCGGTCACGCCGTGCTCGACGTGTGGTGTGACCTTCAGTGCCCGGACTGTCACCGCGCGGAGTCCGATCTCGCCGCGCTGCGCGAGCGGTTCGGGTCGGCGCTGGAGATCAGGCGGCGGCACTTTCCGCTGGCGGGCCACCGGCACGCGCTGGCGGCGGCGCAGGCCGCCGAGGAGGCGCTCGCGCAGGGGCGGGGCGAGGAGTACTGGACGGCGCTGTTGGGGCGGACGGCCGAGCTGGGGCGGCGCGGGGAGCCGGTGTTGCTGGAGCTGGCGGGCGAACTGGGCCTGGACGTCGAGGAGATGGAGACGGCGCTCATCGACGGCCGGCACCTGTTGCAGGTGGACGCGGACCACGCCGAGGGGAAGGCACTGGGCGTCACCGGCACGCCGACGTATCTGATCGACGGGCGGCGGCTGGACGGCGGGAAGTCCCAGGAGGGGCTGCGGGAGACGATCGCGGAGATCGCCGAGCGGCTGCTGGCCGAGGGGGCCTGAGCCGTGTCCTCGCTCGTGCCCTAGAGCAGCGACTTGCTCAGGTGGTGGCGGAGCGGCCGGTAGTCGAGGGAGGCCGCGAGACGGGACGCCGGGAGGTTGCCGGCGAAGGCGTGGGCCAGCAGGCGCTTGGCGCCGCGCTCGGCGGCCAGCCGCCCGGCGTGCGCCAGCAGCGTGTGGCCGTGGCCGAGCCCCCGGTGCTCGGGGGCCACGCTCACGCCCATCACGGCCGGCTCGCCCCGGGCGCCCTCGTGGGTCCTGGTCAGCCAGCAGCTGCCGACGGGCGTGCCGGCGTGTTCCAGCACGTGGACCAACACCCCGGGCGTCGCGAGCCCTTGGGGCAGGGCCGCCTCGGTGGCGGCGTTGGCGCGGAACGCGGCCCACTCGGGCGGCACCCCGCGCTCGGTCCAGGAGCGGGCGTAGGAGGCACGCTCGGCGGCCAGCCACGGCTGGTACTCGGCCTCGGTCAGCGGACGGTGCGCGCTGCCCTCGGGCGGCGGGGGCGGCGGGTCCGCCAGCTCCTTGGCGAGGGTGCGCCAGCGCGCCGCGTAGCCGAGGGCCGTGGCCAGCCGCAGCGCGCCGGTCGCGGTGTCGGGGACGGCGACGTCGGCCTGTCCGCAGCCCCAGGAGCGCAGCACCTCCTCGGCCGCGAGCGCGGCGACGGTGCCCCGGCCGCGCCGGCGTTCGGCGGGCTCGACGGTGAGGTCGACGAGGCGGCCGACGCGGTGGCCGAAGCGGGCGTCGGTCTCCAGTCGCAGGGCGCCGACGGGGCGGCCGTTGACGGTGATCGCGAAGGCGCGGCGGCGGCCCCCGTCGTCGGCGCGTTCCTCGGGGGCCGTGGGGCGCAGCGTGGTGGTCATCGCGGGATCTCTACCCGGCGGGCGGCCCGTTCTCCCGTCCCGCCGCCAGGTCCCGCCGCCGCCCGCCTTCGCCGGCTCAGGGGTCCTGGTCGGCGGCGGAGCGGGCGCGGAAGACGCGGAGCGCCTCGGCGGTGACGGGGCCCGGGGCGCCGGGGAGTTCGCGGTCGTCGACCCGGCGCACGGCCTGGACGTCGCGGGTGCTGGAGGTGAGGAAGACCTCGTCGGCCCAGCGCAGGCAGTCCATCGGCAGCTCGGTCTCCTTGGCGCCCAGCCACTCGATGACCAGGGCGCGGGTGACGCCGGCCAGGCAGCCGGAGCTGAGCGGCGGCGTGTGGGCGACGCCCTCCAGCACCACGAAGACGTTGGTGCCGGTGCCCTCGCACAGCTGGCCGGCGTTGTTCCCGAACAGGGCCTCGGACGCGGCCTGTTGGCGGGCGCGGGCCAGGGCGAGCACGTTCTCGGCGTAGGAGGTGGTCTTGAGCCCGGTGAGGGCGCCGCGCTCGTTGCGGGTCCAGGGGACGGTGATCACGGCCGTGGTCTCCGGCGGCGCCTTGGCCTCGGCGTGCGCGACCACCAGGGTCGGCGCGTCCTCGCCCCGGTCGGAGCCGAGCGGGGCGCTGCCCGAGGTGTAGGTGATCCGCAGCCGGCCGCGTTCCAGCGGGACGGCCTCCAGCACCGCGCGCGCCGCGCGCCGCACCTCATCGCGGTCCGGCTCGGGCAGGCCGAGCCCGGCGGCGGAGGCCGCCAGCCGGTCGAGGTGGCGGGTCATCGCGAAGGGGCGACCCCGTTCCGTCTTCAGCGTCTCGAACACCCCGTCGCCGACGGTGAGTCCGTGGTCGAAGACGGAGATCCGCGCGCTGTCGGCGTCCCGCAGCTCGCCGTTCAGCCAGATCAGCGCCATGCCGGCTCCTTCACCTCGCGTTCGTCTCCTGTCCGACCCCCCGGCTCAGACGCTACCCGAAGGAGGCGTTCGGCCTTGAGCACGGTCTCCGCCCACTCCCCCGCCGGGTCCGAGTCCCAGGTGATGCCGGCGCCGGCGCCGAAGCGCAGCACGGGGCGGCCGGCGGACCGGTCGATCCAGAACGTGCGGATGCCGACGGCCAGCTCGCCGACGCCCCGGTCGGCGTCCACCCAGCCGATGCCGCCGCAGTAGGGGCCACGGGGCGCGGTCTCCAGGTCCGCGATGGCGCGCAGCGCGCTGGACTTGGGGGCACCGGTGACCGAGCCGGGCGGGAAGGTGTGCGCGAGCAGCTCGGGCCAGCCGGCGCCCGGGGCGAGCCGGCCCTCGACCCGGGAGACCAGGTGGACCAGGCCCGGGTAGTCCTCGACGCCGCACAGTTGGGGAACGGTGACCGAGCCGGGGGCGCAGACCGCGCCGAGGTCGTTGCGGACCAGGTCGACGATCATCACGTTCTCGGCGCGGTCCTTGGGCAGCATCAGCTCGGGGGCGCGGGCGGTGCCCTTGATCGGCCCGGACTCCACGACGTCGCCGGCCCGGCGCAGGTACAACTCCGGGGAGGCGGTGGCGATCTCGGTGCCGTGCGCGGTCAGGCGGACGCTCCCGGCGTACCGCGCGGGGTGGCGGGCGGCGAGGTGGGCGCGCAACGCGTCGATGTCCGGGACGTGATCGGGCAGCGGGGCGGACAACACCCGGCAGAGGTTGACCTGGTAGACGTCGCCGGCCGCGATCCGGGAGCGGATGGCGGCGACGCCCGCGAGATAGCCCTCGCGGTCCAGGGAGCTGGTCCAGGCCGCCGGGTCGGGCCCGCGCCAGCGGCGGGCCGGCGGCGTGACGGGGGCGGTGCGCAGCGTGGCGAACCTGGCGCAGACCATCCGGCCCTCGAAGCCGGCGACCACCGCCCACCAGCCGCCGGAGTCCAGGGCGGCCGGGTCGTCGGTGACATCGACCAGGTCGGTCGCGAGGAACCCGCCGAACCGGGCAAGCGGAGGATGATCGGACACCTGCGCGAGTCTAGGCAAGCCCGCCGCGAAAGGTGAGTTTGAGCTGGCCGGCGAATCCGCTAGAGTTCATGACGTCGCCGGGTCGCGGTCCAAGATCCGGGAGACACCTGCGGACGTAGCTCAGTTGGTAGAGCATCACCTTGCCAAGGTGGAGGTCGCGAGTTCGAATCTCGTCGTCCGCTCGAAGAGGGCGGTTGCCCTCATCCGGTGGAGTGGCCGAGAGGCGAGGCAACGGCCTGCAAAGCCGTCTACACGGGTTCAAATCCCGTCTCCACCTCGGACGATTAGCTCAGCGGGAGAGCGCTTCCCTGACACGGAAGAGGTCACTGGTTCAATCCCAGTATCGTCCACGGGGTCCGCGAGGACCC
Organism: Streptomyces triticirhizae; assembly: GCF_003696235.1. Taxonomy (GTDB): domain Bacteria; phylum Actinomycetota; class Actinomycetes; order Streptomycetales; family Streptomycetaceae; genus Streptomyces; species Streptomyces triticirhizae. Next base: position 37,314 of record NZ_RFFJ01000033.1, read on the forward strand.
ACCCGCGCGATTAGCTCAGCGGGAGAGCGCTTCCCTGACACGGAAGAGGTCACTGGTTCAATCCCAGTATCGCGCACAGCGGCAACACCGGCCGAGGGCCGGGAGGCGGAGGACGCCTCCCGGCCCTCGGCCGTTCTCCTTGGCCCTCGCCTCCTCCTCAGGGAGGAGTCAGGGAAGAGACAGAAAGATGCCCGGGCGGCTCCCCAGCCGCCCGGGCACAGTGCCGTCCGTCTCCCCGTCCCCACGGGGTGGTGTGCCGGTGTCCCCGACCCGGGCCGCTCTCCCAGGCCCGGGGCGCCGCTCAGCGCCCCAGAGTGCCGGCCACGGACGACGCCTGGGTGACGACGGCGTCGATGCCGCCCGTCACGAACGCGAGGACGAACGCCAGCGGCAGCACCATCGCAGCCGCCACCAGAGGGTGCCGCCTGTCGGTCGGGCGAGGTGCCCGCTGTACCGCGCTCATGCGTGTCATCTCCGCGCTCCAGTCCGTCTGTTGGCAGCGACGGGCGGGTGACCTCGGGGGACGGCTTCTGCGCCCGTCGCTGCGAGTCAACTGTAGGCAGGGCCGCTCCCCCGGCACGTCACCCCGGCGTACCGACCTCGGGCCTCCCCCAGGATGACGGCCGGACCCGTCGCCTACTCCTCAGGGTGGACAAGGTCCGCACCAGGCCGAGGGTTTGCCCCCAGGGGAGCGCGGAGCGGCGGGTGGAACGGTGTGACGCCGGTGGCCGGCGGGCGGGGATAGGTCACCGTGGCGCGCGCGGCCTTTCCCCGCTGGCGGCGTCCAGTCCGTAAGCTGTGGCCATCACAAGCACCGGGCAGCGAGGTGGACATGGCGATGATGCGGCTCCGGCGCGAGGACCCGCGAGTCGTTGGGGCGTTCCGGCTGCACCGACGGCTGGGGGCCGGCGGCATGGGGGTCGTCTACCTGGGGTCGGACCGGCGGGGGCAGCGGGTCGCCCTGAAGGTCATCAGGCCCGACCTCTCGGAGGACCAGGAGTTCCGCTCGCGTTTCGCCCGCGAGGTGTCGGCGGCCCGGCGCATCAGGGGCGGCTGCACGGCCCGGCTGGTGGCGGCCGACCTGGAGGCCAGCAGGCCGTGGTTCGCCACCCAGTACGTCCCGGGGCCCTCGCTGCACGACCGGGTGCTGGAGCACGGGCCGCTGTCCGCCGCCGAGACGGCGGCGATCGGGGCCGCGTTGGCCGAGGGGCTGGTCGCGGTCCACGAGGCGGGCGTCGTCCACCGGGACCTCAAGCCGTCCAACATCCTGCTCTCGCCCAAGGGCCCCCGCATCATCGACTTCGGGATCGCCTGGTCCACCGGGGCCAGCACCCTCACCCACGTGGGAACGGCGGTGGGCTCGCCCGGGTTCCTCGCGCCCGAGCAGGTGCGCGGGCAGGGCGTGACGCCGGCCAGCGACGTGTTCTCGCTGGGCGCCACGCTGGCGTACGCGACGCTCGGCGACTCGCCGTTCGGGCAGGGCAGTTCGGAGGTCATGCTCTACCGGGTGGTGCACGAGGAGCCGCAACTGGACGGCGTGCCCGCCGCGTTGGCGCCGCTGCTGCGGTCCTGCCTGGACAAGTCGCCGGACGAGCGGCCCAGCACGACGGGGCTCTCGCTGCGGCTGAAGGAGATCGCCGTCCGGGAGGCGCGGGGCGTGCCACAGCCGGCCAGGCGGCAACGGGTGACGGTGAGCGGCCCCTCGGAGGGGCGTGGGGACGGGCGGCCGGGCGGGGTTGGCCGGGCGGGCGCTGGGGCGGCGGCGCGGGGGCGCGCGAGAGAACGGGAGCGTGCGCCGGAGCGTGCCGCCGAGCGCGCGCGGGGCGGGGCGCGGGAGCGGACCCGGCCCA
>NZ_RFFJ01000330.1 GCF_003696235.1 Streptomyces triticirhizae
CTGGGCGCGGGGCTGGCCGCGCCGGGGGCGCGGGCTGCTACGGTCCACGGCGGGGCCTGCCGCCGGGGCGGGTGATCGGGCGGAAGCCGGCGTACCGCGCGCGAGGCGGGGAAGTGACGCTGCGGGAAGGGCGCGCGCGGCGGGCCCGGGAGGAGCGACGGTCAGGGCCCGTGGCGAGGCGGCGGGCGCACCGTTCGGCACGAGGGAGCGACGCGAGCGCATGACGAGCCCGTTACGGATGAGAACGGCCGATCTGGTGGGCCGGGACGCGGAGTTGGCCGCCCTGTCGGCGGTGCTGCGGGGCGCGGCCGAGGGGCGGGGCGGCACGGTCTTCGTCACCGGGGAGCCCGGGATCGGCAAGACCCGGCTGGCCGCCCGGGCCATGGACCTGGCGCGTGACGCGGGGATGGCGGTGCTGCGCGGGCGGTGCACCACCGTCGGCCCGGCCGTGCCGTTCCGCCCGCTGACCGAGGCGCTGCTGGCGTTGGCCCGCTCCGGACAGGCGCCGCCGGGCGAGGTGTTGGGCCCCTATCTGCCGGTGCTGGGCCGACTGGTGCCCGAGTGGTCCACGGGCGGCGACTGCGACGACTCGCCGGTGGTGCTGGCCGAGGCGGTGCTGCGGCTGGCCGCCGCGCGCGGCCGGCACCACGGCAGCCTGCTGGTCGTGGACGACCTGCACGACGCCGACCCCGAGACCCTGGCGGTGGTGGAGTATCTGGCGGCCAACGTCGCGACCCAGCCGGTGGCGCTGCTGGCCACGGTGCGCTCGACGCCCTCGGCCGCGCTGGAGCTGGTGGACGCCGTGGTGCGGCGCGGGGAGGCCGGGCCGCTGCCGCTGGGCCGGCTGGGCGGGCCCGAGGTGCACGCCCTGGCGGCCGGGCTGTTGGACTGCCCGCCGGGCGCGCTGCCCCGGGAGGTCTCGGCCGATGTGCTGGCCGACAGCCACGGAATCCCCTTTGTCGCCGAGGAGTTGGTGCGCGGCATGATCTCCGCCGGGCGGCTCGCCCGGGCGGAGGACGGCGGCTGGCGGCTGGTGCCCACCGAACGCCCTGGCGTGCCGGTGACACTGGTGCGGGTGATGGCGGAACGGGCCGCCCGGCTCGGCCCCGGCGGCGCGGCGGCGCTGTCGGTCGCTGCGGTGCTGGGGCGTTCGTTCCCCCTGTCGGTGCTGCGGCGCTGCGCGGGCCTGCCCGAGGAGGCGCTGGCCCGGGCGGTGCGGGCGGCGGTGGCCGACGGCCTGCTCCAGCCGGACGAGGAGCACGGCCCCGACTGGTACGCGTTCGCGCATCCGCTGGCGGAGGAGGCGTTGGCCTCGCCGCTGAGCCCGGCGGACCGGGCGGCGCTGTCGGCGCGGGCCGCCGAAGCGGTGGCCGAGCTGTATCCGGGGCTGCCCGGCACCTGGTGCCTGCTGGCGGCGCGGCTGCGCCGGGCCGCCGGCGAGGCGGAGGTCGCGGCGGGGCACTACCGGGAGGTGGCCCGCCGGGCGTTGGCGGGCAGCGGCCCCGGCACGGCGATCACCGTGATCGACGAGGCGCTGGCGATGCTGGGCGACGGGCCGTACGCGCCGGTGCGCGGCGGCGTGCACCGGGAGTTGCTGGAGACGCTGCTGCTGGCGCTGGCGGACGACGGGCGGTTCGACCGGGCCGTCGAGGTGGCGGACCGGCTGCGCCGCGCCGACCTTGACGCGGGGCCCGAAGCCGGGGGCGACGGGGGCGCGGCCCGTCGGGTGGAGCTGCATGTGCGGCTGGCCTGGGCGGCGGAGGTGGCGGGCCGCTGGGAGGAGGGGCTGGCGCAGGTCGCCGAGGCCAGGGCGCTGCTTCCGGCGGACGCCGGGGAGGCGGAGACCGCCGGCATCGACGCGGTGGAGGCGTATCTGACGGTCTCCGACACCCGCCCGGGGCGGATCGCGCGCAGCGAGCGGCTGGCGCGCCGCGCCATCGAGGGCGCGCGGCGGCGCGCCGACCCGGCGTTGGCCTGCCAGGGCTGGTACGCGGTGGGCGCGGCGGGCCGGGGGCGTTCGCTGGCGGAGTCCGACCGGTGTTTCCGGCAGACGCTGCGGATCGCCTCGCGCCACGAGCTGAACGGCTGGCGCGCGCACGGGCTGTTGGGGCTCGGCGGCAACGCCTGGCTGGCGCGGGCCGCGACGGACTCCCTCACCTACGCCTGGCACGAGGCGCTGCGCACCGGCTGCGTCAGCCTGGCGCACAACGCGGGCGCGCTGCTGGCGTTGGACGCCGCGCTGCGCTCCGACTTCGCGCGGGCGCGCGCGCTGGTGGACGGGGCGCTCGACGAGACGCGGCGGCTGAAGCTGCGCTCGGTGACGCGGTATCTGCTGATGGTGCGGGCGGTGGGCGCGGCGCACCGGGGGCGGCGGGCCGAACTGCGGTCGGCGCTGGCGGAGTTCCGGGCGGACGGCGGCGAGCAGTCCATGGAGGCGCCGCTGGCGCGGGGGCTCGGCGAGCTGTTCTGCGCGCTGCTGGAGGAGGACCGGGCGGCGGCCGAGGAGGTCGGCGGGGCGCTGCGGGCGGCGGCCGAGGTCAACGGGCAGGAGTTCTTCCATCTGACGGGGCGGCACGGTCTGGTGCTGCTGCTGGACGTGCTGGCCGGGCGCGCGGACCGGGCGGAGTGGGAGCGGATCGCCGCCGGGCAGGCCGGACGGCTGCGCTTCAACCGGCAGTTCGGGCGGCTGGCGCTCGCGGTGCTGGAGGGCCGGGCGGGGCGGCCGGAGGCGGCCGAGGCGGCGGTGGCGGAGGCGCTGCGGGACGCGGAGCCGTTCCCGGTGGCCCGGCACCTGGGCCTGCGGCTGGTCGCTGAGGCGGCGCTGGCCGACGGCTGGGGCGAGCCGCGCCGCTGGCTGACCGAGGCGGAGGAGTACTTCCACGGCGCCGGGGTGATCGCGGTGGCGGGGGCGTGCCGCTCGCTGCTGCGGGGGGTGGGCGTGGTGGTGCGGCAGCGGCGGGCCGGCACCGACCGCATCCCGGAGGCGCTGCGGGCGATGGGCCTGACGACGCGGGAGTACGACGTCTTCCGGCTGCTGGTGGACCGGCTGGGCAACAAGGCCCTGGCCGGGCGGCTGCACCTGTCGGTCCGCACGGTCGAGAAGCATGTGGCGAGCCTGCTCGCCAAGACCGGGACCGGGGACCGGAACCGGCTGTGCGACTTCGCGGCGGACTTCCTGTCCGTCACGGCGGCGCGGGAGCCGTCCCCGGGGGCAACGGCCGTGTCGCCGGGGGTCGTTGACGCGTCCTGACGGGCGGGGGCCGGGCGCGTTCCCGGCCGGGCGCGGCGCGGTGCCTGCGGGCCGCCGTCGTTCGGGTGCGGGCCGTCGTTCGAGGGCGGGCCGTCGGTGTGTGCGGGCCGCGCCCGGCCGGCGGGTCAGCCGATGTCGATGTTGATGCTGACCGAGGTGGTGCCCGGGTCGCGGTTGAGCACGGAGATGACGACGGCCGCCCCGACGGTGGCCCCGGTGAGGATCGCCAGCCGCACCCGCGCCCGCCGGGCCGCGTCGGCGGCGCCGCGCGCCTCCGCCTCGTCGCC
>NZ_RFFJ01000331.1 GCF_003696235.1 Streptomyces triticirhizae
CGCGGGCGGTGGGCGGGTGCGCGCGGGCGCGCGGGGCGCGCGGGGCGCGCGCCATAACCGACAGAACGTCACACGGCACCCAAAGCGAATGCCCCCCGTATTCAACGGGCCCCGGGAGAACCTTGTTTCTCGTCCCGCCGCGTGAGTATCGTGGCGGACGGGAGGACGTCTTCGCACGCCGATTAGCTCCACTGACCAGGGCCGGCGACGTCCTCAACGGGGTGCCAAGCGAAATGGGGTTGCGAATGTTGGGGGCGCTCGACTCGCGCATGTTCATGCTGCCATCACGGCCGATTTCCCACCGGTAGCCGACACTTCGGCGCCATCGCCTCTCGCGGGGAGAAACCTCCCCTTCGAAAGCCGGGAACCGTGGATGGGCAGCCGCGCTTCACGCGTGTGCGATCACGTCGGTGCCCGCGCGTGCGATCACTTCGGTACGAACACGTACCGCGTGGTGCGCACGCGTGCCGCCCGATCGACACGTAAGGGCGCTCGCCCGCCTGATCATTGCTCCCTCCTGGTCAGCCACCGGTCAGCCATCAGAAAGATGACTCAGGAATATGGCGACTTCATCCGTGGAGATCAGGCCACCCGAACTCTCCACCGCACGGCTCGTTCTGGCCTATGTGATCACCGGACTCGCGACGTTCATGGCGGGGCTCGACAACCTCGTCGTGACCACCGCGCTTCCCGCGATCCGGGCCTCGTTCGAGGTCGGCGTCTCGGATCTGACCTGGAGCGTCAACGCCTACACGATCGCGTTCTCCGTGTTCATGCTGGCCGCCGCCGCGCTGGGCGACCGGTACGGACGGGTGCTGATCTTCACGGTCGGCATCGCGGTCTTCGGGGCGTCCTCCGCGCTGGTCGCGCTGGCCCCGACGATGCTCTGGTTCAGCCTCTTCCGCGCGGTCCAGGGCGTCGGCGCCGCCATGATCATCCCGCTGGCGATGACCCTTCTCATCGGGGTGGTGCGCCAGAAGGAGCGGCCGATCGCGCTCGGCATCCTCGGCGGGATCAACGGACTCGCCATCGCGCTGGGCCCGTTCGTCGGCGGCTGGCTCGTACACAGCGTCGACTGGCACCTCATCTTCTGGCTCAACGTGCCGATCGCCGGCGTCCTCGTCCCGCTGGCGGCCCTCTCGTTCCGGGGCATGGCCCGCGTCGAACGCGCCAGCATCGACGTGCCCGGCATCGTCCTGCTCTCGCTCGGGCTCACCGGCCTCCTCTTCGGCCTGCTGCGCTCGGAGGACTCCGGCTGGCCGCGGGCCGACAGCGGCGGCCTCGTCGTGCTCGGCCTCGCGCTGATCGCGGCGTTCTGGCAGGTGGAGTCGAGGCTGCCGGCGCCGATGCTGCCGCCGCGCCTGCTCGGCTCGCGCGGGTTCCGGCTGTCGCTGGCGACGGCCCTGCTCACCAGTGCCGGCGTCTTCGGCGCGGTCTTCCTGATGACGCAGTACCTCCAGGTCGTGCTCGCCTACAACCCGCTCCGCGCCGGGCTCGCGACGCTGCCGTGGACGCTGGTCCCGCTGGTGGCGGCGCCGGCGGCCGGCATCCTCGCCAGCCGGGTCGGCATGAAGTGGCCGCTGGTCGTCGGCACGGCGCTCCAGGCGGGCGCGCTCGGCTGGTTCGCGCTGGTGCTGCGCTCCGACGTGCCCTATGCGCTGCTCCTGCCGGGGCTGATCTGCGCGGGCCTCGGCATGGGCGTCTTCTTCGCCCTGATCACCGGCCAGGCGATCTTCTTCGCCAGGCCCGAGGACGAGGGGATCGCCTCGGGCGTCGGCAACTCCGTCCGGGAGATCGGCGTGCTGCTCGGCGTCACCGTGGCGGCGACGGTCTTCGCCTGGAACGACGGCGACTCCTCGCCCGCCGGATTCACCGCCGCCACGCCCTCCACGCTGCTGGTCACCGCCGGCGTCGTCGCCGCCGCGGTGATCACGGCGGCGCGCACCCCCAACGACTCCCCCTTACCCACGTCCATCCCTGAGGAGAACAGATGACGTCCTTTCTGATCGCCAGTTCACCACTGCTCGGACATGTCTCCCCGTGTCTGACCATCGGCGCTGAGTTGACCCGCCGAGGCCACCAGGTTCGCTTTCTCACCGGCACCCGGCACCGGGAACGGGTCGAGGCGGCCGGCGTCAGGTTTCTGCCGCTTCCACCCGGCGCCGACTTCGACGACCGCGATATGCGGTCCGCCTTTCCACAGGTGGCCGAGCTGACCGGAATCAAGGGGCTCAGCGCGGCCGTGCTCGAAGTGTTCTCGAAGCCGATCGACGCGCAGTACGAGGCGATGACCGCCGCGCTCGAAGCCGAGAAGACGGATGTGATCCTCACCGAGATGCTGTTCGCCGGCGTCTATCCGCTGACGCTGCTGCCGCGCGAGGAGAGACCACGCATAGGGATACTCGGCATCAGCCCGCTCACGCTCAAGGCGCCGGGACTTCCCCCCTACGGAATGGGGCTCCTTCCCGCGACCAACACGGCGGAACGTGTGCGGAACGCGACGCTCCGCGTTCTGGCGCGGGCGGTGGTGCTGAGGCCGGCGCAGAAATACCTTTCGCGGGCGATGCGGAGGCTGGTCGGAAAGCGACTGCCCTGCTCCTTCTTCGAGATGCCCGGTCTTGGCGACGCCCTGTTCCACCTGGGCACGGAGGGGTTCGAGTATCCGCGCCCCTCGGCCCGCACCGAGATCATCTACATGGGCCCGCTGCCGTCGAAGTCCATCGGCGGGACCCGCCCCGACTGGGCCCCCGACCTGGAGGGCCGCACCGTGGTCCACGTCACCCAGGGAACGGTCGCCAACGCCGACCTGACGGCGCTCATCATCCCCACCGTCGCCGCGCTCGCGGACTCCGACGAGCTGGTCGTGGTCAGCGGCGGCGGGCGGCCGGAGGCGGAGGTCGAGGCGGCGATCGTCGAGGCCCTCGGCGCGGTGCCGGCCAATGTGCGGATCGGCTCGTACATCGACTACGACTGGCTGTTCCCGCGCGTCGACATCCTGGTCACCAACGGCGGCTACGGCGGGGTCAACCTGGCGCTGCGGCACGGCGTTCCGCTGGTCATCGCCGGCGACACCGAGGACAAGCCCGAGGTGGCCGCCCGGGTCCACTGGTCGGGGGCCGGCCTGAAGATGAGCAGCGCATCTCCGAGCCGGGAGGAGATCGGGGAGGCCATCGCGACGCTGCGCCGCGAGGACTCGTACCGGGCGAAGGCGGCGTCCATCGGCGCGGAGATCGAGGCGGCGCCGGGCTTCGACGCGATCGAGGACTTCGCCGCCCGGCCGGCGCTCCAGGCCGCCGGCCAGGCGCGCTGAGCGAGGCGGCGGAACGGGGGCGGAACGCCGAGGGCCCGGGTCCGGTCGTGGTGACCGGTCCCGGGCCCTGCTTGGCTCTCCCCGCCGGGTGCGTCAGTAGGCGCTGTCGACGTTGTCCATGGAGCCGTAGCGGTCGGCGGCGTAGTTGCAGGCGGCGGTGATGTTGGCGACGGGGTCGTAGATGTTCTTGCTGGTTCCGTCGACGTGGTACTGCTCGAA
>NZ_RFFJ01000332.1 GCF_003696235.1 Streptomyces triticirhizae
CCCCGCCGGCCCCGCCGGCCGCGTCCCGGCCCGCCCCCGGCCCCGCGGCCGACGAGGGCCTGGCCCGCCGGCTGCGCGCCCTGGCCTGCACCGCCCCGCTGCACGACCTCGACGTCCGCAAGGCCAACCTCGCCGGCGAGTACGCCCGTTACGCGATGGCCGAGGTGGCGCTCGCCGCCATCGACCTGGTCACCCTCAGCATGGACTTCGACACCGGCGCCGAGCACGAGGACGTCATCGCCCGCCTGCTGCCCAGGATCGCCGCCCAGGCGCCCACCCGCCCCACCGCCGAACACCGCCGCGTCGCCCGCTGGGTGCTGGACAACCTGATCAACGTCGGCAGCGTGGACCGGGGCTTCCGCGCCGTCTACGGCACCTTCGGACCCGAAGGCGAATACACCCGCAGGGACTACGACTTCAAGCTGATCGAGGAGGTCCAGGGCCCCGGCGGCGGGGTCTACCTGCGCACCACGGACGAGGCCGTCAACGTCCTGGTCGGCGCCCTCGACACCGACGTCACCAGCGCCCAGATCGCCGCCGAGGTCAAGCTGGAGGTGCTCATCAGCAGGGGCCGCCTCGCCGACGCCCAACTCGCCGCCGAACAGGCCCGCTACCGCACCGTCCAGTACGCGGAGACCCTCCGCCGCACCCTGGAGACCACCCGGCGCGACGTCCGCGCCGTCGACTGGCTGCGCGCCGTGCCCGACATGGTCGACGAGGCCCTGGACCACATCGCCGACCGCTACCGCCACGAGAACGCCATCCTCACCCACATCCGGCACGCCAGGGACGAGGCCGTCGACCCGGAACACAAGCTGCGCGCCGCCGAGTTGGTGGACATCGTCCGGGACTGCATCCGCCGCCACACCCAGCTCCAGTCCCGGCTGCTGGAGGCCGGACCGCTCTTCCGCGCCGAGCAGGACCGGCAGGCGTTCGCCGCCCCGGCCGCCCGCGCCGGCGTCGACCTGTACGGGCAGCTGCTCGGGCCGCTGTTGCCGAGGCCGGTCGCCGAGGCCACCCGCGTCACCGACGCCTACTTCGCCCGGGGCACCGGCCCCCGTCCGCCCGGCGCCGTCCGCCTCGCCGACCTGGTCGAGCAGCTGCTGACCCCGCCCGCGCCCCGCGAACACCTGGGCGCCGAGCTGCCCGAGCCCGACCTGGTGGCCACGCCCGACGACAGCCGCTTCAGCGAGGCCCAGCTGGAGTCCGCCATGGAGTTGCTGCGGCTGCCGCCCGACGCGCCCCGCCGGCTCTCCGGGCTGCTCGCCGAGGCCCGCGCCCGCGACCCCGAACTACCCCATCTCATCGCCCTGTTGGCCGCGCACGCCGCCAGCCCGCCGGTCGGCACCGCCTACCGCCAGGGCGAACGTCGGCTGCTGTTCGCCGTGGACGACGGCACCCCGCTCAACGACCCGGACTTCGGCGGCGCCGACCTCGTCGTCGGCACCGCCCTGCTCGACGCGGCCGGTATGGCCGCCGCACGCACGGAGACCACCCCATGACCATCCCCGCCCCCACCCCGCCCACCCAGCCGAGCTCGGCCCCGCTCACCCCGGCCGACGCCGCCGACGCCGCCCGGCTCGTCTCCTTCGGCCTGACGCCCAAGCTGCCGCCCGCCAGGGACCCGGACTACGCGGCGCTGCTCCGCCGCTACCAGGAGGAGCCCGCCTTCGCCCGGGTCGCCGACGCCGTCGCCGGCGGCCTCGGCCTGGTCGTGCTGGAGGTCTCGCCGCGCGCCGGCATGGCCGTCGCCGCCGCCGAGGACTCCGTCTTCGCCGTCCGCATGGGCGAGTACGCCCGCCGCACCACCGCCGACACCGCCGACCGCTTCCTCCACGGCCTGGCCCATCTCGCCGTCGCCGCCCTCGCGTTCCCCCGCCCCGCCGACCTCGCCGACGACGACTACCTGGGCCGGGTCTCCGTCAACGGCGTGGAGGCGTTCGTCCGCCACGCCTGCCAGCGGCTCGCCGAACGCGCCGCCGAGCGCGGCGAGAACACCGACCCGGTCAGCGACGAGCCCGGCCTCGAAGCCGCCTGGCGGGTCTACGCCCGCCGCAGCTCCACCGGCGCCACCAAGGACGCCCGCCGGCTGGCCGGTTCGACGACGGGCATCGTCGGCAAGGCCGTCGCCTTCCTCGCCGACTCCGGCTTCCTGCACCGCGTCGGCGACGACCAGGGCGGCACCTACCGCACCACCCCGCGCTACCAGCTCCAGGTCCGCGAGCTGGCCGCCACCGCCGCGCTGACCGAGCTGACCGAGCTGGGCCTGGTCCCCGTCAGCGACGGCGCCGGCACCCTGCTGCCCGGCGACCCCGAGGCCGCCGACCTGGCGGACGGCGCCGGCCTGCCCTTCCACCGCTAGAGCCGCACTGCCAGAGCCCCCGCCCCCTTACCCACCACAGGAACGCACGAGAGTCCACGCCATGTACGAGCTGTCCCGGGTCCGCCTCTACTCCATCGGCCCAGCCGGTGCCCGCTACGCCGACACCGTGCTCGACCTGCGTGGCGTCGGCGCGCCCGTCCCCGAACCGGCCCCGGCCCAGGCGGACTTCTTCGAGGAGGAGCCCACCGGACCGCCCCTGCGCCCCGCCCCCGCCGGGGTGCTCTTCCTGGAGAACGGCGGCGGCAAGTCCGTGCTGCTCAAGCTGATCTTCTCGGTGATGCTGCCCGGCCACCGCAACACGCTGGGCGGCGCCAGCTCCGGCGTGCTGCGCAAGTTCCTGCTCGCCGACGACTGCGGCCACGTCGCCCTGGAGTGGCAGCACACCCGCACCGGCGAGACCGTGGTCGTCGGCAAGGTCAGCGAGTGGCGCGGCCGCCAGGTCTCCAACGACCCGAGGAAGTTCGCCGAGGCCTGGTACTCGTTCCGCCCGGGCCCCGGGATGAGCCTGGACTCGCTGCCCGTCGCCGAGTCCACCGCCCTGCGCCGCCCCGAGGCCGGCGACGGCACCTCCGGCGCGCGCGGCAGGCGCCGCACCATGAAGGGCTTCCGCGACGTCCTCACCGAGACCGGCAGGGCCTACCCCAACCTCGACGTGGTCTGGGAGGAGGTCCACGAGCGCTGGATCGAACACCTGGGCAGGCTCGGCCTCGACCCCGAACTCTTCCGCTACCAGCGGGAGATGAACGCCGACGAGGGCGAGGCCGCCGGCCTGTTCGCGGTGAAGAACGACGCGGACTTCACCGACCTGCTGCTGCGCGCCGTCACCGACCCCAGGGACACCGACGGGCTGGCCGACCTGGTGCACGGCTTCGCCGACAAGCTCGGCCGCCGCGCCGAGCTGACCGCCGAACGCGACTTCACGGCCGGCTCCGTCGAACTGCTCCAGCGGGTCACCGAGGCCGCCGGCGAACGGGAGGCCGCCCGTTCCGTGCACACCGCCGCCGAGCAGCGCGCCCGGGGGCTGACCCGCCGGCTCGACGCCAGGGCCGAGCGCGAGCGCGGCCTGGCCGCCGAGCTGGCCGAGGGCGTCGCGCGCGGCGCCGAGGCCGTCG
>NZ_RFFJ01000333.1 GCF_003696235.1 Streptomyces triticirhizae
CCGACCCGCCCCGGCCCGATGGCGCGCGCCGCCCGGCCGCGCCCGCCGGCACACGCCGCAGGCCAGCGGCCCGCGCCCGGCCCGTCACCCGGGGACGAACCGGAGTGAACGGGCCGCGCCTTCCCCTCTATCCTCGGGGAGGGAACCAATGTCATCACCGGGGGAGTCTGTTTCCACATGGATCGCCTGAGGCCGCAGGACCCGCACCGGATCGGTGAGTACCGCCTGCTCGGCAGGCTCGGCGAGGGCGGCATGGGGCAGGTCTATCTGGCCCGTTCGGAGCGCGGGCGCACGGTCGCGGTCAAGACGATCAAGCGGGAGCTGGCCCAGGAGCCGGACTTCCGCCGCCGGTTCGCCGACGAGATCGCCGCCGCCCAGCGCGTGGGCGACCGTTGGACCGCGCCCGTGCTGGACGCGGACACCGACGCCGCCACGCCCTGGGTCGCCACCGGCTATATCGCGGGCCCCTCGCTCCACGAGGTGGTGGGCCGCGACCACGGTCCGCTGCCCGACCGGAGCGTGCTGCTGCTGGCCAACGGCCTGGGGCACGCGCTGCGCGCCATCCACGGCGCCGGCCTGGTGCACCGCGATCTCAAGCCGTCCAACGTGCTGTTGACGATCGACGGCCCCCGGGTGATCGACTTCGGCATCGCCCGCGCCCTGGAGCCCGGCCCCGGCGCCGGAGTCACCCGCACCGGCGCCACCGTCGGCTCCCCCGGCTTCATGTCCCCGGAGCAGGTGCGCGGTCAACGGGTCACCCCCGCCAGCGACATCTTCTGTCTGGGCTCCCTGCTGGCCTACGCCGCCACCGGCCGCACCCCCTTCGGGGCGTTGGACTCGGGCGTGCACATCCTGATGTTCCGGATCGCCGAGGAGAGCCCCGACCTCACCGGGGTGCCGGCGGCGCTGCACCAGCTGATAACGAGCTGCCTCGCCAAGGACCCCGCCGAGCGCATCACCGTCGAGCAGCTGCTGTCGACGACCCAGCCCGAGGCCGCCTCGCGCGAACCCTGGCTGCCCGGCGCGCTGGTGGCCCAGCTGGGCCGGCACGCGGTCCAGCTGCTGGACTCGGAGAACCCGCTCAGCCGGGTGGACAACCCGGTGCTGCCCGGCCAGCCGAGGACCAACCCGAGCACCCCGCATCCGCCGGTGGCCCCCAGCAAGGAGCGCACCCCGCGGCCCTCGCCCGGCGAACGGCCGTCATCCGGCGGCTCGGTGCCGCCGCCGCCCGGGCCGCCCGGCGCGCCGTCGCAGCCGTCCTGGCCGGGGGCGCGGCCGGCGCCCCGGCCGACGCCGATCCCCTCCCCCTACTCCCAGCCCAACGGCGGCCCCTACCAGCCGCCGAGCAGCGGCGGCTGGTCCCCGCCCGGCTCCCGCAACGCGCCGTACACCGGCACGGGACCGGCCCGCTCCGGCGGCTGGCGCGACCGGAAGGGCCCGTTGACGGCGCTGGGCGCCGCCGGGCTGGTGCTGGTGGTGCTGGCCGTGGTGCTGGTCACACAGCTCACGGGCGGCTCGGACGACACCGTCGACGAGGCGTATGTGGGCGTCTGGCAGGGCGAGTACACCACCGCCAGCGACGACGCCAGGGAGCTGCGTTTCGAGATCGTCGAGGGCGAGGCGGGCGAACTCGTGGGTAACGCCCTCACGCTCACCCCCGAGATTCTGTGCGCCTATGATGTTCGGCTCGACTCCTTCGACGACCAGGGTCTCCACTTCACCGAGGAGTCGAACTGGAGCGTTCCCGAGGACCAGACCGCCGAGGCCTGCCGGGACAACAGCACGGTGCAGACCCTACGGATCTCGGAGAACGGTGAGGAGGTCGTGTGGACGTACGGGGACCAGGAGGCGACCCTGCACCGGGGCCCGGCCCGCACGGACACCGCCGTTCCCGAGAACATGGTGGCCGACTGGAAGAACGAGTTCACCGACCGCAACGACAACGAGTGGTCGGACGTGATCACCATCGAACAGGGCGCGGTCGGCGACCAGCTGTTGCGGTACGAGAGAACCGAGCAGGACAGCGGCGAGATCGAGTGCGTCTGGGAGAACCGGCTGGTCAGGGTCGAGGGCGAGCAACTCACGTTCGGTCCGGACCAGTTGGTGGAGACCGGCGACGACGCCACCTGCGGCGTCTACGCGGCCATCCGCGTCAGGCTCAAGGAGGGTGATCAGGACACGCTCCAGATCACCTGGCTCGACCGCCTGGACGACGAGCCGGCCGAGCACACGCGCAACGATTAGATATGCCTCAGGTCACGAATTGACACGAGGGTGGGCCAACACGGCGGAAAGGGAACCGATCACGGTTCGGCTTCTGTCCTCATCCCTGTGCAGGGGCGACCGTATGCTCATGAGGCTTACCGGACCGAAGAGGAGTAGGACAGCATGAAACCGCTCGGGCCGACAGATCCCCAACGGGTGGGCCACTACCGGCTGCTGGGGAAATTGGGCGCCGGCGGAATGGGCAGTGTCTATCTCGCCCGCTCCGACCGCGGGCGCACGGTGGCCGTCAAGCTGGTGCAACCCGAACTCGCCCGCCAGCCGGAGTTCCGGCAGCGCTTCCAGCAGGAGGTGGACGCCGCCCGTCGCGTCGGCGGTGACTGGACCGCGCCGGTGCTGGACGGCGACACCGAGGCGGCGACGCCGTGGGTGGCCACCGGCTATGTGGCCGGCCCCTCGCTGCACGAGGTGGTCGCGCACACCTATGGCCGCCTGCCCGAGCGAACGCTGCGCATCCTGGCCAACGGCCTGGTGCGCGCGCTGCGCGACATCCACGCGGCCGGGCTGGTCCACCGGGACCTCAAGCCGTCGAACGTGATGATCACCATCGACGGCCCCCGGGTGATCGACTTCGGCATCGCCCGCGCCCTTGAGGCCACCAGCGAGGGCCTGACCAGGACCGGCGCCGCCGTGGGTTCGCCCGGCTTCATGTCGCCCGAGCAGTGCCGGGGCGAGACGCTCTCGGCCGCGAGCGACATCTTCTGCCTGGGTTCGGTGCTCACCTTCGCCGCCACCGGGCGCACCCCGTTCGGCGACGCGAACAGCGCGATGACCGCGCTGATGCTGCGGATCGTGCAGGGCCAGCAGGACCTGACCGAGGTGCCCGAGGGCATCCGGCCGCTGATCGAGGCGTGCCTGGCCGGCCACCCGGCCGAACGGCCCACGCTGGACCAGCTGTTGGAGGCCACCGAGGTCCCCGAGGACGACGACGAGCCCTGGCTGCCCGGCGCGCTGATCGCCAAGCTCGGCCGGCACGCCGTGGAGTTGCTCGACTCGGAGGACCCGCTCCAGGCCCCGCCGCTGCCGGCCGGCTCCCCGCCGCCGGCGATGCCGTCCGCGCCGCCCACCCCGGCCCCGCCGTCGGCCGCGCCGCCCACGCCCACCCAGCTGAGCGTGCCGGCGA
>NZ_RFFJ01000334.1 GCF_003696235.1 Streptomyces triticirhizae
CACCCCGCGCCCCGGCCGTGGCCGGCACGGGCGGGCGACCCCGCCGCCCCGGCCGGCGGGGGGCCAACGGCCGCCGCAGGGGCCGCCGTTCAACGGAGCACAGCAGGCCGCCGGGCCGGGGCAGGGGGCCCCGGGGGCGCCCGACGAGGGGGCCACCGAGCTGATCCCGCTGGTCACCGACCGTTACCCGAACGACGCGGCCACCGAGCTGATCCCGCCGGTGACCGCCGACGCTCCGGAAACCGGCCCCGGCTCCGGCCCCCGTTCCGGCTCCGGCAACGAGGACGCCACCGAGCTGATCCCGCCGGTCGTCGTCGACGAGGGGCCGACCCCGGGCGCCGTAGGCAACCCCGAGGAGACCACCCGGCTGCGGGCGATCCCGCCCCGGCAGCCGGGCCGGCACCGTTCCCCGCAGCAGGCGCGGCAGCCGCAGGACCCGACCGGCGGCGTCGAGGCTACCCAGGCGCTGCCGCCCGTCCAGGGCGACTTCGACCAGCTGTTCCGCTCCGCCGCCGACCGCCAGCCGCCGCCCCCGCCCGCCGGCTGGAGCAACGGCGGGCCCGCCGGCGGCGGTTGGGGCGGCCAGCCGCCCGAACCCGAGCGGCGGCGCAACCCGAAGCTGCTGGTCGGCGGCGTCATCGCCGGCTGTGCCGTCGTCGGCCTGCTGGCCGGCTACCTGCTCAGCGGCGGCGACGGCGGCGAGGATTCGGACGGCGGCGTTCCGCCCGAGGCGCAGGCCGAGGACACCGGCGGCTCGGGCGGCGAGGAGGAGCAGAACGAGAACGGCGAGGCGGGCGGCGCCGACGAGAACGACGAGGAGGCCGTCAGGGCCCAGGCCGAGTCGCTCTCCGAGCTGCTCGCCGACAGCAACGACAGCCGGGACTCCGTGATCCGGTCCGTCGCCAACATCCGCGAGTGCCGACAGCTGGAGGCCGCCGCCACCGACCTGCGGGCCGCCGCCGACCAGCGCACCGGCCTCGTGGACCGGCTCAACGAGCTGACCCTCGACCAACTGCCCGACAGCCAGGAGCTGATCACCGCGTTGACCGAGGCGTGGCAGGCGTCGGCCGAGGCCGACGAGCACTACGCGGCCTGGGCCGACGAGGCCCGCGCCAACCGGGGCCAGGTCTGCCGGGGCGGCCAGGCGCAGCACACCCAGCGCGCCAGCGAGGGCGACGCGGCCAGCGGCCGGGCCACCGAGGCCAAGGAACGGGCCGCCGAGCTGTGGAACCCGCTGGCCGGCCGGTACGACCTCCCGGAGAGGGCCGCCACCCAGCTGTGAGCCGGCGCCCCGTAGCATCGGTCGGCGTGCAAGGTACGGAAAGGTCTTCCCGTCGACCACGCGGTTCCACCACCATGGCGGGTATGCCGCTCAACGACATGCCCTGGTGGCGCTGGCGGGCCAACGTTCGCTCGGCGCTGCACATGCTCTCCGATCCCGTGTTCCACCAGAACTGCTGGCTGGCCGGCGTGCCCGGCTACGGCGACGTGACCGACGCGGTCTACCGGCTGGTCGAGGACACCTGGCTTGACAACTGGTCGGCCGAGAAGTACGTCGGAGCCGTCTTCCGGGACGGCGAGGAGGCCGCGCTGGTGGACGCCGCCGTGCTCCGGGTGCTGCGCATCATGCACCAGGTCGGCGCCGACGCCCCCGTCGCCGACTACCTCGGCCACCCCGGCTGGCCCGAGGCGGTGGCCGCCGCGCGCGACGCCCATGTGCGGCTCGCGGTCAACGACGGCGAGGACCCCGACGCGCCCCCGCGCACCCTGGACGAGTTGGCGGCGGCGGCCCGCGTTGTCTGACGGACCCGCCCGGGTGTGCCAGGCTTGACCACCATGACCACCACCACCGACCGGGACCCGGAGCCGACCGAGGAGCCGGGGCGCCAGCAGTACGTGCTCACCCTCTCCTGCCCGGACAAGCCGGGCATCGTGCACGCGGTCTCCAGCTACCTCTTCATGACCGGCTGCAACATCGAGGACAGCCAGCAGTTCGGCGACCGCGACACCCGCCTGTTCTTCATGCGGGTGCACTTCTCGGGACAGCCGCCGGTGACGCTGGAGAAGCTGCGCGCCAGCTTCGCCGCCGTCGGTGACTCCTTCCAGATGGACTGGCAGCTGCACCGGGCCGACACGAAGATGCGCGTGGTGCTGATGGTGAGCAAGTTCGGGCACTGCCTGAACGACCTGCTCTTCCGCACCCGGATCGGCGCGCTGCCGATCGAGATCGCCGGCGTGGTCTCCAACCACCCGACGTTCGCCGAACTCGCGGCCTCCTACGACGTTCCGTTCCACCATATTCCGGTCACCCCCGACACCAAGCCGGAGGCGGAGGCCGCGCTGCTCGACATCGTGGAACGCGAACGGGTCGAACTGGTGGTGCTGGCCCGCTATATGCAGGTGATCTCGGACGACCTGTGCAAGAAGCTGCCCGGGCGACTGATCAACATCCACCACTCGTTCCTGCCGAGCTTCAAGGGCGCGAAGCCGTACCACCAGGCGCACGCCCGGGGCGTGAAACTGATCGGCGCGACCGCGCACTATGTGACCGCCGAACTGGACGAGGGCCCGATCATCGAGCAGGAGGTGGAGCGCGTCGGCCACGAGCTGACCCCGAGCCAACTGGTCGCCGTCGGCCGCGACGTCGAGTGCCGCGCCCTGGCGCGCGCGGTCCAGTGGCACAGCGAACACCGCGTCCTCCTCAACGGGCGCCGCACGGTCGTCTTCGACTAGGGCCTTGCCGGCCTTGGCCGGAGCCGCCCCGGCCGCAGGCGGCCCGGGCCCGGGGCGAGCGGGCGGGGCTTCGGCGCTGGCCGACGGTGCGTGGGGTGTGGCTTCCGCCGTGGTCTGTCCGAGCGGGGCGGTTCCGGCCCTCCGGCGTTCGGCTTGCGCCGGCGGGGCAGGCCCGGGGCCGAGGGCATGGCATCCGTCTGGTGCTCAACGTGGCGGTGCCGTCGAACGGTTGCGCGCGCCGGGGTGCCCGGCGGGGGCCGCGTCGCGCCTGGGTGGGGTAGCCGGGACGCTCGGTTCACGGCTGTCCCGGGCTGAATGGCGGTGTCCGGTGGGGTCTTGGTGGTGGGGCGGTTGCACCTGTCGGGGTTGCCGTGCGGGCCCGACATCCCGCGCCGGCGCGGAAACCCCGGTCGGCAGTGACCGTGATGTCCCCACCGGACCGTGGCGTGCTGTGCCACCGGCTCCGGTGCGAAGCCTCAGGGCGTGGGCGTGGGGCCGCCGGCGCGAAGCGCCTCCTGCGGGGACCGCGCCGACCCCGGCGCGCGCGGCGCTCCGGCACGGAGATCCCGGCCCCGACCGGGCCCGCCTCGGACGCGCGCCGGCGCAGCGTTGGCGCG
>NZ_RFFJ01000335.1 GCF_003696235.1 Streptomyces triticirhizae
GCTCGAACATCCTCGCAAACAACTCAAAAATCTGGCATTGACTTTTGGCACACTGTTGAGTTCTCAAGGAACGGACGCTTCCATCAAACCCCCCTCGGGGCCCTCCGGGCGCTTCCCTTCGCTGTGTTCCCGACTCTATCACGCTCGATTTCTCGAACTTGACCTCCGTCGGGGGGAGTTGAGGTTATCGCCCTCCGGCGTGCCGTAACCGTAGAGGAATTCTCCGGCCGATCCAAATCGGCCTTCCGAGCTGATCCACTCCGGGGCAAGCTCGAAGGACCCTACGGACCGGCCCCGGTGGTGTCAAGTTGGGTCTCGCGGGGTGGGGACCCCGGTGGTGAGGGCTTCCCGACGGCCGGTAGGCTCGGATGTCTTTGGCGTTTTTCGGGTCATCTCACGGGCAGGGGCAGAGGCCATGCGGTCATGAGGTCTTCGGGGGTGTACCGCTCGGTCGCGGGCTACAGCTTCCGGCGGTACGCGACCTACCGGCTGGCCACGGCGGCCGGGGTGTTCACCAACACGGTCTTCGGCTTCATCCTCACCTACGCGTTCATGGCCCTGTGGCACGAGCGCCCGCGGCTCGGCGGGTACGAGGAGGCGCAGGCGCTCACCTTCGTATGGGTGGGGCAGGCGCTGTTGGCGTCGGTGGCGCTGATGGGTGGCGGGTTCGAGGGGGAGCTTCAGGAGCGGATCAGGTCGGGGGACGTGGCGATCGACCTGTACCGGCCGGCCGACCTCCAGCTCTGGTGGCTGGCGACCGATCTGGGGCGGGCCGCCTTCCAGTTGGTGGGGCGCGGGGTGGTGCCGATGGCGGTGGGGGCGCTGGTCTTCGATCTGGCGCTGCCGGTGGACCCGGTGGTGTGGGTCTCGTTCCTGGTATCCGTGACGCTGGCCGTGGTGATCAGCTTCGCGATGCGCTTTCTGGTGGGGCTCTCCGCGTTCTGGATGATGGACGGGGTGGGGGCGAGCATGGCGTGCACCGTGCTGTCGACGTTCTTCTCCGGGATGATGTTGCCGCTGACCGTCTTCCCCGGGGGGCTGGGCGAGGTGGTGCGGTGGCTGCCGTGGGCCGGGATGTTGCAGGTGCCGGCGGATGTGCTGCTGGAGCGGCGGGCCGGTTGGGCCGTGGTGGCGGGGATCGCGTTCCAACTGGCGTGGGCGCTGGTCGTGTTGGGGCTGGGCCGCTGGGTGCAGTCGGTGGCGACGCGGCGGGTGGTGGTCCAGGGTGGTTGAGGGGACGCGGGCCTTCGCTTTGGTGGCCTGGATGTGGATACGCGCGGCGTTGACCTATCGGGCCTCGTTCGTGATCACGACGCTGGCGAATCTGGTGCTGACCCTGCTGGATTTTGTCATTGTCCTGCTGATGTTCTCCCATATCGATGCGCTGGGGGGCTTCGCGCTGCCCGAGGTGGCGCTGTTGTACGGGAGCGCGAGCCTGGCGTTGGGGATGGCGGACCTGGTGCTGGGGAACGTGGAGCAGGTCGGGCGGCGGATCAGGGACGGTTCGCTGGACGTGCTGTTCGTGCGGCCGGTGCCGATCTTCGTTCAGGTGGCGGCCGACCGGTTCGCGCTGCGGCGGGTGGGGCGGCTGATCCAGGCCGGGGCCGTGCTGGGGTGGGCGCTGTCGAACGTGGCGGTGGAGTGGACGCCGGGCCGGGTCCTGTTGCTGGTGTCGATGCTGGTGTCGGGGTCGGTGATCTTCGGCGCGCTCTTCACGCTGGGGTCGTCGTTCCAGTTCTGGGCGCAGGACGCGGCGCAGGTGCAGAACGCGTTCACCTATGGCGGGGGCGCGCTGTCGCAGTATCCGCCGACGATCTTCTCGCGTGAGCTGGTGCGCGGGGCGACGTTCGTGGTGCCGCTGGCTTTTGTGAACTGGCTGCCGTCGCTGCGGCTGTTGGGGCGGGACGATCCGTTGGGGCTGCCGGGGTGGGTGGACTTCCTGTCGCCGCTGGTGGCGGCGGCGTTGACCGGGGTGGCCGCCGTGGTGTGGCGGTCGGCGGTGCGGGGCTATCGGAGTACCGGGAGCTGAGATGAGCGAGGAACTGATCGAGCTTGACCGGTTGGTGAAGGTCTTCCGGGTGCGGCGGCGTGCCGGGCTGGTGCGGCGCGAGGTGAGCGAGGTGCGGGCGGTGGACGGGATCTCGTTCCGGGTGCGGCGGGGCGAGATGGTGGGGTACATCGGGCCGAACGGGGCGGGGAAGTCGACAACGATCAAGATGTTGACCGGCATCCTGACGCCGAGCGGGGGGCGGCTGCGGGTGGCGGGGATCGATCCGGCGCGGCGGCGGACGGAGTTGGCGCGGCGGATCGGGGTGGTCTTCGGGCAGCGGACGACGCTGTGGTGGGACCTGCCGTTGGGGGACTCGTACCAGCTGGTGCGGCGGCTTTACCGGGTGGAGCCGGAGCGGTTCCGGGCGAACCTGGAGCGGTGTGTGGAGCTGCTGGAGCTGGGGCCGTTGCTGGATGTTCCGGTGCGGCAGCTGTCGTTGGGGCAGCGGATGCGGGGGGACATCGCGGCGGCGCTGCTGCACGATCCGGAGGTGCTCTATCTGGACGAGCCGACGATCGGTCTGGATGTGATCAGCAAGAACAAGGTGCGTGGCTTTCTGCGCGATCTCAATCGGGAGCGGGGCACGACGATTCTGCTGACCACTCATGATCTGACCGATATCGAGCAGCTCTGTAGCCGGGTGATGGTGATCGACCGGGGGCGGCTGATGTACGACGGGGCGTTCGCCGGGTTGAGCGAGGTGGGCGAGAGCGAGCGGACCCTGGTCGTGGACCTGGCGGAGGAGCGGCCTGCGATCGAGGTGGAGGGGGCGCGGGTGGTGCGGGTGTCGGGGCCGCGTCAGTGGCTGGCGTTCCCGGCCTCGCGGAGCGCGGCGCCGCTGGTGGCGCGGGTGGCGGCGGAGTATCCGCTTCAGGACCTGTCGCTGCGGGAGCCGGACATCGAGGAGGTCATCGCCCGCATGTACGCGGCGGGTTGGGACGGGGTGCGGGGGGCTGGCGGGGGTTCGGGGGTGGGGTAAACCCCCGCTTCGATACGGCGACGCGCACCATCGAGACGCGGCTCGCCGAAGGCCAGGGTTGGGTGCGTTGACATCGTGCGTTCCCAGCGGAGGCGAGTTTCGTGACATCGGCCGTAGTGAATCCCAGGACCGACGGCAGCCCGGGGCGGGCCGGGGTGGCCGCGAGGGCGGTCGGGGTGGTCAAGGCGTACGGCTCCGGCGAGACGCGGGTGTCGGCGTTGGACGGGGTGAGTGTGGATGTGGAGCGGGGGGTGTTCACCGCGATCATGGGCCCCTCGGGCT
>NZ_RFFJ01000336.1 GCF_003696235.1 Streptomyces triticirhizae
CGGCGGCGCGGTGGGGCCGCTGCCGTTCCCGCCCCAACCGCCGCGCGGGCGGCGGGAGTCGCTCGTCGACCATGTGGCCGCCGCCGTCTGCTGCGCGGCGGCCGACACGGCGGGCGCCTCGCCGGGCCTCGACTGGCTGGACGGCCCGGTGCTGCGCACCGTCGCCGGCGGGCGCGCCCAGGACCTGACCACCACGGTGCACAGCCTGGTCGACGACGGGGACCCGGCGCCGCTGCGCGACTGGCTCGCGGCGGCCGGCGTCCGTTCCGACAAGCCGGTGCGGCTGGTCTGACGCCCGGCCGGGTCCCGCCCCGACCGGCCCTGCGGGCGGTCGGTCCGGTTTTCCGGGCACGGGTCTCGACACACTTCGCCCGAAGCGCCAATATCACGCAAACACCTCCGGTCAATCCCGCGACAAACGGTGACCGCGCGCTCGCCATATGTGATGTGCTGGGTGGCGGCACGACCACACCGGAGGTGCAGGGAGGGGAGCTTGACAGAGAGCAACGGGCGTATTCGCCGCTGGGAGGTGGGGACGCTCTCACACGCGGTGTCCGATCCGTACGGGCAGGGTCCGCTGCCCTGGCTGCGGTCCAGCGAGGGCCACTTCTACGACGCGGGCTACGCGTTGCCCGCCCAGCGCGTCGAGTCCAGCCCCTCGGGGCCGCGCACCGCCGACGACGTGGGCTGCCAGATCAAGGGCTTCGTCTCCGAGGGGGCGGTGGAGCCGGGGCAGGCGTTGGACTTCCGGGTGACGGTCGACCCGCCGCAGGAGTTCACCATCGACGTCTACCGGATCGGCCACTTCGCGGGCGACGGCGCGCAGTTACTGCTGCGCAGCCCCAAGCTGATGGGGATCAGCCAGCCGCCGCCGCTGATCGCCGGGCGCACCGCCTCCTGCCACCACTGGTGGCTCTCCTGGCGGCTCCAGGTGCCGCCGGACTGGCAACCGGGCGCCCATGTCGCGGTGTTGACGACGGCGGACGGCGCGTTCCGTTCCCACGTCCCGTTCGCGGTGCGCGACGACCGGCCGGCCGACCTGCTGCTGGTGCTGCCCGACGTGACCTGGCAGGCGTACAACCTCTTCCCCGAGGACGGCCAGGCCGGCGCCAGCCTCTACCACGGCTGGGACGCCAACGGCCGGCTGCTCGGCGAGCAGGACGCCTCCGTCACGGTCTCCTTCGACCGCCCCTACGCCGGCGCCGGGCTGCCGCTGCACGCGGGTCACGCCTACGACTTCATCCGCTGGGCCGAGGGATACGGCTACGACCTCTCCTACGCGACCGCGCGCGACCTGCACGCCGGGCGGGTGGACGCGGCCCGCTACCGGGGGCTGGTCTTCTCCGGGCACGACGAGTACTGGTCGGTGCCGATGCGGCGGGCCGTGGAGGACGCCAGGGAGATCGGCACCTCGCTGGTCTTCCTGGCCGCCAACTCCATGTACTGGCAGGTCTCGTTGGGTCCGCTGCCCTCGGGCGACCCGGACCGGCTGCTGCACTGCCGCAAACGGCAGGGGCCGGGCCGCGCCGTGCTCTGGCGCGAACAGGGCCATCCGGAACAGCTGTTGCTCGGCATCCAGTACGCGGGGCGGGTGCCCCGGCCCAGCCCGCTGGTGGTGCGCAAGGCCGACCACTGGCTGTGGGACTCGACGGGCGCGGCCGAGGGGCAGGAGCTGCCGGGGCTGGTCGCGGGCGAGGCGGACCGTTACTTTCCGCGCACCCCGCTGCCGGACACGCTCAGCCGGGTGCTGCTGGCGCACTCGCCGTTCGAGGACGAGAACGGGGTGCTCCGGCACCAGCAGACCTCGCTGTACCAGGCGGCCAGTGGCGCCTGGGTGTTCGCATCGGGCACCTTCGCCTGGTCGCCAGCGCTGGCCAGGCCCGGCCACACCAACCGCGTGATCCAACGCGCGACCGCCAATCTGTTGGATCGCATCTGCAAACGAGAGTGAGGTGCCCGGCGCGGCGGGGCGGGGCACCGCGCACACCCGCCCGCAGGGGCGCCACCCGCCTACGGGACAATGGGGACGGACAGGACCAGCCCGCTTCCATCCACCCCGCGAGTCGCCAGGAGGCGCAGTGCCAGGATTCGTCGAGCAGCCCGAGCCGTTGGATGTCCCCGGCCTTGTGCACCTGCACACCGGGAAGGTGCGGGACCTCTACCGCAACGAGGCCGGCGAGCTGATCATGGTCGCCAGCGACCGGGTCTCCGCCTACGACTGGGTGCTCAGCAGCGAGATCCCGGACAAGGGGCGCATCCTCACCCGGCTCTCGCTGTGGTGGTTCGACCAGCTCGCCGACCTGGTGCCGGGGCATGTCATCAGCACCGACCCGCCCAAGGGCGCGCCCGAGGACTGGGCGGGGCGGACCATGGTCTGCCGGCCGCTGGAGATGGTGCCGGTGGAGGCCGTCGCCCGTGGCTACCTCACCGGCTCGGGGCTCGCCGAGTACCGCGAGCACCGCACCGTCTGCGGGCTCGCCCTCCCTGAGGGCCTGGAGGACGGCTCCGAACTCCCGGCGCCGATCTTCACGCCGGCCACCAAGGCGGAGGTCGGGGACCACGACGAGAACGTCTCCTACGAGGAGGTCGCCCGCCGGGTCGGCGCCGAGACGGCGGCCCAGCTGCGGCAGACCACCCTGGCGATCTACCACCGCGCGCGGGACATCGCCCGGGACCGGGGGGTGATCCTCGCGGACACCAAGTTCGAGTTCGGGCGGCCCATCGGTGAGGGAACGGAACGGCCGCTGGTGCTGGCCGACGAGGTGCTCACGCCGGACTCCTCGCGCTTCTGGCGGAAGTCGGAGTGGCAGCCGGGGCGGCCCCAACGGCCCTATGACAAGCAGTACATCAGGGACTGGCTGATCTCGCCGGCGGCCGGCTGGGACCACCGGGGGGACGCCCCTCCGCCGCCGCTGCCGGACCATGTGGTCGAGCAGACGCGGGAGCGCTACACGGAGGTCTACCAACTGCTGACCGGCAACGCCTGGGACTGATCCGCCCCGGCGGCTCACTCGTCCGTGTGAAACCCCGGCCGCCGCCCACGCGTTCGGCGCCCCGTCCGCCGGCCGCCCCCGAACCGCCGGCGTCCCCTTGCCCCTTCACCCGCGCGAGTGATCTTTCCGGGGCGCCGGAGACGGGCCCGGGCCCGCCCGGACGGACGTCTCCGCGCGACGGCCGCCGGCGCGGCGCGGACCGGCCGCGTGACCGGAACGGGCGGCCCAGCCGCCGAGCCGGCACC
>NZ_RFFJ01000337.1 GCF_003696235.1 Streptomyces triticirhizae
GGCCGCGCCCAGCAGCAGCCGGCGCCGCGAGGGCCGTTCGCGCGCCTCCCCGGGCGCGGTCGCCTCGACCGGCGGCAGCTGGAGCATCCGCGCCGAACGCTCCGCGATCAGCCCCACCACCGGGCCCGGCAGCCAGCCAGCGCCGGCCTCGGCGCCCGAATCGCCCCAGGCGGCCCGCAGTTCGGGAACGGTCGGCCGCGCCGAGACCGGCTTGGCCAGACACCAGGCCAGCAGCGGGCGCAGCGTCTCGGGAACGGCCGACAGGTCCGGCTCGTCGTGCACGGCCCGATAGAGCAGGGCCGGCACGGGCCCGGTGCCGAACGGGCGTTGACCACTCGCCGCGAAGGCCAGCACACAGCCCAGCGAGAAGACGTCGCTGGCCGGCCCGACCGGCAGCCCCCGCGCCTGCTCCGGCGAGAGATAGCCGGGCGAACCGAGGATGGAGCCGGTGGCGGTCAACGCGGTCTCGTCCAGCGCGCGGGCGATGCCGAAGTCGATCAGCCGGGGCCCGTCGTGCGCCAACAGCACGTTGCCCGGCTTCACATCGCGGTGCACCAGGCCCGCCGCGTGCACGGCGGTCAGCGCCTCGGCCAGCCGCGCGCCCAGCACCCGCACGCTCGTCTCGGGCAGCGGCCCGGCCGTGGCGACCGTCTCGTCCAGCGCCGGGCCCGGCACGAACGGCGTGGCCAGCCACGGCGACGGCGCCTCAGCGTCGGCGTCCACCACCGGCACCGCCCACGGGCTGGTCACCTGGCGGGCGACGGCCACTTCGCGGCGGAACCGCCGCCGGAACGCCGGGTCGTCGGCGTACTCGGCGCGGATCACCTTGATCGCCAGCAGCGCGCCGTCCGGGCCGCGCCCCAGCAGCACCGTTCCCATGCCGCCGGAGCCGAGCCGGCCGAGTATCCGGTAACGGGCCACCCACGCCGGGTCGTTGGGCGTCGCCGGCCGCATCAGCGGTTCCCGGCGCCGGTTCGGTGACCCGTCACGTCAGCTCCAGCTCGATCGCGTAGAGCACCCGGGCCATGCCCTCGGCGGCCATCCGGGTCAGCTCGTTGTCGTCGTGACCGGCGCCGCCCCTGACGGCGACGGCCGCCGTGACCGTCCCGATCCGGGACGTCACCCAGAGATGGGGGTGCGAGCCCTCGACGTCGGGCCCGGTCCACTCGCCCATCTCGAAGACCGAGGCGTCGGCGTTGAGCACCTCCTCCTCCGGGTACTCCATCGCCATCAGCCCCGACAGGCGCTGCCCGGCGCCGAGTTCCTGCTCGGGGCAGCGGAAGCTCTCCTGGAGCGCCTCGTCCAACTCGGCGTCGGCGTCCTCCTCGGAGCGGTGCGCCGAGACCGTCACCGTGGCGCGCACCTCGCCCAACGCGTCGCTCGCGGGGAGCAGATAGCGGCGGGTGAACGAGTCCAGCACCGTCTCCGGCAGCTCGGCCCTGGACCAGGAGCAGTCGTCGGCGAGCACCGACCAGCCGCCCGGCACCTCGTAGGGGTCGTCCGGGCCGAGCCCTGGCCACCAGATGTCGGGCTCCAGCTGGGCGCCGCTGGTCAGTTCGCGGGCCCGCTCGGCGGTGGTGGGCACGCGCTCGGGGTTGGGCGTGAAGGTGTACTCGTCGGGCAGCTCGCCGATCGCCTCGTCGTCGTCACCGTTCCCGTCACCGTCGCCGTTCCCGTCGTCACCGACGCCGCTGCCGTCCTCGCCGGCGTGGCCCTCCGTGCCGGCGGAGCCCTTCTCGGCCGGGGCGCTCTCCTCGGCGCCGCCCCGCGTCTCGCCGTCCGGGTCGGCGCCGCCCCCGCAGCCGACCAGCAGCAGCGCGGCGACGCACAGCGCCGGCACGACTCTCGGCCCGTTCCACCCCTGCGCCATGCCCCTCCCCCGTCCTCGGCCGTTCTGCCGAACCCCCTGCGCCCGCAGGGGAAGTTGAGCGGGCGCGACGCCGCGTTCTCCCCCGGAACACCGGGATTATAGGGCGACGAGGGTGGCCGGCGGCGGGCTCGGGCGGTCACGCTTGGGTACCGGAGCGGGGCGGGAGCTGGAAGGATGACCACCGGCCGCCATTGTTGTCATGGGCACGCCCTGTGCGGCCCGAGGTGGTCACCTTTCCCCTTCTTCGTCCGGGAGGACCCGTGAGCATCGCACGCCCCGCTTCCCGCACCCGTTCCGCGCGCCCGGCCCGGCCGCCGGCCGCGCTCGCCGCACTGCTGACGACCCTGATCTGCCTGTTCGCGCTCCCGACCGGCGGCACCGCGCACGCCGTGGGCGCCGAGGCCCCGGCCACGGCCGAGGCGTTCCTCCTGTGGCCGGCCGCCGACGACGACGGGCCGCGCCCCCAACTGGCCGGCGGCGACCCGGTGTTCTCCAGCGGCGGTGCCACCTGCACGGTGGTCGCCAACCTCCGGGTGGGCAACGCGGCCTTCGGGCTGCTGCCTGGCTCCTGCACCGAGGGCTTCCCGCACTGGTACGCCGACCCGGGGCGCACGGTGCCGATCGGGCCCACCACCAGCTCCCGCTTCCCGACCCACGGCACCTTCGGCTACGAGAACCCGGACATCCCCGTCGAGCCGACGCCGAACTGCGGCGGCACCATCCTCACCTCGGCCGGCAACCCGACCGTGGGCCAGGCCGTCATGCGGGGCAGCCGAACGACCGGTTGCCAGAGCGCGACGGTCACCGGCGTTAACGTCACGGTCAACTTCGGTGGCGGGGTGGTCGTCACCGGCCTGATCCAGACCAACCTCTGCGTCGAGCCCGGCGACCCGGGCGGGGCGCTCACCTCGGGCACCACCCTGGTCGGCATCCCAGTCGGCGGCAGCGGCAACTGCTCCAGCGGCGGCACCAGTTACTACCAGCCGGTCGTGCCGGTGCTCAACGAACTCGGCGCGACCCTCGTCTGACGGGGGAACGGGACCAGGGGTCGGCGGGCGGCGACGGGCGGCCCGGGTCGCCCGCCGGCTCAGTACTCCTCGGCGTCCCTGACCTCCTGGAGATAGGCGTTGGCCGAAGCGCCCTCGTCCACCAGGTCCGGCGCGAGGTCGAGGGAGGCGAGCAACGCGGCGCCGCGCCCCTCGGCCGGCTCCCAGCGCTCGGCGATGATCCGCTGTTTGTCCTCGGGCTGGCTCTCCAGCCACTCCCGGTTCTGGGGGCTGAGCTGCCGCAGGAAGTGGGCGAGCGGGTCACCGGACATGGCCGTCGTCTCCTGACCTTCGGGGGCGGGCGCCGGCCG
>NZ_RFFJ01000338.1 GCF_003696235.1 Streptomyces triticirhizae
CCCGGCCCCGCCGTCGGCCGCGCCGCCCACGCCCACCCAGCTGAGCGTGCCGGCGACGCCGCCGCCGAGCCCGGCGCCGAACGGCCCGGTCGACGCGATGGCGACGATGACCTCGGCCGCGCCGCCCCCCGGCTACGGCCCGCCGCCCGGGCAGGGCGGTCAGGGCGGCCAGGGGTACGGCTACCCGCAGCAGGCGCCCGGCACCCCGGCCTACGGCTATCCGCAGCAGGGCGACCCGAACAACCCCTACGGCGGCGGCTACGGGGGCCCGGGTGGCCCCGGCGGCTACGGCCCGCCCGGACCGGGCGGCCCCGGGGGCCGGAAGAACAACCAGACGCTCTGGATCGTGGTCGCCGCCGTGGTGGTGCTGGCCCTGGGCATCGGCGTCGCGGTCTTCGCCATGGGCGGGGACGACAACGACAAGGCCGGCGGGGGCGGCACCGAGACCCCGACCTCGGAGCAGCCAACCGAGCCGACGGACGACCCCACCCCGACCCCGGACCCCACGCCCACGGACGACCCCACCATCGGTGGCGAGGACCAGATACCGACGGAGATGGTCGGTGCCTGGGAAGGCGAGATGACCAGCAGCCAGGGCGACACCTGGTTCCAGCGGATCGAGATCTCCGAGGGCTACACCGGCGACATCATCACCACCCAGTACACGGTGCTGGCCGGGACGCTCTGCATGGAGTCCTCGGTGCTGGAGAGTTCGGGCACGGTCGTCACGCTCAACAGCGACAGCATCGACGACCAGTGGCCGAGCGGCGCGAACTGCAGCCCGTGGGGCGAGCAGACTCTGGAGTACAGCGGCGGCTCGCTGGTGTGGAGCGCTCCGAGCTTCGGCGTGGAGTCGAGCATGACGATGGCGGAGGCCGGTGCCGGCAACGACGCCATGCCGTACGACATCTACAGCGAGACCTGGGTCGGCCCGGACCTGACGGCGGAGACCGAGACCACCGCGTCCGCCGGCGAGTTGGGCGTGACGTTCACCAACGGCACCTGCACCTGGGAGTCCACGATGGTGGCCGGCGGCCTCCAGGCCACCCAGGTCATCATCGGCCCGGGCGACGCCGTCTCGGGCGGCTGTGACCCGTTGCCCAGCTACCGCATCCACTGGACGGGCGACGACCCGGAGACGATCACCTTCTCCCCGATGGACGGCGGCGAGGGCGAGTTCAACGCCAACCTGTCGGACTGACGGCGGGACACCGGGCACCAGGCGGCGTGGGCCGGGTGGGGGTCATGACGACCACCACCCGGCCCACGGGCTTTCGGGGCCCTCGGAGGAACTCCCTCGGAAAGTCCCTCGGGAAGCTCCTCAGAGGAAGGGGTGGACCTGGATGGTCTCGTCCCGGCCCGGGCCCACGCCGATCGCGGAGATCCGCGCGCCGGACATCTCCTCAAGCGCCGCCACATACGCCTGGGCGTTCTTCGGCAGGTCGGAGAGCGACCTGGCGTCCGAGATCGGCTCCTGCCAGCCGGGCAGGTACTCGTAGACCGGCTCGGCGTGGTGGAAGTCGCTCTGGCTGTAGGGGAGTTCGCTGACCTCGCGGCCCTCGATCCGGTAGCCGACGCAGACCGGGACGCGCTCCCAGCCGCTGAGCACGTCCAGCTTGGTCAGGAAGAAGTCGGTGATCCCGTTGACCCGCACCGCGTAGCGGGCGATGACCGCGTCGAACCAGCCGCAGCGGCGGTCCCGACCGGTGGTCACGCCGTACTCGTGGCCCTCGCTCCGCAGCCGGTCGCCGTCCTCGTCGAACAGCTCGGTGGGGAACGGGCCGGCGCCGACCCGGGTCGTGTACGCCTTGAGGATGCCGATGACCCGGTCGATCCTGGTCGGCCCGACGCCGGTGCCGGTGCAGGCGCCGCCGGCGGTGGGGTTGGACGAGGTGACGAACGGATAGGTGCCGTGGTCCACGTCGAGCAGGGTGCCCTGGCCGCCCTCGAAGAGCACCACCCTGCCCTCGTCGAGGGCCTGGTTGAGGACCAGGGTGGTGTCGCAGACGTAGGGGCGCAGCGGCTCGGCGAAGCTCAGCAGCTCCTCGACGGCCTGCTCGACCTCGATGGCGCGGCGGTTGTAGATCTTGGCCAGGAGCTGGTTCTTGTGGTCGAGCGCGGCCTCGACCTTCTGCCGAAGAATCGATTCGTCGAACAGGTCCTGGACGCGCACCCCCTGCCGGTTGATCTTGTCGGCGTAGGCCGGGCCGATGCCGCGACCGGTGGTGCCGATCTTCCGCTTGCCCAGGAACCGTTCGGAGACCTTGTCGAGCGTCTGGTGGTAGCTGGTGATCAGATGCGCGTTGCCGCTGACCAGCAGGCGGGAGGTGTCGATGCCCCGCGCGTTCAGCTCGCTCACCTCGGAGAGCAGCTTGCTGGGGTCGACGACCACGCCGTTGCCGATCACCGGCGTGCACTCGGGGCTCAGCACGCCGGAGGGCAGCAGGTGGAGCGCGTACTTCTGGTCGCCGACGACCACGGTGTGACCGGCGTTGTTGCCGCCCTGGTAGCGCGCCACATAGTCGACGGAACCGCCGAGCAGGTCCGTGGCCTTGCCTTTGCCCTCGTCACCCCACTGAGCGCCGAGCAGCACAAGTGCGGGCACAGGCGTACACCCCTTCCGAGCGGGGCATCTACGCTGTGCTGCCCCGGATCGACGAAACCCCTGCGCAATCGCGACAGGGGCTCTTGCACAGAGAGCTTACGGGAGACGCAGCCGGGAGGCGAACAGTCAGGTGCTCATCGTCATCGACCCGACGGCCCGGCGCGTGGACGGGGAGTCGGTGCGCATCGCCAGGGACGTGTTGTGCGCGGGGGCCAGCGACGAGGTCCGGGTGTGCGTGCTCGACGGGCCCGAGGCCCTGCCCAGGGTCCTGGCCAGAAGGAAGGGTCGCCAGCTGGTGATCGTCGGCGACGACCGGGCGCTGCTGCGCGCGGTGCGGCTGCTGCACCGCGAAGGTGACCTGGCCGCACGGCCGTTGGGGCTGGTGCCGGTCGGCAACTCGGTCGCGGTGGCGCGGGCGCTGGGGGTGCCGACCGACGCGGTCACCGCCTCGCGCGCGGTGCTGACCGGGCACAGCCGCCGTCTCGACGTGCTGAGCGACGACGCGGGCGGGCTGGTGCTGGGCGGGCTCGGCATCCCGGCGCCGGCCGGCCCGGCGCGGGCCAAGGGGTGGTGGCGCGCGGTGCCGATCCCCCGGCAGTCGCGGGGGGAGGGGCGGTTCG
>NZ_RFFJ01000339.1 GCF_003696235.1 Streptomyces triticirhizae
CACGCGCCGGCGGCCACGGCCCCGGCCGCGCCGGCCCAGCGCCGGCCCGCGCCGGAGCGCCGGGAGTCGGGCCTGTGGGTGGACGCGTTCTTCGCCGGGATCAGGGCGGAGCCCGAGGGGTCTCCTCCCGCCGACGACCCCGGCCCGGGTCCCGGCGAGGCCGAGCGCCCGAGCCCCTGACCCGGCCGCGCGCGCCCCAAGACCCCCGATCACGTCGGCAACGTCGGCAACCTCCGAGACAAGGTGAGAAGCACGTGACACAGCGTCGGTTCAAGGACATGGACTGGATGCTCAGGGACCTGGCCGCCTCCGTCCCGTGTATCCGGCACATCGTGGTGCTGTCGGCAGACGGGCTGTGCATGGCGCAGCACGGCGACGAGCGGGACAGCGGGGACCGGCTGGCCGCCGCCGCCTCCGGGATCAAGAGCCTGGCCCAGTCGATCGCCTCCGAACTCCCCGGCGACGAGGGCGACGTGAAGATGGTGCTGCTGGAGCTGACCGGCGGCTTCTTCTATCTGATGTCGGCCGGCGAGCGGTCCTACCTCGCGGTGACGGCCGACGCCGAGGTGGACCCGGGGCTGATCAGCCACCGGATGCGCGACCTGGTGCTGCGGATCGGCGAGCACCTGTCCACCGGTTCCAGGACGCCGGAACGGGCCGCGCCGTGACCGTGCCCGAGGAGGCGGAGGAGGAGCCGGCCCGCCGGAAGCCGGACGACGACCAGCCCGTTCCGCTCTATGTGGTCACCGGCGGCCGCAGCGAGTCCGCCGACGCCATGGCGTTGGACCTGGTCACCCTCGTGGTGGCCAGGGCCGACCCGCACGCCGGCCAGTCCCCCGAGCACGCCGCGCTGCTGCGGATGTGCCGCTACCCGATCTCGGTCGCGGAGATCTCGGCCTATCTCGGCCTGCCGTTCAGCGCGGTGACCGTGCTGCTCATGGACCTGCTGGACAGCTCCCAGGTGGAGGTCAGGCAGACCAGGGTGGACCAGCGCCAGGCCGCGGCCGATCCCGATCTCGACACCCTGAGGGCACTGATCGATGGCCTACAACGACTCTGACTCCGCCGAGCGGCTCGCCGCGTTCTCCGGAGGTCCCCGCGAGGAGGACCTGTTGCCCAGCTCGGCCGAGCAGTCGGTCAAGGTGGTGGTGGTCGGCGGCTTCGGCGTGGGCAAGACCACCATGGTCGGCTCGGTCAGCGAGATCCGTCCGCTGACCACCGAGGAGACCATGACCCAGGCCGGCGCCGGCGTCGACGACCTGGAGGGGATCGAGCGCAAGACCGAGACCACCGTGGCGATGGACTTCGGCCGGATCACGCTCAACGAGCGGCTGGTTCTCTATCTCTTCGGCACCCCGGGGCAGCAGCGGTTCTGGTTCCTGTGGAACGGCGTGATCGAGGGCGCGCTGGGCGCCGTGGTGCTGGTCGACACCCGACGCCTTGAGGACAGCTTCCAGGCGATGGACCGTCTGGAGGAGTGCGGCGTGCCCTTCGTGGTGGCGGTCAACACCTTCCCCGACGCCCCGCTGCACCCGGCGCCCGAGCTGCGGAACGCCCTCGACCTGCCGGCCGGGGTGCCGGTGGTCACCTGCGACGCGCGGGTCTTCGACTCAAGCCGCGAGGTGCTGCTGACGCTGCTGCGCCACCTGTACACCCGCGCGACGGAGGCCAGGGCGGCGGAGGACCGTCCGCCCGGCCAGGCCCCGTCGCCTGGCTCCCCCGCACCGTCGCCGGACTCCCCGGCCCCGGCGCCCTCGCCCGTTGCCGCTCCCCCGCACCCCTCGGAGGCACCGTGACCACCACCCCCGAACCACCCCGCGCCCCCGCCTCGTTGGGCACCCCGCCGCCGGGCTGCCCGGCGCACGCCGGCACCGGGCCCGAGGGCGTGCAGCGCCTCTACGGGTCCGCGGCCTCCGCCGACCCGATGGGCCTCTACGAGCGGCTGCGCACCGAACACGGCCCGGTCGCGCCGGTGTTGCTGGAGGGCGACGTGCCGGCCTGGCTGGTGCTCGGCTACAACGAGATCCTCCAGGTCACGCGGAACCCGCGCCGCTTCCGCAGGGACGGCCGCGCCTGGTCGCCCTGGCAGCGGGGCGAGATCGGCGCCGACTCGCCCATCGCGCCGGTGCTGCGCTGGGGCCCGGACTGCACCCACCAGGACGGCGGGACGCACCAGCGGCTGCGCGGGGCGGTCAACGAGTCGCTGGAGCGCTTCGACCGGCGCGGCCTGCGGCGCTATGTGCAGCTCTACGGGCACCAGTTGATCGACCAGTTCGCGACCGAGGGCCGGGCCGAGATCCTCGGCCAGTACGCGCAGCAGCTGCCGATGCTGGTGCTGTCGGTGGTGCTGGGGCTGCCCGAGGAGGAGGGGCCCCGGCTGGTGGAGGCCAGCCGACAGCTGCTGATCGGCACGGAGAAGGCGGTCGCGGCGGACCGTTACATCCAGCGGACGCTGACGGAGCTGGTGGCCACCAAGCACGCGACCCCGGGCCACGACCTGGCGTCCTGGCTGATCGCGCACCCGGCGGACCTGTCGGACGAGGAGGTGCTCCACCATCTGCGGCTGGTGCTGGTCGCGGCGAACGAGACGACCACCAACCTGATCGTCAACACACTGCGGGTGGTCTTCACCCATCCCCGCTTCCGGGGCTCGCTGCACGGCGGGCGGATGACGCTGCCGGCGGCGGTGGAGCAGGTGCTCTGGGACGAGCCGCCGATCTCGGTGTGCCCGGGCGGATTCGCCAGCGACGACGTGGAGTTGGGCGGACAGAACATCCGCAAGGGGGACATCTTACTTCTGGGGCTCGCGGCGGCCAACGCCGATCCGGCGATCCGGCCGGCCCCCGGGGCGCCGATGCACGGCAACCGTTCGCACCTGTCGTTCACCTCGGGTCCGCACGAGTGCCCTGGCCAGGACATCGGCCGGGCGATCACCGTGACGGGGATCGAGGTGCTGCTGTCCCGGCTGCCCGACCTGCGGCTGACGCTGGAGCCCGACGAGCTGAGCTGGTCGGCCTCCACCTGGTCGCGCCATCTGGTGGCGCTGCCCGTCGAGTTCACGCCACGGGCCCGCGCCGAGCGGATTCCGCTGGTGCCGCCGGCGCCGGGCCGCAGGTCGGCGCCGGGGCGGCAGCGGCCCCGGCCGCC
>NZ_RFFJ01000034.1 GCF_003696235.1 Streptomyces triticirhizae
GGCCTAAGGAAGACGGCGCTCCGCGCCTAACAAGCCACTCCGTGGCCAAACACAAAGCCGCTCCGCAGCACAAAACAAATGGCGCTCCGCGCCAAAAAGCCCCACCCCGCAAATTCAACCCACAGAAAGGGCGCTCCGCGCCAAACAAAAACACCTCATCACAACACCCACTCCGCAGAAAGACACTCCGTGCCTAAACAAAGCTGCTCCACAGCCAAACAATGGCGCTCCGCGCCTAACAAAAACGCCACTCCGTGGCGACAAAACAAGCCGCTCTGCGGCTAAAGTCAGCAACTAAACAACCGCCCAGCTGCTCACTCAGCCAAAGAAAAGCAACTCCTCTCCAAACGAAACCAGTTGACACCACTCCTAACCAAAGTGCCTCCACCTCCGAACCCAAAAGAAAACCCCATACACACAGAAAAGAAACACACCCAGCCCAACCACCTAAACCCAACGCCCTAACCCCAACCAACTTAATAAACCAAAGAACCCCCAACCATTCCACAACCTCCCTTCCCCTCTCCCACCTACCCACCCTGAACCAACCACACAACACAAACAAAACAACTCACATGCGCCTAGCGCCAGTCAAGAAACCCCACCCCCCACTCCCCATCAACTCCCCCTCACCACCTCACAGTTACTCCTCCTCCCGCAAATCACCCACAACAAACGCCAACTCACCAAATAACAGGAAGTCGAGCCAGCCCGTTGATCATGCTCCCCCGATTCCACTGAAGATCCATCTCCGGGACGGCGAGTTTGAGACCGGGCAGCCGGTCAAGTACCGCTGCGATGGCTTCCTGTAGCTCGACGCGCGCGAGGTGGGCACCGAGGCAGAAGTGTGGGCCGTGGCCGAATGCGAGATGAGGTGCGGTGGGGCGGTCCAGGAGCAGTGTGTCGGGCTGGGGGAAGACCGCCGGGTCACGGTTGGCGGCGCCGAGTACGGCGATAACGGGTTCGCCGGCGTGGACGGTGACGCCGCCGAGTTCGATGTCTTCCGTGGCGTAGCGGGCAAAGGAGAAGCCGCTGAGGATGGGGACGTAGCGGAGGAGTTCCTCGACGGCCTGGGGGACGAAATCCGGCTTGTTCCTGAGGAGTTCGAGTTGCTCCGGGTGGCAGAGCAGGGTGGCCAGAAAGTTGGCGATCTGGTGGGAGGTGGTGACGAAGCCCGCGTTCAGGATGTCGGCCGTGAGGGAGAACATCTCGTTCTCGGTGATCCGACCTTCGTCGTCACAGGCGCGTACGAGGGTGGTGAGCATGTCGTCTCGGGGATGTTCACGGCGTTCCTGGAACATTCCGGCGAGGTGGTGGAAGAAGTCCTCGACACGTTGGCGAACCGTCTCGCCCGGGAGGTCGTTGGCGAAGATGGTGTCGGCCCACATCCAGAACCTGTCGTGGTCTTCGGGGGGTGCGCCGAGGATCTCACAGATGATGGTGGTGGGGACGGGGATAGCGAACTGCCTGACGAGATCGGTGGGTTGACCGGCTTCCCGGATAGCATCGAGGTGTTCGTTGGCGACTTCCCTGACGCGACTGCGGATGGATTCCATGCTGCGGGCGCTGAAGTGCCGTCCCACGATGGACCGGAGACGGGTGTGGTGGGGCGGGTCGAGGGAGAAGAGTCCTCCGGTGACACGCGCTTCGTCGCGCATTCGAGGCTGGTCACGGTCGGCGCCGAGGGCGATGGAGAAACGGGGGTCGGACAGTGCCGTCTGGACGTCGGTATGGCGGGTGGCCAGCCAGGCGTCGTCGCCATGAGGCAGCCGTACGCGGGTGAGTGGCTGTCGGCGCAGCTCGGTGTAGGCCGGGTGGAGGGTGAAGCCGTGGTTGGTCGAGAAGGGGCAGGGTCGCCGCTCCTGGGCTTCGGGCACGGTGTTGGTCTTCCTGTGAGGAATGGCTACCCGTGGTGCGGGGTGCCGGGCCGTTCCTCAGTATCGATACCGGGGACGGGGTGGCTGCGAGCACGCCGGGCAGGATCACCCCATCAGGTGGCGGAGCGCGGTCCGGGCGGCCCCAACCCCGGGGGCTGCGGTTCCGGGCTGTCTCCTTGGGAGGTGTCCGCAACGTGGAATGAGCTGACGGCGGTCAGGCGGCGAAGCCCACGTTGGTGACGTACTCGTACTGGCCCCACTGTGATCCCAGATCGACGATCTGCTCGATCCACGCGTCGTCCAGGGCCTGGTCGTCGCCGGCGGCCCAGGCCTCGACGATGGCTCCCCAGCGGCGGATGTTGAGGGTGCGGAACTCCACGACGCGTTGGTGGGGAGGGCGCACGCCGGACTGGTTGAGCGGATGGATCTCCACGCGCGTGCCTCGGCCCTCGCGGTTCAGGCGGGCCAGGAGGTATCGGGCGACGTTCTGGCGACGGACCGCGCGATAGGCGGTGTCGATTCGCGTGAGGTTGCGTTTGGTGGGGTTACGCGTGCCGGCCAGCCATGCCTTCAGGGTGCGGTCGGTGACGGTCAGTCCGGCCTCGCGTGCGGCGGCGCGGGCTCGGGATGTGCGGGTGAGATAGTGCAGGCGGGCCAGCAGGCCACGGCGCGTTGTGACGGGGGAAGCGATGAAGTCGGCGAGCGCGTCGAGTTGGCGGGCGACGGCCTCGAATCCCTTGATTCCCTGGGCGCCGTACTTGCCGAAATCGATGGTGCGCTCGGGCACGTTGTCCTCTTCCTCGGTCAGTTCTCGTCGATGGGTCCGGCGGCGGCCGGGTCGGTGGGCTCGCTGCCGATGGGATAGACGTCCTTGACCTTCACCTCGGACACCCCACGGCCCTCCGGGAAGACCTTTGGCCAGTCGCCGATGACATGGAGTTCGTCGGTGCCCATCGCTCGGACGACCGTGAGGCCGGCGTCGTGTGCCTTGAGGGCTTTGGTCCAGAGGTTCGCGAAGGCCTGGGATCGGATGAGGTGCATCCAGTCCGGGCGGTACAGCTCCCGGTTGTAGTTGGACTCCCCCATCGTGGAGACGAACTTGGAGTACATCGCCTTCACGTACTCCAGTGTCACCTCGTCTTCCTGGGCGATGGCGCGGTCCCTGGCGTCCTTGAGGATGACGCGGAACTTCTCCAGGAGGTTCTCCGTGGCGCCGGAGGTGAACGACTCGTGGATCTCGGGAGGTTCGCACAGGCCGAGCTTGGGGCCGGACAGGCGCAGCAGCAGGCGGAGCGTGGGTTCGGTGACCCACAGGGGGCCGGGTTCGTCGCGGTTGCCGATGGGGTTGGGCAGGTAGGCGCCGTGTTCCCACGGGGGTGGGGTGATGAGGTGGACGCCGGCACGGCGGCGGTCGTGTGTGGTGCCGATGGTGTGTTCCAGCTGTCCGATCGGCAGATGTGTCTTGAGTGCGCTGAGGTAGGCGCCGTTGATGTCGAGAGCCGTCACCTCGTGGACGCCGGGCGGCAGTTCGGGGCGGAACCACTTGGGGCGGGCTTCCCAGATCTGGTCGGCGCCGCGTGCGGACTGCTTCCGGAGGATGTCCGGAATCCAGGGGTGGGCGACGATGGCGTAACGGCCACCCTTGCGGCAGCTGTCCAGCAGGGCCATCGCGTCCGGGATGGCGCGCTTGACCAGGGCTGCGGTCGCTGCTTCGACGTCACCCTCGTGTGTGGCCAGTGCGTCGGTCACGGCGGCCGCAATGGGGTCGGGTGAGGAGCGGGGGCGGGAGGGCGTCCCGGTGTGGGGAGTGGCTCTGCCGGTGGGGGAAGTGGCCCGGGCGCGGCGGGCGGCGGGCGGAGTGGGGGCGGGCGTGGTCGTGCGGCTCGCCTGCGGCTCGGCGGGGGCGCACTGGGTGGGGTCGAGGTGTTGGGGGAAACCGGCGACCTGGTGGTGGGCGGGGCGCCCGCACAGGACGCATGGCTGGGGTTCGGCGAGGGCGTCGCCGTCGTCCGGGTGGGCGCCCGGGGTGCGGACGCTGGTCTCCGCGTCCGAGGTGGGGCCGGCGTCGGGTGCCGGTTCCGGCGGGGGTGCTTCTGGTGTGGCGGAGGGGGCGGAGGGCGCTTCGTTCGCGGGTGACGGGACGGGATGCGTGAGCTTGTCGGCCAGGCCGTCGAGGAGGTAGGCGTACTTCGCTCTCACCTCTCCCACGGGGTCCCGGCCGGCCTCCCATCCTGTGACGGTGGACGGACTGACTCCGAGGGCGCGTGCCACCTGGGCCTTGGAGAGGCCGGCTCGTTCGCGTAGGTCGCGGCGCACCGGCGCCTCGGGGAGGGGGGTGTGAGGCGTGAGAGAGGCGAGCAGCGAGTCGATCGCGTCGAAATCACTCATCGGTGCACAGGCTCTCAGACGCGGGTGACGGGGTTGCCGGGGAGCGGTGGGCGGTCGGGGACGTGGGACGTGATCCCGTCGTTCGTGTCGGCGGGTCGTGTCGCTCGCGGCCGGATCTGCACGTCTCGCCCCTCCCATGGCTTCGTGACTGGTCACGAAGTTACCAGCCGTGGAGCGGCCGTGGCCTCGTTGGCTGGTGGCCGCGTGATCACCGGTCCGCCTGGTCCCGAGGGGCCAGCGTCACCGGGGGCGGGGCGGAGAGGGTCGGGCCAAACGTCCCGGGCGGTGGGGTGGGAGGGCTGGGTGGGTGGACGAGTGAGTCGTGGCGTGGGGTGGTTTCGGCAATACGTCGCGGGTTGGGGAGGTCGTATTCCGGTGTCTTGTGGGGAACTTGGGCGGCGGACCATGCTCGATGGTGTCTGGTCTTCTCGGGCTGGGAGTGCCGCGTATGTCGTTCCAGGCTCTTCGGCAGACGGTTGACCGTTTGCTTCCTTCTTCTGATCCGGTTCGTTATGTCGCCGAGGACGGGACGCCGCTTCCCGTTCCGGATGACGGTGGGATTCCCGCCGATGCGGTGTTGTTGGACGCTTTTCGGCGGATGGTGGTGGGGCGGCGTTTCGACGCGCAGGCGACGGTGTTGACGCGGCAGGGGCGGTTGGCGGTCTATCCGTCCAGTCGGGGGCAGGAGGCCTGCCAGATCGGCGCGGTGTTGGCGCTGCGGGAGGAGGACTGGCTCTTTCCGACCTATCGGGACTCGATGGCGTTGTTCGCGCGGGGGCTCGATCCGCTGGAGCTGCTGACGCTGCTGCGGGGTGAATGGCACTGCGGCTATGACCCGATGGCCTGGCGTACGGCTCCACAGTGCACTCCCCTGGCGACGCAGGCGCCGCACGCGGTCGGTCTGGCCGAGGCGTTGCGGCGGCGGGGTCGGGGTGGGGTGGTGTTGGTGTTGGTCGGTGACGGCGGGACGAGTGAGGGCGATTTCCACGAGGCGTTGAACTTCGCGGGGGTGCTCGGGGCGCCGGTGGTTTTCCTGGTGCAGAACAATCGCTATGCGATTTCGGTTCCGCTGGAGCGGCAGTCGGCGGCGCCGGCGTTGGCGTTTCGGGGGGTGGGGTGTGGGGTGCCGTCGGAGCAGGTGGACGGGAACGATCTGGTGGCCACGCTGGCGGTGGTGTCGGCGGCGGTGGAGCGGGCTCGGGCGGGGCGGGGGCCTTCGTTGGTCGAGGCGCACACGTATCGGGTGGAGCCGCACACGAACGCGGATGACGCGGCGCGGTACCGGGATGAGGAGGAGGTCGCCCGGTGGCGGGCGGCCGATCCGGTGGTGCGGCTGGAGCGGTATCTGCGGCATCGGGGGCTGCTGACGGATCGGGAGGTGGAGGACGCGCGCCAGGAGGCGGAGCGGGTGGCGGAGGCACTGCGGGCCGGCCTGAGTGGGCCATTGGCGGGTGATCCGTTGGAGCTGTTCTCGCATGTGTTCGCCGAGCCGACGCCGCAACTGGTGGAGCAGCGGGCCTGGTTGGCGGCGGAGTTGGCCGCCTGGGACGGCGACGGCGGTGCCGGCGGCGACAGCGACGGCGTGGAGGAGGAGGGACGGTCGGGATGGCGACGGTGACCATGGCGCGGGCGTTGAACTCCGCGCTGCGCGAGGCGCTGCGGGCGGATGACGACGTGCTGGTGTTCGGCGAGGACGTGGGGCCGCTGGGCGGGGTGTTCCGGATCACGGACGGGCTGACCCGGGAGTTCGGGCAGGAGCGGTGTTTTGACACGCCGTTGGCGGAGGCGGGCATCGTGGGGGTGGCGGTGGGCCTGTGCATGGGGGGCTTCCGGCCGGTGGTGGAGATGCAGTTCGACGCGTTCGGCTATCCGGCGTTCGAGCAGATCGCCTCGCATGTGGCGAAGACGCGGAACCGGACGCGTGGGCGGCTTTCGCTTCCGATGGTGATTCGTGTTCCGTTCGGTGGGGGGATCGGCGGCGTGGAGCATCACAGCGATTCCAGTGAGGCGTACTACGCGCACACGCCGGGGCTGAAGGTGGTGACGCCGGCGACGGTGGAGGACGCGTACTGGCTGTTGCGGGACGCGGTGGACGATCCCGATCCGGTGGTGTTCATGGAGCCGAAGCGGCTGTACTGGTCGCGGGGTGAGGTGAGCACGGCGCGTGGGTCGGTGGAGCCGTTGGGGCGGGCGGTGGTTCGGCGGGCGGGGCGGGACGTCACGGTGGTGGCGTATGGGCCGGCGGTGCCGGTGGCGTTGGAGGCGGCGCGGGAGGCGGCGCGCGGCGGGGTGGAGTTGGAGGTGGTGGATCTTCGGTCGTTGGTGCCGTTCGACGACGCGACGGTGGTGGCGTCGGTGCGGCGGACGGGGCGTTGTGTGGTGGTGCAGGAGGCGCAGGGCTTCGCGGGGGTGGGCGCGGAGGTGGCGGCGCGGGTGCAGGAGCGGTGTTTCCACTCGTTGGCGGCGCCGGTGTTGCGGGTGGCGGGGTTTGACGTTCCGTATCCGCCGCCGGCGGTGGAGCGGGCGCATCTGCCGAGTGTGCGGCGGATTCTCGGTGCGGTTTCGCGGCTTCAGTTCGATGACGAGCCGGATCTGACGCACGGGGTGGCGGGGGTGGTCTCGTGAGTGGCGACGGTGCGGGGGGTCGGCGAGTTTTTCGTCTTCCGGATCTGGGTGAGGGGCTGACGGAGGCGGAGGTTCTCGGCTGGCGGGTGGCGGTGGGCGAGAACGTGGTGACGGACCAGGTGGTCGCGGAGGTGGAGAGCGCGAAGGCGGCGGTGGAGATTCCGGTGCCGTTCGCGGGGCGGGTGGTGACGTTGCACGCGAGGGTGGGTGAGCGGGTCGAGGTGGGTGGGCCGTTGGTGACGATCGAGGGGGGAGACGGGGCCGGGGTCAGGGCGGAGGCCGTTGCCGGGGCCGGGCCGGAGGCGGCCGGGGAGGCGGCGGAGGTTTCCGGGTCGGGGTCGGGGTCGGGGCCGGTGCTGGTGGGCTATGGCACGGTGCCGGTGGCCGATGTGCCGGGGGACGGGCTGGCGCCTCGGGCGATCTCGCCGCTGGTGCGGCGGATGGCGGCGGAGAACGGGCTGGATCTGGCGGCGTTGGCGCGGGAGGCGCCGCACGGGGTGGTGCGGCGGCGGGATGTGGAGGCCGCGTTGGCGGGGCGGGAGTCGGGGCCGCCGGCGTCGGGCGCCGAGGAGGATCGGGTGCCGCTGCGGGGCGTCGGGCGGGCGATGGCGGAGCGGGTGGCGCGCAGTCGGCGGGAGATTCCCGACGCCTCGGTCTGGGTGGATGTGGACGCGACGGAACTGGTCGCGTTGCGCGATCAACTGCGGGAGTCGGCACCGGAATTGGGCATAGGTCTGCTGGCGCTGGTGGCGCGGGTGTGTGTGGTGGGGCTGACGCGGTTCCCGGAGCTGAACGCGCGGGTGGA
Organism: Streptomyces triticirhizae; assembly: GCF_003696235.1. Lineage (GTDB taxonomy): Bacteria > Actinomycetota > Actinomycetes > Streptomycetales > Streptomycetaceae > Streptomyces > Streptomyces triticirhizae. The sequence continues at coordinate 7,696 of NZ_RFFJ01000034.1, forward strand.
CGCTCGGCGCGGGGAGCTGGTGCGGCTGCGTGACGTGCGTCTGGGGTTCGCGGCGCAGACTCCGCGCGGGCTGGTGGTGCCGGTGGTGCGTGACGCGCGGCGGCTTTCGACGGCGGAGCTGGCGGGCGAGCTGCGGCGGCTGGGCGAGGCGGCGCGCGGGGGCACGCTGTCGGCGGAGGCGATGGCGGGCGGCACGTTCACGGTCAACAACTACGGGGTGTTCGGGGTGGACGGGGCGACGCCGATCATCAACCATCCGGAGGCGGCCATGCTCGGCGTGGGGCGGGTCGTTCAGCGCCCGTGGGTGGTCGACGGTGCGCTGGCGGTGCGCTGGGTGACGCAGCTGTCGATCACCTTCGATCACCGGGTGTGTGACGGGGGAACGGCCGGCGGGTTCCTCCGGTTCGTCGCCGACCATGTCGAGCGGCCGGCGCTGTTGACGGCCTATCTGTGAGGACGGAGGAGACGGCCATGGAGGGTGAGGCGAGCGCGACGTCGGGTGTGGTGTGTCGCCGCGAGGGGGGCGTGGCCGTGATCGCGCTGGCCCGCCCGGAGGTGGGCAACGCGTTGGACAGTCCGATGCGGCGGGCGCTGTTGGCGGCCGTGGAGGAGGTGGCGGCGGCGGGTTCGGCGGTGCGGGCGGTGGTGTTGACGGGGCGGGGCGGGGCGTTCTGCGTGGGGCAGGACCTGAGGGAGCACGCGGCGGCGTTGGAGGACGATCCGGGGTCGGCGTTCGGCTGTCTGGAGGAGGAGTACAACCCGTTGGCGCGGGCGCTGTGGGGCCTGGAGCAGCCGCTGGTGGTGGCCGTGGAGGGGGCGTGTGTGGGGGCGGGGCTGGGGTTGGCGTTGACGGGTGATGTGCGGGTGGTCGGGGAGGGCGCGACGTTCGCGACGGCGTTCGCGGGGGTGGGGCTGGCGGCCGACTCGGGGCTGAGTGTGTCGTTGGCGCGGGCGGTCGGGCCTTCGCGGGCGGGGGCGTTGTTCCTGCTGGGCGAGCGGTTCGACGCCGGGCAGGCCGAGGCGTGGGGGCTGGCGCACCGGGTGGTGCCGGCCGGCACGGCGGAGCGGGAGGCGTTGGCGGTCGCCGGGCGGCTGGCGGGCGGGCCGACGGCCGCGTTCCGGGAGATCAAGCGGCTGCTGCGGCCTGAGCCCGAGCCGGACTGGGCGGGCGCGCTGGTCAGGGAGACGGCGGCGCAGACCCGGCTGGGCGTGACGACCGATCATCGGGCGGCCGTGGAGGCGTTTCTGGCGCGCCGGCGGCCCACCTTCGAGGGGCGGTGAACCGGCGTGGAGCGTCGGGTGGTTGACGGGCGACGGCACGGGGACGACGAGGAGTTCGCGGAGGGGCGGGCGCGTTTCGAGGAGACGATCGCCGCCGACCGGCGGGTGGAGCCGCGTGACTGGATGCCGGAGGCGTACCGGGCCACGTTGGTCCGGCAGATCGCGCAGCACGCGCACTCGGAGATCATCGGGATGCAGCCGGAGGGCGAGTGGATCACGCGCGCGCCGTCGCTGCGCCGGAAGGCGATCCTGTGGGCGAAGGTGCAGGACGAGGCGGGGCACGGGCTGTACCTGTACGGGGCGGCTGAGACGCTGGGCGCGGACCGGGCGGAGTTGACGCGGGCGCTGCTGGAGGGCCGGCAGAAGTACTCGTCGATCTTCAACTATCCGACGTTGACGTTCGCCGATGTCGGGGTGATCGGCTGGCTGGTGGACGGGGCGGCGATCTGCAACCAGGTGCCGCTGTGCCGCACGTCCTACGGGCCCTATGCGCGGGCCATGGTGCGGGTCTGCAAGGAGGAGTCGTTCCATCAGCGGCAGGGCTTCGAGCTGCTGTGGACCATGGTGCGGGGCACCGAGGCGCAGCGGGCCATGGTGCAGGACGCGGTGGACCGTTGGTGGTGGCCGACGTTGATGATGTTCGGCCCGCCGGACGCGGCGTCGCCCAACTCGGCGCGGTCGATGGCGTGGCGCGTCAAGCGGCATTCGAACGACGAGCTGCGGCAGCGTTTTGTCGACATGACGGTGCCGCAGGCGGAGCGGCTGGGCGTGACGCTGCCCGACGAGCGGCTGCGGTGGAATCCGGAGCGGGGGCACTACGACTTCGGCGCGCCGGACTTCGCCGAGTTGGCGCGGGTGATCGCCGGGGACGGGCCGTGCAACGCGGAGCGGGTGCGGCGGCGTGCGGCGGCGCACGAGGAGGGCGCGTGGGTGCGGGCCGCCGCGCGGGCGCACGCGGCGCGGCGGGGTGAGTGAGGTGGGCGAAGTGGCGGAGGAGTGGCCGCTGTTCGAGGTGTTCCTGCGGGGCCGGCGTGGGTTGAACCATGTGCATGTCGGGTCGCTGCGGGCGGCGGACGCCCGCATGGCGCTGACGCACGCGCGTGACCTGTACACGCGCCGGAACGAGGGCGTCAGCATCTGGGTGGTGCGCTCGGCGGACGTGACGGCGTCGTCGCCCGATGAGCGGGACCCGTTCTTCGAGCCGAGCGGCGACAAGGTCTATCGGCATCCGACGTTCTACGACATTCCCGATGACGTCCCGCACATCTGACGGTGATCTGACGGTGAGAGGCACCAGGGAGGTGGGAGACGCATGAACGACGAGGCGTGGGGCGTGCCGGAGGCGGAGGGTGGGCGGTGGGCGTTCGGCACGGGGTTCGCCGATCCGCTGCACGGGGTGGATGTGGCCGTGCCGGCGGGGGTGGACGGGGCGGAGCTGGCGCGGGTGTGTGTGGCGTTGGCGGACGACGCGCTGGTCGGCGCGCAGCGGCTCGCGGAGTGGGTGACGCGGGCGCCGGAGATCGAGATCGAGTTGGCGTTGGCGAACGTCGGTCTCGACCTGCTGGGCCAGGCGCGGCTGCTGTACACGCGGGCCGGGCAGGTGGACGGCAGCGGGCGGGGCGAGGACGCGTTCGCGTTCACGCGGTCGGCGCCGGAGTTCCGCTGTCTGCGGCTGGCCGAACTGCCGCGCGGGGACTTCGCGTTCACGGTGCTGCGGCTGCTGGTGCTGTCCTCGGCGCGGCTGGCGGTGTTGGAGCGGCTCGCGGGGGCGGCCGATCCGGTGTTGGCGGCGGTGGCGGAGCGGGGTGTCGCGGAGGTGGCGTACCACCGGCTGTTCGCGGCGGAGTGGGTGGTGCGGCTGGGGGACGGCACGGCGGAGTCGCGGCGGCGGCTGCGGCGGGCGGTGGTGGAGGTCGAGCCGTGGCTGGGCGAGGTCGTGGACGACCGGGTGGGGGCTGGGCTGGGCGTGGCGGCGGGCGCGGTGCGGGCGGCGTGTGCGCGGGACTGGCGGCGGGTGGGCGAGGAGGCGGGGGTGCGGCTGCCGCTGCCGGCGCCGTGGGACCGGGCGCCGGGTGGCCGGGCGGGGGTGCACACGGAGCATCTGCCGGTGCTGCTGGCCGAGTTGGGGTCGGTGGCGCGTGAGCATCCCGGGGCGGCGTGGTGACGGGCGCGGGGCCGGAGCTGGCGTGGCGGGTGGCCGGCGGGGTGGCCGACCCGGAGCTGCCGATGGTGACGCTCGGCGAGTTGGGCATGGTGCGTGGGGTGGAGTGCGACGCGGCGGGCGGTGTGGTGGTGCGGCTGGCGCCGACCTATGCGGGGTGTCCGGCGCTGGCGGAGATCCGGGCGGATGTGGCGGCGGCGCTGCGGGCGGCGGGGTTCGCTCCGGTGCGGGTGGTGACGGTGTGGTCGCCGCCGTGGACGACGGAGTGGATCAGCGCGGCGGGGCGCCGGAAGTTGGCGGACGCCGGGATCGCGCCGCCGGGCCCGGTGCCGGCGCGCGGGGGCGGCCCGGTGCCGCTGGTGTTGGGCGCGAGGCGTCCGGCGGTGGCGTGTCCGCGCTGCGGCGGGCGGGAGACGGAGGAGGTGTCGCGGTGCGGGGCGAGCCTGTGTACGGCGCTGTGGCGGTGCCGGGCGTGCCGGGAGCCGTTCGAGCATCTGCGGGGGGTGTGATGGGCGGGGCGACGGCGGGACGTGGGGTGTTCCATCGGCTGCGGATCGCGCGGGTGGAGCCGCTGTGCGAGGACGCGGTGGCGGTGACGTTCGACGTTCCGGCCGAGCTGGCCGGGGTGTTCGCGTTCGCGCCGGGGCAGTGGCTGACGGTGCGGCGGTGGGTGGACGGCCGTCAGGAGCGGCGTTCCTACTCGGTGTGCGCCCCGGTGGGGGCGGCGCCCCGGATCGGGGTGCGGCTGGTGCCGGGCGGGCTGGTGTCCACGTGGCTGGTGCGGGAGGCGGCGCCCGGTGACGTGGTGGAGGTGGCGCCGCCGGCGGGCACGTTCACGCCGGATCTGTCGGTGCCTGACCACCATGTGCTGGTGGCGGCGGGGTCGGGTGTGACGCCGATGGTGTCGATCGCCGGGTCGGTGCTGGAGCGCTGCCCGGGCGCGCGGGTGACGCTGCTGTACGGGAACCGGGCGAGTGGCTCGGTGATGTTCGTCGACGAGCTGGCCGGGTTGAAGGACGCGTTTCCCACCCGGTTCCAGCTGGTGCATGTGCTGTCGCGGGAGCCCCGGGAGGTGGAGGTGCTGTCGGGGCGGCTGGACGGGCCGCGTCTTGAGGTGTTGGCGCGGGCGTTGTTGGACCCGGGGGTGGCGCACCGCTGGTGGCTGTGCGGGCCGCTGCCGATGGTGGAGGAGGCGCGGCGGGCGCTGGCCCGGCTGGGTGTGGACGGGGCGCGGGTGCGGGGCGAGCTGTTCCACGCCGGGGACGAGGGGCCGCCGCCGGTGCGGCGCGCGGACGGTTCGGCGGTGCCGGCCGGGGGGCCGGCGAGCCGGGTGACGCTCCTGCTGGACGGGCGGGCCACGACGGTGGAACTGCCGCGCGGGCAGCGGGTGTTGGATGGCGCGCAGCGGGCCCGCCCGGAGCTGCCGTTCGCCTGCCGGGGCGGGGTGTGCGGCACGTGCCGGGCGCGGGTGAAGGACGGGCGGGTGGCGATGCGGCGGAACTTCGCGTTGGATCCGGCGGAGGTGGCCGCCGGCTATGTGTTGACGTGCCAGGCCGTGCCCGAGACGGAGGCGGTGACGCTGGACTACGACGGCTGAGGAGCCGTCGGCTTGTCGGCTGGGCGGCTCGTCCGCTCGTTCGGCCTGGGCGGGCGTTCAGCCGAGGAAGCTGAGCCGGACCTGGCGGCGCGGGTTGTCGCCGTTGGTGTCGACGACGCACACGGACTGCCAGGTGCCGAGGGCGAGTTGGCCGTCGACGACGGGCAGCGTGGCGTGCGGCGGGACGAGGGCGGGCAACACGTGGTCGCGGCCGTGGCCCGGGCTGCCGTGGCGGTGGCGCCAGCGGTCGTCGGGCGGCAGCAGGTCGCGCAGCGCGGCCAGCAGGTCGTCGTCGCTGCCGGCGCCGGTCTCGATGAGGGCGATGCCGCAGGTGGCGTGCGGGGTGAACACGTTGAGCAGCCCGTCCCGGCCGGCGGCGACGTCCCGCAGGTAGGCGGCGCACTCGGCCGTCAGGTCGTGGACGACCTCGTGGGAGCCGGTGGCGATCTCGATCAGGCGGCTGTCGAAGGCGTTGGTCATGCGGTCCATGGTCGGGGGTGGGGCGGGTCGGGGCGGCGGCGGGGGGCGGCGTGTCGGGCGCGGGGTCCGTTCCCGAGAGAGAACGTTCTCAGCGGCGGGGCGCGAGGCTGGAGTCGCGGACGATCAGCTCGGGGTCGAGCACGATCCGCTGGTGGCGGTGGCGGGCGGCGTCCTCGCCCGTCTCCTCCAGGAGCAGTTCGGCGGCCTGCTGCCCCATGCGGACGGCGGGCTGCCGCACGGAGGTGAGGGGCACGGCGGCAGCGGCGGCGAACTCGATGTCGTCGTAGCCGACGATGGCCATCTCCTCCGGCACCCGCACCCCGGCGGCGAACAGGGCCTGGAGCACGCCGAGGGCCAGCAGGTCGTTGGCGCAGAACACGGCGGTCGGCCGGGGCGCCAGGCCCAGCAGGCGGGCGCCGGCGTCGCGGCCGGAGGCGACGTCGAGACGTTCGGCCTCGATGCGGCGCAGCGCGGAGCGCGGCAGCCCGGCGTCGGCGAGCGCGGCGAGGGCGCCGTCCTCGCGGTCACGGCACTGCTGGAGCGACATGGGCCCGCTGACGTAGGCGACGGAGGTGTGCCCCTGGTCCAGCAGGTGCCCCACGGCGAGCGTGCCGCCGCGCACGTCGTCGACGGAGACGGAGCAGCCCTCCGCGCTGGGCAGGACCCGGTCCACGAAGACGAACGGGATGCCGTGCCGGCGGAACTCGGTGAGGTTGCGGCCCGACATGTCGGCGGGGGTCAACAGGACGCCCCGGACGCGCTGTTCGGCGAAGAGGGACAGGTAGTCGGCCTCCTCGGCGGGGCTCTGCGCGCTGTTGCAGAGCATCACGCCCAACGTCTCGGCGCGGGCGACGCGTTCGGCGCCGGAGGCGACGTCGACGAAGAACGGGTTGCCCATGTCGAGGACCAGCAGGGCGATGATGCGGCTCTGCCCGGCGCGGAGTTGACGCGCGGACTCGCTGCGGACATAGCCCAGGCGCACGATGGTGGACTGGACGCGTTCCCTGGTCTCGTCGGCGACCATGTGGGGCCGGTTGATGACGTTGGAGACGGTCCCGACGGAGACTCCGGCGGCCCGGGCCACTTCCTTGATCCCCACCGTGTGCGCCATGTGCGTTGTCCGTTCGTCTCGTGGCCCGCGTGTGCCTCGCGGGCCATGGTATGCACCAGTCGGCCGGCCGGCCGGTGGGGGCCGGGCGGGGTGGGGGTCAGGGGAGGTGGAAGATCTCGGTCAGCGGCTTCATCGCCTCGTCGGGCCGCTGGTCGTCGAGGGCCTCGAACAGCTCGCTCATCTCGGCCTGCCAGCGGGCGTTGACGTCGGTGGCGGCCATGGCGCGCTGGGCGGCCTCGAAGTCCTCGGTCTCCAGGTAGCCGACGAGGAGTCCGTCGTCGCGCAGGAAGAGCGAGTAGTTGTGCCAGCCGGTGGCGGTGAGCGCGGCGCGCATCTCGGGCCAGACGTCGGCGTGGCGGCGGCGGTACTCGTCGATGCGGTCGGGGCGGACCCTCAGCAGGAAGCAGACGCGCTGCACGGACACTCCTTGTGAAAGGTTTCATGCGGGTGGGGGTCAGCATCGGACGGGGCGCGCGCCGCGTCAAGGGCGGGCGAACGGGCCGGCCGCGCGCGGTTCCGTGACGCGGAACGGCGAGGTGAGCGGCGGTGGATCAGGGCGCTCCCTTGACAGCGCTCGGCGGCGACTCTTAGCGTCGAGGATGCACTGTGAAACGATTCATCTCGACCATAGGTCCCCGTCGTCTCCCCCCGTCACGTCCCCCACCCCTCTCCCCTCACGTCCCCGCACACCCGTCCCCGTCACTTCCCCCCTTCCGCGCTGCTATGGGAGCCCTGATCGCATGACCCCCTCATCCGCCGTCAAGGCGGCCCTGTCCTCCCAGGTCGTCGAGACGCCCTCGTGGGCCTACGGCAACTCCGGCACCAGATTCAAGGTGTTCGCCCAGGCGGGCGTGCCGCGCACCCCGCAGGAGAAGCTGGACGACGCGGCGCGGGTGCACCACCACACCGGGGTGGCGCCCACCGTGGCGCTGCACATCCCATGGGACCGGGTGGACGACTACGCCGCGCTGGCCGAGCACGCGCGGGAGCGTGGGCTGCGGCTGGGCGCCATCAACGCCAACGTCTTCCAGGAGGACGACTACAAGCTGGGCAGCGTCACCCACCCCGACGCGGCGGTGCGGCGCAAGGCGCTGGCGCACCTGATGGAGTGCGTGGACATCATGGACGCCACCGGCTCGCGCGACCTGAAGCTGTGGTTCTCGGACGGCACCAACTACCCCGGGCAGGACGACATCCGCGCCCGCCAGGACCGGCTGGCCGAGGCGCTGACCGCCGTCTACGAGCGGCTGGGCGAGGAACAGCGGATGCTGTTGGAGTACAAGCTCTTCGAGCCGGCGTTCTACATGACGGACGTTCCGGACTGGGGGACGGCGTACGCGCACTGCCTGAAGCTGGGCCCGAAGGCGCAGGTGGTGGTGGACACGGGGCATCACGCGCCGGGCACCAACATCGAGTTCATCGTGGCGACGCTGCTGCGGGAGGGCCGGCTGGGCGGCTTCGACTTCAACTCCCGGTTCTACGCGGACGACGACCTGATGGTCGGGGCGGCCGACCCGTTCCAGCTGTTCCGCATCATGTACGAGGTGGTGCGCGGCGGCGGGTTCACCTCGGAGGTGGCGTTCATGCTGGACCAGTGCCACAACATCGAGCCGAAGATCCCGGCGATCATCCGCTCGGTGATGAACGTTCAGGAGGCCACGGCGAAGGCGCTGTTGGTGGACGCGGACGCGCTGGCGGCGGCGCAGCGCGCGGGTGACGTGCTAGGCGCGAACGAGGTGCTGATGGACGCTTACCACACGGACGTCAGGCCGCTGTTGGCGGAGTGGCGGCAGGAGCGGGGTTTGGACCCCGATCCGGTGGCGGCGTACCGGCGTTCGGGCTGGGCGGAGCGGATCGTGGCGGAGCGACAGGGCGGCCAGCAGGCCGGTTGGGGGGCGTGACGATGGGCGCGGACGAGACGAAGAAGACGGTCCAGGCGCCGGTGGCGGCGCTGTTGGAGCGTGCGCACCGGCTGGGCGCCGACCCGAGGAACACCAACTACGCGGGCGGGAACGCCTCGGCGAAGGGCTCGGCGAAGGACCCGGTGACCGGGGGCGCGGTGGAGTTGATGTGGGTGAAGGGCTCGGGGGGCGACCTGGGCACGCTGCGCGAGGAAGGTCTCGCGGTGCTGCGGCTGGACCGGCTGCGGGCGCTCGTGGACGTCTATCCGGGGGTGGAGCGCGAGGACGAGATGGTGGCGGCGTTCGACTTCTGCCTGCACGGGAAGGGCGGGGCTGCGCCGTCGATCGACACCGCGATGCACGGCCTCGTCGAGGCGGCGCACGTGGACCACCTGCACCCGGACTCGGGGATCGCGCTGGCGTGCGCGGCGGACGGCGAGGCGCTGACGGCGGAGTGCTTCGGCGAGCGGGTGGTGTGGGTGCCGTGGCGGCGGCCCGGGTTCCAACTCGGCCTGGACATCGCCGAGGTGCGGCGGGCGCGTCCGGAGGCGGTCGGCTGTGTGCTGGGCGGTCACGGGATCACGGCGTGGGGTGAGACAAGCGAGGAGTGCGAGCGGAACGCGCTGTACATCATCCGCACCGCCGAGGCGTTCCTGGCCCGGCGCGGCAGGCCGGAGCCGTTCGGGGCCGAGCTGCCCGGGTACGGGGCGCTGCCGGTGGCGGAGCGGCGGGCGCGGGCGGCGGCGCTGGCGCCGCATGTGCGGGGCGTGGCGTCGAGGGACCGGCGGCAGGTGGGTCACTTCACGGACAGCGCCGAGGTGTTGGACTTCCTGGCGCGCGAGGAGCACCCGAGGCTGGCGGCGTTGGGCACGTCCTGCCCGGACCACTTCCTGCGGACGAAGGTGCGGCCGCTGGTGGTGGACCTGCCGGCGGACGCGCCGCTGGAGCGGGTGGTGGAGCGGCTGGGTGAGCTGCACGCCGCCTACCGGGAGGAGTACCGGGCGTACTACGAGCGGCACGCCGGCCCGGACTCGCCGCCGATGCGGGGCGCTGACCCGGCGATCGTGCTGGTGCCGGGGGTGGGGATGTTCTCCTTCGGCCGGGACAGGCAGACGGCGCGGGTGGCGGGCGAGTTCTATGTCAACGCGATCAACGTGATGCGGGGCGCGGAGTCGGTCTCGACGTACGCGCCGATCGAGGAGTCGGAGAAGTTCCGCATCGAGTACTGGGAGTTGGAGGAGGCGAAGCTGCGGCGGATGCCGCCGCCGAAGCCGCTGGCGGCGCGGGTGGCGCTGGTGACGGGCGGCGGCTCGGGCATCGGGCGGGCGACGGCGCTGCGGCTGGCGGCCGAGGGCGCGTGTGTGGTGGTGGCGGACCGGGACGCGGGCGCGGCGGAGAAGGTGGCCGAGGAGCTGGGCGGCGCCGACCGGGCGGTCGCGGTGGAGGTGGACGTCACCTCGGAGGAGCAGGTGGTGGCGGCGGTGCGGGCGGCGTCGCTGGCGTTCGGCGGGGTCGACCTGGTGGTGAACAACGCGGGGATCTCCATCTCCAAGCCGCTGTTGGAGACGACGGTGGCGGACTGGGACGTGCAGCACGACATCATGGCGCGCGGCTCGTTCCTGGTGTCGCGGGAGGCGGCGCGGGTGATGATCGACCAGGGGTTGGGCGGCGACATCGTGTATGTGGCGTCGAAGAACGGGGTGTTCGCCGGGCCCAACAACATCGCCTACGGCGCGACGAAGGCGGACCAGGCGCACCAGGTGCGGCTGTTGGCGGCGGAGCTGGGCGAGCACGGCATCCGGGTCAACGGGGTCAACCCGGATGGTGTGGTGCGGGGTTCGGGCATCTTCGCCGGCGGGTGGGGCGCGAAGCGGGCGGCGGTGTACGGGGTGGAGGAGGAGCGGCTGGGCGAGTTCTACGCGCAGCGGACGCTGCTGAAGCGCGAGGTGTTGCCGGAGCATGTGGCGGCGGCGGTGTTCGCGTTGACCGGTGGGGACCTCGGGCACACCACGGGGCTGCACGTTCCGGTGGACGCCGGGGTGGCGGCGGCGTTCCTGCGGTGAGCGGCGTGGTGGCGGAGGGCGTCGTGGCGGAGGGCGGGGTCGGGGCGGCGCGGGCCGGTGGTCCGCCGTTCGCCGCCGTCGACCTGGGGGCGTCCAGTGGTCGGGTGATGCTCGGCTGGGTGCGGGGGCCCGACGGGCCGTCCGGCGAAGGGGCCGGCGGCGCGGTGGAGTTGGAGGAGGTGCACCGGTTCCCGAACCGGCCGGTGCGGGTGGCCGGCACGTTGCACTGGGACGTGCTGGCGCTCTACCGGGGCGTGTTGGACGGCCTGGCGGAGGCCGGCCGGCGGGCCGGGGGGCGGCTGGCGGGGGTCGGGATCGACTCCTGGGCGGTGGACTTCGGGCTGTTGGACGCCTCGGGCGCGCTGCTGGGGAACCCGGTGCACTACCGGGACGGGCGGACGGCCGGGGTGGCCGAGCGGGTCGCGCGGCGGGTGGGCGCGGCGGAGCTGTACCGGGCGTCGGGGCTGCGCGCGCTGCCGTTCAACACCGTCTACCAGCTGGTCGCGATGGAGGGTTCGCCGCAACGGGCCGCCGCGCGGCGGCTGTTGCTGATGCCGGACCTGATCGCGTACTGGCTGACGGGGGTGGCCGGCACGGAGCTGACGAACGCGTCGACGACGGGCCTGATCGATCCCCGCACGGGCGACTGGGCGTGGGGGGTGGCGGAGGCGCTGGGCATCGACGTGGCGCTGTTCGCGCCGCTGCGGGCACCGGGTGCGGCGGCCGGCGAGCTGCTGCCCGAGGTGGCGGCGGAGTGTGGGCTGGCGGGTCCGGTGCCGGTGACGGCGGTGGGTTCGCACGACACGGCGTCGGCGGTGGTGGCGGTGCCGGCGGCGGGCGAGGGCTTCGCGTATGTGGCGACGGGCACCTGGTCCCTTGCCGGGCTCGAACTGACGGCGCCCGTGCTGTCGGAGGCGAGCCGGCTGGCGGACTTCACCAACGAGCTGGGCGTGGACGGCACCGTCCGCTATCTGCGGAACATCATGGGGCTGTGGCTGCTTCAGGAGTGTCTGCGGGAGTGGGCCGAGGGCGGGGTCGAGCCGGAGTTGGGGCCACTGCTGGAGGAGGCGGCTCGGCTGCCGGGGCCAGGACCCGTGGTGGACGCGGGCGCCGAGGAGTTCCTGGCGCCGGGCGGGATGCCGGGGCGGATCGCGGCCGCGTGCCGGCGGTCCGGGCAGCCGGAGCCGGTGGGGCGGGCGGGGATGGTGCGGTGTGTGCTGGACTCGCTGGCGTTGGCCCACCGGGAGGCGGTGGCCGAGGCGGCGCGCCTGGCGGGCGCCGAGGTGCGGGTGGTGCATGTGGTGGGCGGCGGGGCGCACAACGCGCTGCTGTGCCAGCTGACGGCCGACGCGTGTGGACTGCCGGTGGTCGCGGGACCGACGGAGGCGGCGTCGTTGGGTAACGTGCTGGTGCAGGCGCGGGCCGCCGGGCGGGTGCGCGGCGGGCTCGCCTCGCTGCGTTCGCTGGTGGCGGCGTCGCGGGCGCCGCGTCGCTTCGCCCCGCGCGGGGAGATGCGGGCGGCGTGGGAGCTGGCCGCGCGGCGGGTCGCCGGCGGCGGAAGGAGCTGAGGTGCGGGTCGCGCTCTTTGTCACCTGTGTCAACGACACGCTGTTCCCGCGCACCGGGCAGGCGGTGGTGGCGCTGCTGGAACGGCTGGGGGTGGACGTCGACTTCCCACAGGCGCAGTCGTGTTGTGGGCAGCCGCAGTTCAACACCGGCTACCGGCGGGCGACGGAGCCGCTGGTGCGGCGCTTCGCGCGGGCGTTCCACGGCTACGACTACGTCGTGACGCCTTCGGGTTCGTGTGCGGCGATGGTGCGGGACAACTACCCCAGGATCGGGGCGCGGGCGGCGGCGGAGGGGCGGGACCGTGGTCTGACGTCGATCGCGGCCTCGGTGGTGCCCAGAACGCTGGAGCTGACGGAGTTCCTGGTGGACGTGGTGGGGGTGACGGACGTGGGGGCGTACTACCCGCACGCGGTGACGTACCACCCGACGTGCCACGGGCTGCGGATGCTGGGGCTCGGCGAGCGGCCCAGGCGGCTGCTGGAGGCGGTGCGGGGGCTGACGTTGGTGGACCTGCCGGGCGCGGAGGAGTGCTGCGGCTTCGGCGGGACGTTCGCGGTGAAGAACGCGGCGGTGTCGGCGGCGATGGGCGCGGACAAGGCGCGGCACATCATGGGCACGGGCGCGGAGGCGGTGTGCACGGTGGACAACTCGTGTCAGACACACATCGGCGGGACGCTGTCCCGGCTGGGCTCGTCGGTGCGGCCGGTGCACCTGGCGGAGATCCTGGCCAGCACCGAGGAGCGGCGGTGGTGAGGCGGGACGGCCTTCCGGACCGGGCACGGCGGGGAGGCGGCGCGGTGAGCGGCGGAACGTATCTGGGGATGCCGGCGTTCCCGGTGGCGGCCGAGTCGGCGACGCGGAACGAGCGGCTGCGGGCGAACCTGACGCACGCCACGCACACCATCCGGGACAAGCGGGCGCGGGCGGTCGCTGAACTGCCGGACTGGCAGCGGCTGCGGGCGGCGGGCGCGGCGATCAAGGACCGGACGCTGCGGCACCTGGACACGTATCTGGAGCGGTTGGAGGCGGCGGTGACGGCCGCCGGCGGTCAGGTGCACTGGGCGGCGGACGCGGAGGCGGCCAACCGGATCGTGACGGAGCTGGTGCTGGCGACCGGGGAGCGCGAGGTCGTCAAGGTCAAGTCGATGGCGACGCAGGAGATCGAGCTGAACGCGGCGCTGGAACGGGCGGGGGTGCGGGCGTTCGAGACGGATCTGGCGGAGCTGATCGTGCAGTTGGGCGACGATCTGCCCAGCCACATCCTGGTGCCGGCGATCCACCGCAACCGGCGGGAGATCCGCGACATCTTCGCCGAGCGGATGGGCGCGTGGGGCCGGCCGGCGCCCGAGGGGCTGTCGGACGAGCCGGCGGACCTGGCGGAGGCGGCGCGGCTGCATCTGCGGCAGAAGTTCCTGGACGCGAAGGTCGGGATCTCGGGCGCCAACTTCATGGTGGCGGAGACCGGCACCATGGTGGTGGTGGAGTCCGAGGGCAACGGGCGGATGTGCCTGACGCTGCCGGAGACGTTGATCTCGGTGGTGGGCATCGAGAAGGTGGTGCCGACCTGGCGGGATCTGGAGGTGTTCCTCCAGCTGCTGCCGCGCTCCTCGACGGCGGAGCGGATGAACCCGTACACCTCGATGTGGACGGGCACCACGGACGGCGACGGGCCATCGACGTTCCACCTGGTGTTGGTGGACAACGGGCGGACCGACACGCTGGCGGACGAGGTGGGGCGGCAGGCGCTGCGCTGCATCCGCTGTTCGGCGTGCCTGAACGTGTGCCCGGTGTACGAGCGGGCCGGCGGGCACGCCTACGGCTCGGCGTATCCGGGGCCGATCGGGGCGATTCTGACGCCGCAACTGCGGGGCGTGGACAGCGCGTTGGACGCGTCGCTGCCGTACGCGTCGTCGCTGTGCGGGGCGTGCTACGAGGTGTGTCCTGTGGCGATCGACATTCCCGAGGTGCTGGTGCGGCTGCGGGAGCGGGTGGTGGAGGGCGGCGAGGTGACGGTCCGGGGCCGCCGGGTGCGGATCAGGCCGGCGCGGGGGCACGCCGCCGAGCGGGCGGCGATGCGGGCGGCGGCGTGGGCGTTCGACCATCCGGGGGCGATGGTGGCGGGGCAGCGGCTGGCGGGGCGGATGCGGCGCTTCCAGCCGCGTCGGCTGCCGGGCCCGGGGCGGGCGTGGTCGGCGACGCGGGACGTGCCGCCGCTGCCGGCGGAGTCGTTCCGCGCGTGGTGGCGCAGGACCAGGGGCGACGACGGGGAGGGGGACTGACATGAACGCGCGCGAGGTGGTGTTGGGACGGGTACGTCGGGCGTTGGCCGACGTGCCGGCCGAGGAGACGCCGGAGCGGGTCGCGGTGGAGCGGACCTATCTCGACAGCCACCAACCGGCCGACGCCGTCGCGCTGTTGGCGGAGAACCTGGCGGACTACCGGGCGGTGGTGCACCGGGCCTCGGGCGCGGCGCTTCCGGGGCTGGTGGCGGAGCTGCTGGCCGGGCGGGGCGCGGCGTCGGTGGTGGTGCCGGCGGGGCTGCCGGCCGGGTGGCTGGCGGCGGTGCCGCCTCGGGTGCGGCGGGTCGCGGACGAGGAGGCGGTCACCGCGCGGGAGTTGGACGCGGTGGACAGCGTGGTGACGGGGTGCGCGGTGGCGATCGCGGAGACGGGCACGCTGGTGCTGGACGGCGGGCCCGACCAGGGGCGGCGGCGGATCACGCTGGTGCCGGACCACCACGTGTGCGTGGTGCGGGTGCCGGAGCAGGTGGTGGACTCGGTGCCGCAGGGCCTGCGGCGGCTGGACCCGGGGCGCCCGTTGACGTGGATCTCGGGCCCGTCGGCGACCAGCGACATCGAGCTGAACCGGGTGGAGGGCGTGCACGGCCCCCGCCGGCTGGACGTCGTGCTGCTGGGGTCTCAGTCCTAGAGGTCGCGCGGCGGTGGTGGGCCCTCGGAGGTAGGTCGTTGGCACCGGAGGGCCTGGTTCTCCGGGTCGTTACCCGGGGGCGCGCGGGTGCGTAGCGTCCTCGGTATGAACCAGAGTGACGGCGGGACGAACGAGGCGGGGCGGGTCGGGGACGGCACGCTGGACGAGGCGTGGGAGCGGCTGCTCCGGTCGGGCCCCGAGCGGGACGGCTGGCTGACCAACCACGCGCCGATGGCGGTGGAGGCGCTGGTGCGGCACGGGCAGGGCGCCCGGGTGCACCGGTGGATCGACGCCTATCAGGCGAAGTTGGAGGACCGGCCGGCGGGGCGTGACCGGATCACGGAGGAGAACTGGCGCGAGCGGCTGGGCGACGCGCGGTATCTCGGCGACTGGGCGCGGTACTTCGGCGAGCGGCTGACGGAGCGGCCGTGGCCCGAAGTGGTCGCCGAGTGGTGGCCGAGGCTGCTGCCGGGGATCGCGGGGGGCGCGACGCACCCGGTGATCCGGGTGGGGCACGCGGTGCGGGCGCTGCTGGCGGACGGGGCGTCGGAGCCGAGGGTCGCTGAGCTGGCGGAGGGCCTGGGCTACTGGGCGGCGCGGCACCAGCCGCTGCCGGAGGGGATCGTCGCGGTGCCGGCGGCGGACGGCCCGGCGGAGGCGTTGGCCTCGGTGGAGCCGGTCGCCGACCGGTCGGGCGGGATCAACCACCGGCTGGGGCAGTTGACGCGGCTGCCGGCGTGGGCGGGGACGCTGCCGGACGAGCCGGCGCAGGCGCGGGCGCGGCTGGGCGGGCTGGTGCGGGCGGCGGCCGGGTACTACGCGGGGCACGCGCGGGGCGGGCCGGTGATGCTGGTGCACGCGGTGACGGCGCCGAACGCGGTGCTGCGGGTGTTGCCGGCGCTGCCGGTGGAGCTGTGGCGGCCGAGCGTGGCGGCGGCCTGGTCGGCGAGCGCCGCCGTGGTCGCGGCGTACGCGCCGGACGGGGGGCCGGAGTTGAGGGCGGAGCCGGGCGGTGTCGAGCCGGGCGGGGCCGACGAGGTGTTCGCGCGGGCCGCCGAGCACGGCGACGAGCATGTCATCAAGCTGGCGGACTCGGTGCTCGACCTGCTGGGTGAGCGGCCGGACGACCCGCTGCCGGCGGTGGCGGCGCTGCGGGCGGTGGAGCTGATCGCGCCCGACTGAACGACGCTCGGGGCGCGGCCCCGCTCGACCGTGTAGTTTCGCTTGACGGTCGGGCGCTCGAATTCTCACTGGTCCTGCCCGGAGTGGCGGGGGATGCTCGGGTCATGCGTCCACGTCACACCGCCCTCGCCGTTCTGGTCGCCGCCGTCTGGGGCGTCAACTTCGTGGTGATCGAGGTCGGCCTCGACCACTTCCCGCCGTTGCTGTTCTCGGCGCTGCGGTTTCTGCTCGCCGCGATTCCGGCGGTGTTCCTGGTGCGGCGGCCTGCGGTCGCCTGGCGGTGGATCGTGGGGGTCGGGCTGGCGCTGGGGGTGGCGAAGTTCGGGCTGCTGTTCCTGGGCATGGAGGCGGGGATGCCGGCGGGCGGCTCCTCGCTGGTGTTGCAGGTGCAGGCGGTGTTCACGGCCGCGCTGGCGGCGGTGCTGCTGGGGGAACGCCCGGGCCGGGTGCGGCTGGTGGGCATGGTGGTGGCGATGGCGGGCATCGGCGTCGCGGCGTGGGACGAGGGGGTCTCGGGCTCGGCGGTCGGCTTCGCGCTGGTGGTGGGGGCCGCCGCGTTCTGGGCGGTGTCGAACGTGCTGACCCGCAGGGCCGAGGTGGATGACGCGCTGGCGTTCATGGTGTGGGTGAGCCTGGTGCCGGTGCTGCCGCTGGTGGCGCTGTCGCTGCTGGTGGACGGGGTGGACGCCAACCGGGACGCGCTGACGGGGCTGGACTGGGCGGGGGTGGGGGCGGTCGCGTATGTGGCGGCCGGGGCGACGCTCTTCGGCTTCGCCGCCTGGAGCTTCCTGCTGCGGCGCTACGACGCCTCGCGGGTGGCGCCGTTCTCGCTGCTGGTGCCGGTGTTCGGGATGTCGTCGGCGGCGCTGCTGCTGGGCGAGGGGATCTCGGCGGCGCGGTGGGTGGCGGGGGTGCTGCTGGTCGGCGGGGTGGCGCTGACCTCGCTGGGACCTGCGCGGCGGGGGCCGACCCTGGCGGTGGCCGGCTCGCCGGGTCTTGGGGCTCAGGAGGAGGGGTCGAAGGCGCGGTAGGCCCGCTCGTCGAAGAGGACGAACCGCAGCTCGTCGAAGGCGCCGGAGGCGGCGGCCTCGCGGGTGGCGGCCAGCGCGACGCGGGCCGCGTCGTCGAGCGGCCAGCCGTAGACGCCGGTGGAGATCGCGGGCAACGCGACGGTACGGGCGCCGAGTTCCCGTGCGACGCGCAGCGACTCGCGGTAGCAGGAGGCCAGCAGCGCCGAGCGGTCCTCGGTGGTGGAGTGGACCGGGCCGACGGTGTGGATGACCCAGCGGGCGGGCAGCCGGCCGGCGGTGGTGGCGACGGCCTGCCCGGTGGGCAGCCCGCCGCCGAGGTGGCCGGCGCGCAGCTCCCGGCAGGCGGCGAGGATCTCGGGGCCGCCCCCGCGGTGGATCGCGCCGTCCACTCCCCCGCCGCCGAGCAGGGAGGAGTTGGCGGCGTTGACCACCGCGTCGACGTGCTGTTCGGTGATGTCGCCCTGGACGCGGGTGAGCACAGTCATGCCCCCATGATGGCACCCGGTCCGTCGGAGACGGGGCGGAACGGGACGGGCCGTCAACGCCCGGCGTCGGCGGGCGCGTTGACGGCCCAGCGCAGACCGCCCAGCAGGTGGGCGCGGAAGGCCGGGTCAGAGAAGGACTCGGGGGTGTGGCCGAGGGCGGTGTAGAACGAGCGTCCGCCGGACCGTTCGTGGCACCACACCAGGGGGTGGTCGCCGCCCATCCGGCCGCCCTCGTAGCTGGTCTCGTCGGCGGCGGCCAGGACCCGGACGTGGGGGCGCGGGTTGGTGGTGAAGTTGTACCACTCGTCGACGAAGTCCCAGCGGGCCGGGAGGTGGGCGGTGGCGGGGTGGTCGTGGTCCTCGACGACGACCACGCCGGACTGGAGCGCGGGGTGGCCGTCGAAGACGGCGCCGACGACCTCATGGCCGAACCAGGGCCAGTCGTACTCGGTGGTGGAGGCGCCGTGCACGCCGACGAACCCGCCGCCGGCGGCGAGGAAGGCGCGGAGCGCCGCCCGCCCCTCGTCGGTGAGGACCTCGCCGCTGGTGGAGAGGAACACCACGGCGCGGGCGCCGGGCAGGGCGGCGGTCAGCTCGTCGGGGTCCTCGGTCGCGGTCACGGCGAGCCCGGCCTCGGCGCCCAGCTCGTGGAACGCGGCGACGCCCGCCGGGATCGAGTCGTGACGGAACCCGGTGGTGCGGCTGTAGAGGACGATGCGGTCTTCGCTCATGTGGCCATCGTAGAAGGCGCTTTCCCGCCGTCCCCGCGAGCGTTCCGCCACCCGCGCTCGGGGTTGTCATGATCAGGCGCAATTGGGGCACGGGAGTACGAGTGGCCCTTCCGCCGGGTCTCTTGCTCCGATTCCTCTTCCCTTCGGCCCCCGACCGGCCCCATGATCTTGGGCGACCCCCATGAAGGAGTACCGATGCCCCGTGAACATGTTGCCCGGGTCTTTCGCCAGCAGGCGGGGTCCTGCTCACGTCAGGGCTCCCCGCTCTACGCCGCGCTGTTGGAGCGGGTCGCACGGGACATCGAGCAGGGCGGGCCGTGCGCCGACGTGGTCGCCGACCACCACGACGTGGCCGTGGACGACGTGCTGCCGCTGCGGCTGCTCGGCGGGGCGCACGCGCTGGCGCTGACCGGCCGCGCGCCCGAGCTGGCGGCGCACTTCCCCAGCGCGGGCGGGGTGTTCACCCCCGAGCGCCCCGACGCGGCCTGGCCCGCGCTGCGGGCGGCGATGACCGAGGAGCGCGAGTGGCTGGGTGACTGGCTGACCAGGCCGCCGCAGACCAACGAGGTGGGCCGCGCGAACCTGCTGGTCGCGGCGCTGCTGCACCTGGTGCCCACGGCCCAGACGCCGATCCGGCTCTTCGAGCTGGGCTCCAGCGGGGGCCTCAACCTGCGCGCCGAGCACTTCCGTTACGAGGGGCCCCGGTTCGCCTGGGGCCCGGTGGACTCGCCGGTGCGACTGACGAACGCCTGGGCGCCGGAGGTGCCGGGCTGGCTGCGCGCGGGGGCGCGAAGGCACCAGGCGCTGCGGATCGTGGAGCGGCGCGGCTGCGACCCGGCGCCGATCGACCCGCTGTCGGCCGACGGCTCGCTGGTTCTGCGGGCGTATGTCTGGCCGGACCAGCGGGAGCGGATGGCCCGGCTTGAGGGGGCGCTGCGGATAGCGGCCAAGGTGCCGGCGACGGTGCAGGCCGGCGGGGCGGCCGAGTTCCTCTCGACGTTGGACGTGGAGCCGGGGACGTGGACGGTGGTGTGGCACTCGGTGATGCGGCAGTACGTGCCGCGCGCGGAGTGGGCGGACGTGGAGGACGAGTTGGCGCGTCTGGCGGCGTCGGCGACGCCGGACGCCGGCTTCGCGCACATCGCCTTCGAGCCGGGGCGGCACGACGAGGGCGCCGCGTTCTGGCTGTCGGCGCGGGTGGGCACCGGGCCGGAGCGGCTGCTGGCGTCCGCTCACCCGCATGGCCTGCCGGCCGCTGGCCGGCTCCCGGCGGATGTCGCACGATGACCTCATGGCACACGTGATGGGGCGAGACGAGTGGCGGGCCTTCCTCGCCGAGGGCACCAGGACCGGGAAGCTGTCGACCACGCGCGCGGACGGGACGCCGCACGTGGCGCCGGTGTGGTTCGTGCTGGACGGCGAGGACGTGGTGCTGACCACGGGGCGGGACACCGTGAAGGGGCACAACCTCGCCCGGGACGGTCGGGTCGCGTTCTGCGTGGACGACCAGGCCCCGCCCTTCGCCTTCGTGGTGCTCCAGGGGCGGGCCGAACTGAGCGAGGACGCCGGGGAGTTGAAGGACTGGGCGACCCGGATCGCGGCCCGTTACATGGGGCAGGAGCGGGCGGCGGAGTTCGGCGAGCGGAACGCGGCGCCCGGCGAGATGGTGGTGCGCGTCCGGCCCGAACACGTGGTGGCCCAGGCCGACCTGACGGCCTGACCGGCCGGGCGCGCGACGCGCGACCCGCGCGGACCGCGAGGTCCGCCCCCCGCCGGGGCCAGCCCTTAGGCTCGGCGGCATGGCTCCCGCGCGATTCAAAGATCTGGTGCTCGACGCCGTGGACCATCAGGCCCTGGCCGACTGGTGGTGTGCCGCCCTGGGATACGAGCGGCGACACCGGGAGGACGAGAACGGTGAGTGGCCGCCCGAGTGGCCGGTGCCCATCCACGACCCGCTGGGTGAGGGCCCCTCCATCTGGTTCAGCCCGGTGCCCGAGGCCAAGGAGGGCAAGAACCGGATGCATGTCGACGTCCGGGGTGACACCGAGGAGTTGCTGGCCATGGGCGCGACGCTGCTGCGGCGCAGCGAGGGCGCGACGGCCTCCTGGGACGTCCTGGCCGACCCTGAGGGCAACGAGTTCTGCGTCTTCCCGCCGAAGGTGCCGCCCGTGGTGCGCCCCACCGTCCGCTGACCCCGGGACCGTGCCGGCCGGCTCGACGGCCGTGTGACACCATCGTCCGGCGCGACGCGCGCGCCGCGCCACATGGCGTGAGGCGTGGTGTGGAACGGACGGCACGAACGGCACGGCGGGGTGCCGGCGGGCATCGGGAGGGCGAGGAGAACGGTGGCAGCGCTGATCGACACCGTGGCATGGGTGCACCTGGAGGACGGAAAGATCCTTGGGGCCCGTTCCCGGGGCAAGGACGTCTTCTCTATCCCGGGTGGCAAGCGTGCTCCAGGCGAGAGCGATCTGGAGACGCTGACCCGTGAGGTGCGCGAGGAGCTGACCGTCGCCATCGACCCGGCCACGGCCCGGCATGTGGGGACGTACACCGCCCAGGCCCACGGCCACCCGGAGGGGACGCTGGTCCGGATGGCCTGCTACACCGCCGACTACCTGGGCGACCTCACCGCCAGCAACGAGATCGAGGAGATCGCCTGGCTGACCCTGGCCGACCGGGAGCGCACCGCGCCGGTGGACCACGCGGTCTTCGACGACCTGGCCGCCTCGGGCCGGCTGCGCTGAGGCGGCCGGCCGCACGAGCCCGTCCCGGGAACCCGCGCGCGGGTACGATGGAGCCCTCTTGGCGGAAGGCGGCGAGGTGGCCGGGGCACGGATCGACGGTCGGGTGGAGCGGGGGAACCAGTCGCGTCGGCTGGTGCTCGGACACACCATGAGGATCGCCTCGGTCGAGGGCCTGGGCGGCCTGTCCATCGGGCGGATCGCGACCGAGCTGGGCCTGAGCAAGAGCGGCGTCTTCGCGCTCTTCGGCTCCAAGGAGGAGCTGCAACTGGCCACCGTCCGCGCGGCCCGCGCGGTCTTCGCGCGGAACGTGGCCGAGCCCGCCGAGAACATGCCCCCGGGCCTGGGGCGGGTGTGGCGGGTCTGCGCGAGCTACCTGGTCTACTCCCGCGACCGGGTCTTCCCCGGCGGCTGCTTCTTCACCACGGTGGCCGCCGAGTACAGCGCGCGCTCCGGGCCGGTGCGGGACGCGGTGGCCAGGGCGCGCGAGGAGTGGATCGGCTATCTGCGCGGACTGCTCGAAGAGGCGCGCGGGGCCGGCGAGTTGACGGAGGGCTGCGAGGTGCCGCAGCTGACCTTCGAGCTGGTGGCGCTGCTGGAGATGGCCAACGCCGACTCGGTGCTCCACCAGGACCACGAGAGCTACCGGCGCGCGAGCGCGGGCATCCGCGCGCGGCTGACGGCGTGCGCCGCGCGCCCCGTCTCGCTCCCCGAACCGGACTGAGCGCGGGCCGGCCGCCGCCGCCCCGCCGGCGTTCCCGCCCGGCTCAGCGGGCGGAGCGCGCCGGCTGGTCCTCGTGGTCGGCGGTCCGGACGAAGGCGAGGACGGCGTCGATCACCTCGGGGTCGGCGAGGATGCGGTTGTGGCCGAGCCCCCGGGTGAGCAGCGCGTCGGCGCGGCGGGCGTGGGCGGCCAGCAGCAGCCGGGCCTGTTCGACGGGAACCCTGCGGTCCTCCTCGTCGTGCACCACCATCAGTGGCACGGTCACCCGTTCCGGACGGTGGGTGGCCGAGAGGCCGCGCAGCGGCTGCGGGACGCCGGGCAGATAGCGTTCCGCGATCTGCTGGCCCATCGCGCGCCGCACGCGGGAGTTGAGCCCGAGCCGGTCGCCGAACGCGTCCATGACCCACTCGAACTCGACGGGTGTCGACATGGTGACAAGCCGCTCGGCCGGCACGCCCCCGGCCAGCGCGTACCAGGCGGCCAGCCCACCGAACGAGTGCCCGACGACCGCGCCGAACGGCCCGTGCTCGTCGGCCAACCGCCCGATGATCCGCCGGAGTTCGGGCAGGTCGCTGCCGTTGCCGCCGGAGGCGCCGTGCCCGGGCGCGTCGAACGAGACGACCGCGTGGCCGCGCGCCAGCAGCGCCTCGACCAGCGGCGCGAACCGGGCGGCGCGGAACTGCCAGCCGTGGACCAGCAGCACCGGGCGCGGCCCGGCGCCCCAGCGGTAGACCGCGACCGGGACGTCCCCCACGGTGAGCGTCTCGGCGCGGGCCCGGGCCATGGTCGGCTCCTCGGCCGGCCGCACCGGCACGCGCCCGGTGGCGCGCCGGAAGACCGCGAGCGCGGCGCGGCCGGCGAGCCGGGGGGCGAGGTGAACGGTGGCGTTGAGTGTCGCGCCGATCAGCGCTGGCCCTGACCGCATGGGGTCTCCTCGGGGTGGTGTGCTCGACCCCGAGATATTAGCACGACCGTTCGCTCAGTTTTGTGGGGCGGGCAAGGGCCACCGCGCGAAGGCGGTGGCCCGTTCTCAGGGGGCCAACTCGACCGGGGAGGCGTCGCGTTCGACCGTGGGCCCGGCCGGCCGGTCGGTCCGGGCTGGCCGGTCGTGTTCGGCGCGCCTCGGACCGGATGGTGCGGTGTGCTCGGCGTTGGCGGTCTCCCGGTCGACCAGGGCGGCATAGCGTCCGCCGAGGGCGAGCAGCTCCTCGTGGGTGCCGCGTTCGACGATCCGGCCGCCGTCCAGCAGCACGATCTGGTCGGCGTCCCTGACCGTGGAGAGCCGGTGCGCGATGGTGATGACGGTGCGGCCGGCGGCCAGCGCGTCGACGGCCCGCTGCACGGCGTGCTCGGTGCGGGTGTCCAGCGCGCTGGTCGCCTCGTCGAGCACCAGCACCGGCGGGTCCCGCAGGATGGTGCGGGCCAGCGCCAGGCGCTGCTTCTCGCCGCCGGAGAACCGGTAGCCCCGCTCCCCCACCACCGTCTCGTAGCCCTCGGGCAGGGTCGCGATGTGGTCGTGGATCTGGGCGGCGCGGGCCGCCTCCTCGATCTCGCGCTGGGTGGCCTCGGGCCTGGCGAAGCGCAGGTTGTCGGCGATCGAGGCGTGGAAGAGATAGGTCTCCTGGGAGACCACGCCCACCGCCCTGGCCAGCGAGTCGAAGTCCAGGTCGCGCACGTCGACGCCGTCGAGCGTGACGCGGCCCTCCGTCACGTCGTACAGCCGGGGAACCAGGTAGCCCAGCGTGCTCTTGCCGGCGCCGGTCGCGCCGACCACGGCGAGCGAACTCCCGGCCGGCACGGTCAGGTTGATGTCGCTGAGGGTGGCGGGTGCGGCCGGGTCGTAGCGGAACGACACCCGGTCCAGGACGACCTCGCCCCGTGCCCGCTCCAGGCGCACCGGGTCGGGCCGCTCGGTGATGTCCACGGGGAGGTCGAGGTATTCGAAGACGCGTTGGAAGAGCGCGAGCGACGCCTGGATGTCCACGCCGGTGGACAGCAGCGAGGTGGCGGGGCGCAGCAGCCCCTGTTGCAGGCCGACGAAGGCGACGAGGGTGCCGATCGACGGCGGGGCGCCGCCGAGGTGGGCCAGGGCGCCGGCGGACCAGTAGAGCAGCGGGGGGATGGCGCCCATGATCATGCCGATGGTGGCCATCCGCCAGCGGCCGGCCATGCTGGCGCGCACCTCCAGGGCGACGAGCTTCTCGGACTCGTCGGAGAACCGTTCGGTGAGCGTCTCGGCGCGGCCCATGGTGCGGCCCAGCAGGATGCCGCTGACGGAGAGCGACTCGGTGACCATGGCCGCCATCCGGGCCATCTGCCGCTGCCGCGTGGCGGTGATCCGCTTCCGCTCCCGGCCGACCCGGCGAGCGATCCAGACGAAGAACGGCAGCAGCGTCAACGAGACCAGGGTCAGGCGCCAGTCCAGCGCGAGCATGGCGACCAGGGTCGCGGTCACGGCGGTGACGTTGGAGACCAGTGAGGTCGCGGTCGAGGTGACGGTCGCCTGCATCCCGCCGATGTCGCCGGCGATCCGGGACTGGACCTCGCCGGTGCGGGTGCGGGTGAAGAACGCCAGCGGCATCCGTTGGAGCTTGGCGTAGACGCCGGTCCGCAGGTCGTGCATCACCCGCTGGCCGACGGTGGTGGAGATCAGGGTCTGGAGGACGCCGAAGACGCTGCTGGTCAGCGTCGCGGCCACCATGCCGAGGGCCAGCAGGGTCAGCAGCCCGGTGCGCCGCTCGGGGAGGGCGACGTCGATGATCTCTCGGAGCAGGAACGGGGAGGCGACGGCGACCAGCGAGGAGGCGCCGACCAACAGGCCGACCAGGGCGAGGCGGCCCCGGTAGGGGCGGAAGAGGCGCAGGATGCGGCGGATCTCGGCCGGCTGTCTGGGTTCGTCCGGCTCGTCCCGGTCCTCGGTGGCGGGGTCGGTGGCTGGTTCGGTGGCAGGGGTCTCGGGGTGGGGCATTGGCTCCTTCGCGGGGTGCGGGCGGCGTGGCGCGTGCCATGGGGTGGGACGACCGTCCAGCCTACGACCGGCCGGGGGTCGTTTCCCGACGGGTGGCCGAGTGGCGGCGGGCGTGTTACCAAGAGCCATGCCCAGTCGCTCGCGGTATGACGTGGTGATCGTGGGCGGCGGCCACAACGGACTGGTCGCCGCCGCCTATCTGGCCCGGGCGGGTCGCCGGGTGGTGGTGCTGGAGCGGCTGGACGCGGCCGGCGGCGCGGCCGTCTCCGACGCCCCGTTCCCCGGGGTGGCCGCGCGGCTGTCGCGGTTCGCCTACCTGGTCAGCCTACTGCCGCAGCGGATCGTGCGGGAGTTGGGGCTGCGGCTGGAGCTGCGGCGGCGGCCGTTCGCCTCCTACACGCCGGCGGTGCGCGGCGGCGCGGCGACCGGGCTGTTGGTGGGGGACGGGGAGGCGCGGGTGCGGGAGTCGTTCGCGCGGCTGACCGGGGACGAGCGGGAGTATGTCGCGTGGCGGGACTTCTACGCCCGCACGGGGCGGCTGGCGGGCCGGGTCTTCCCGACGTTGACCGAACCGCTGCCCAGCCGCGCGGAGTTGCGGGCGCGGGTCGGTGACGACGCGGTGTGGTCGGCGGTCTTCGAGCGGCCGTTGGGCGAGACGGTCGAGGAGACCTTCGCGGACGACCTGGTGCGGGGCGTGGTCTTCACGGACGCGCTGATCGGCACGTTCACGCACGCGCACGACCCGTCGTTGGCGCAGAACCGCTGCTTCCTCTACCACGTGATCGGGCAGGGCACCGGGGACTGGGACGTTCCGGTGGGCGGCATGGGCGCGGTGACGCGGGCGCTGCTGGACGCGGCGCTGCGGGCGGGCGCCGAGGTGGCCACCGGGCACGAGGTGACGGGGGTGGCGACGGACGGCCGGGGCGCGGAGGTGGCCTGGCGGACCGAGGAGGGCGAGGGGCTGGTCGGCGCGGAGACGGTGCTGGTGAACGCCTCGCCGAGCGAGTTGGCGCGGCTGCTGGACGAGCCGGGGCCGCCGGCGCCCGAGGGATCGCAGTTCAAGGTGAACATGCTGCTGCGGCGGCTGCCGGCGCTGCGCGATCCGGCCGTCGATCCGCGTGAGGCGTTCGCCGGGACGTTCCATGTGGCGGAGGGCTACGAGGAGTTGGAGACGGCGTACCGGCAGGCGGCGGCGGGGCGGCTGCCGGCGGTGCCGCCGAGCGAGGTGTACTGCCACTCGTTGACGGACCCCTCGATCCTCTCGCCCGAGCTGGCGGCGAGCGGGCACCACACGATGACGCTCTTCGGGCTGCACACGCCGGCGCGGCTGTTCGCGGGCGACGCGGAGGAGCGACGCCGGGTGCGGGACCGGCTGTTGGCGGACACGCTGGCGGCGTTGGACGCGCGGCTGGCGGAGCCGGTCGGCGACTGCCTGGCGGTGGACGAGGAGGGGCGGCCCTGTCTGGAGGCGAAGACGCCGCTGGACCTGGAGCGCGAACTGCGGCTGCCGGGCGGCCACATCTTCCACGGCGACCTGGCGTTCCCGTACCGCGCCTCGCGGGACGCGCCGGGGACCCCGGGGGAACGGTGGGGGGTGGCGACCGGGCACCGCAACGTGCTGCTGTGCGGCGCGGGCGCGGTGCGCGGCGGCGGGGTCAGCGGGGTGGGCGGCCACAACGCGGCGATGGCGGTGCTGGAACGGTAGCGGCTGGCCGCCGGGGCGATGGCCCGCTTCCCCGCGCGCGACCACGGGCCCGCGTCGGTCGGAGGCCCGCGAGGTGCCGATCGCCGGGGTGGGGACCGAAGGGGCCACCGCCCGGCCTCGGCCGGGCGGCGGCGGGGCGTCAGCCGGGGCGGCGGCGGGGTGGTGGAGCGGTGGAGTCGCGCAGCACCACATGGGTGCCGAGCAGGGCGCGTTGGTCGGCGGCCGAGACCGAACCCTCGGTCAGGCCCAGCGCCAGCCGCACGGCGGTGCGCCCCAACTCGACATACGGGACATGGACGGTGGTCAGCTGCGGCAGCAGGTCGGTGGCGCACTCGGCGTCGCCGTAGCCGACGAGGGAGACGTCGTCCGGCACGCGCAGGCCCGCCTCGCGCAGCGCGGCGAGCGCGCCGGAGGCCGCGTTGTCGGTGACCGCGAAGACGGCGGTGAAGTCGGAGCCGCCGACCAGGCGGCGGGCCAGCCGGTCGCGGGCGTCCGCGCGGCCGAGGCCGCCGCCGACCACCAGCTCGGGGCGGAACGGCAGGTCGAAGTCGGCCAACGCCCGGCGGTAGCCGGCGAGTCGGCCGGCGGCGGTGGTGGAACCCGTGGCCGGCCCGAGGAAGAGGATGCGGCGGTGGCCCTGGACCAGCAGCCGGCTGACGACGGCGTAGGCGCCGCCCTCGTTGTCGTACTCGACGACGGTCGCCGGCATCGCGTCGTCGGGGGCGGGTCGGCCGCAGAGCACCAGCCGGGAGCCGGCGGCGGCCAGGGAGGCGGCGATGGCGGCCAACTCCTCCTGGTGGACGGGGTCCTGCGCGCCGCCGCCGATCAGGATCACCGCCCCCGCGCCGTTCTGGCGCATGGCGCGCAGCACGGTGCGCTCCCGTTCGGTGTCGCCCCTGGTGGTGCCGATCAGGCAGCTGCGGCCGTTGCGGGTGGCCTCCTCCTCCACGCCCTGGGCGATCCGGGCGACGGCCTCGTCCCGCAGGTCGGGCAGGACGAGCGCCACGGTGGGGGTGGCGTGGCCGCGCAGGGCGCGGGCGTGGGTGTTGGCGACGTAGTCGAGTTCCTGGACGGCGCGGAGCACCCGCTGCCGGGTGCGGGGGGCGACCGGGTAGTTGCCGGCGAGGACGCGGGAGACGGTGGCCATGGACACGTCGGCGGCGCGGGCGACCTGACGGAGCGTGGTGGGCTTCGAGGTCGTGGTCCTGGTGGTTCGGGTCGGGGTCACGGCGTTCCCGCTCGGGGGCCGTGGCCGCCCTCGCGGTGGGGCGGGCGTGACGGAACTGACGGAACGGACAGGCGCGATGGACATGGCCACCCCTCACGATTCATTGGTCTGGACATGACGAAAACCTCGCAGTAACGTCACCCTTGGTCTAGACCGCGCTACTCCCCCCAAGGAGCGCTCCTCCCCCACGACATTCGGGAGCGAACTATGCGAAAGACGATCCTCACCGCCGTGACGGGCGTCGGGCTGGCCGTGGCGACGGTGTTCGCCACGACCACCGCCGCGCAGGGCCACGGCTACACCACGTCCCCGACCAGCCGGCAGCAGTTCTGCGCCCAGGGCGTCGCCAGCGACTGCGGCGCGATCCAGTGGGAGCCGCAGAGCGTCGAGGGGCCCAAGGGCTTCCCGGCCGCCGGCCCCGCCGACGGCTCGATCTGTTCCGGTGGCAACAGCCGCTTCTCCGAGCTGGACGACCCGCGCGGCGGCAACTGGCCCGCCACCGACCTCAACCCCGGGCAGTCCCTCACCTTCAGCTGGACCTTCACCGCCCGCCACAGCACCTCCGAGTTCGAGTACTACATCACCAGGGACGGCTACGACCCCTCGCAGCCGCTGACGCGCGCCAACCTGGAGCCGGCGCCGTTCCTGACCGTGCCGATGAACGGCGCGCAGCCGGGCGAGACCGAGAACCACCAGGGCACCGTCCCGAACAAGTCCGGGCGGCACGTGATCCTGGCCGTGTGGAACGTGGCCGACACCGGCAACGCCTTCTACGCGTGCTCGGACGTGGACCTCTGACGCCTCCCACGGACGGTCGTTCCGACGGGTTGACGCGGGTGCGTGGAGGGGTCCAACCCACCCTCCACGCACCCGCCGTTCGGGGGCGGCCGGACCCCGGCAGGGGCCCGGCCGCTTCCTTCGGCGGCGTTCAGCGCAGCCACGGGATGTTCCGCACCAGCTGGGTGCGCTCCCACCACCCGCCGAGGCCGTAGACCCGGCCGGCCGAGTAGAGCGCGACGACGATCATCACCCCGGCGTAGATCACGTGCGCGTCGATCACCGGGTTCGGCGACATCGTGGGCGTCCCGTCGGAGGCGAAGCGGGCGGGCGGGAACTCGCTGATCCAGAGCATCAGCATCATCAGCGACCCGGCCACCGCCGAGACCCGCAGCCCGATGCCCAGCACCAGGGAGATTCCCAGGCCACCCATGCCGGCCATGTACAGCCAGTCGATGGCGACCTCGCCGGCCCACGCGTGGAACGTGGACTCCAGCGGTCCGACCGAGACCCCCGAGAGGTAGCCCTTGGCCGGGGAGCCGCCCTGGACCCAGGCCCGCTCCGAGGCCGTGGCGTACCCCAGCCCGAGCGCCTTGTCGAGGAAGGCCCACAGGAAGATCGCTCCGGTGACGATCCGCAGGACGGCGAGCGCGCGCAGCGCCCCGCCGGGCTCGGCCGGGGCCGGCCGCTCATCGGGCGTCGGGAGGCTCGCGGGCCGGGGAGGATGCTGAACTGCCATGGTCTTCTCCTTCTGTGGCCGGCCGTGAATCGACTCTGCTCACGGCTCCACCACCGCCGTGGGCTCGACGCCCCAGACCAGGGCCCCGTCCTCGTAGACCGTCAGATACGGGGTGCGCGCGGGGTCGTCCGCGATGTCCTGGTGTGACCAGTCGTTGCTCGGGTCCCAGCCGGGCCCGCCGTCCACCCGGAACTGCACCTCGGCGCGGTGCGCCGACTGGCCGCCGGGATAGATCGCGCGCCCGGCGCAGCTCAGCTCCGCGTAGTAGAGGTCGCCGGCCGCCTGGTGCACGCCGCCCTCGGGCTCGGGGCACTCGCTGTAGCCGACGGTCAGGGTGACCGACGCGGGATCGACCCCGTCGTCGAGGGTGAACCAGTAGCGCACGGTGGCGTTGTCCAGCGAACGGGCGGGGAACGCCGAGATGTTGCGCACCGTTGCCTTGATCTCGCTGAACGTGTCGCCGGTCGCGTTGGTGCTCGCCTCGACATGGATCTCGTCGTCGTCCGGCTCCTCCACCGGCGGGAAGTCCGGCAGCGGGGTGCCGCCGTAACGAGCCGTCAGATGGGCCAGTGCCCCGGAGAAGGCCGCGTTGTAGTCGGTGGCCACCTCGTTGGCCACATAGTCCTGCCGGTCGTCCTCGTAGGCGTCGTCCGGCGCGCCCGGGCCGCCGACCAGCGCGCCGTAGAGGACGTGCCGGCTGGCCTCGGGCTGGGTCAGCTGGTCGGTCCAGGAGCCGTGCGCGGTGCGGTGGTGCGGATCACGCGGCGGGTTCTCGCCGAAGCCCACCACATAGCTGGAGTTCCTCGGGTTGTCGCCGAGCGCGTAGTTGATCTGGCTCTCGCCGAACTCGCGGTAGCGCGTGGCGCGTTCGGCGTCGGTCTCGGCCAGCCAGTCGGAGTAGACCAGCGCGACGAACGAGGTGTTGGCGGCGTAGCGCAGCGAGCCCCAGGTGTCGAGCACGGCCTGGCCGCCCGGGGAGTACCGCACCCGCTGGCCGTCCACGCCGGTCGTCCAGAAGTCCAGCCACCGGTTGGCGTCCTCGACGTACCTGGGGTCGCCGGTCTCCATCGCCAACAGGGCGTAGGCGCCGTAGGACTTGTCGTCCCAGGCGATGGTCCAGCGGAAGCCGCGCACGTCCGACTGCGGCTCGGTGGCCAGCAGGTCGTACTCGGTCTCGGCCTTCTCCAGGTAGGCCGCGTCCCCGGTCGCCTTGTACAACCAGTACGCGCCCCACACCAGTTCGTCCTGGTAGCCGGACCAGGAACGGTAGAAGTCGCCGGCGGGCACGCAGTCGGAGTAGAGCCCACGGTGCTCGTCGGCGAAGGCGTAGAGCTGCTCGGCGTGGGTCACCAGCTCGGCCGCGTAGGCCGGGTCGTCCTCGGCGAAGAGCAGCGAGGAGGCGGCCATCGCGGCGGCCGTCTCCCCCGCCACGTCGGAGCCGGGGCACGAGGCGTCCACCCGGTAGGCCGGGCGCTCCATCGGCATCACCTCGGCCGGGCCCCACCAGCGGTGGTCCTCGTTGCCGTCGCCGACCTGGGCGTAGAGCACGTCGGGCTCGGGGTGCGCGCGGATGAAGTAGTCGTTGACCCAGCGCAGGTTGCTCTTGAGGTACGGCAGCTGCCCCGACTGCTCGTAGCCGTCGCCGGCGGCCAGCCCGCCCCAGGCGAGCATGGTGGCCGAAGCGGCCATCGGCAGGCCGAACTTGACGTGGTCGCCCGCGTCGTACCAGCCGCCGGTCAGGTCAAGGCCCACGTCCGAGCCGTCGTCCAGCGCGGAGTCCCCGCGCCAGCTGACCCGGTTGTCCTCGGGGAGCGGTCCCGAGCGCTGCGCCTCGTAGAAGAACATCGACTTCTGGAGCGCCTCGGCGTAGTTGAACGCGGGGGCGGCGGCGGTGGGCGGCTCGGCGTTCGCGCCCTGGGAGCCGAGCGGCACCAGCAGGCCGGCGGCGAGCGCCGTCGCGGCCAGCGCCCCGGCGGCCACCCGGCCGCGTGGGCGG
>NZ_RFFJ01000340.1 GCF_003696235.1 Streptomyces triticirhizae
CGCCGGGGCCGCGCTGGCCGGCGCGGCGCCGGCCCAGGCGTTCGGCGGGCGGCCGTCCGCCGACTGGGGCGTCCAGGTCGGCGACGTGACCGGCGAGTCCGGCCTGGTCTGGGTGCGCTCCGACCGGCCGGCCCGGATGGTCGTGGAGACCTCGGCCACCGAGTCGTTCCGCAGGCCGCGCCGGTTCGCCGGGCCGCTGCTCGGCCCCGACACCGACTTCACCGGCACCACCAGGCTGCGCGGCCTGGAGCCGGGTCAGCGGATCCACTACCGGGTGACGCTGGTCGACCCCGACGACCACCGGCGCACCGGCCGGCCGGTGACCGGCACGTTCCGCACCCCGTCCGCGCGGCGCTCCGACGGGGTCCGCTTCGTCTGGTCCGGCGACCTGGCCGGGCAGGGCTGGGGCATCAACCCGGAGGTGGGCGGCTACCGCGCCTTCGACGAGATGCGCCGACTCGACCCGGACTTCTTCCTCTTCAGCGGCGACACCATCTACGCCGACGGGCCACTCACCGAGACCGTCGCCCTGCCCGACGGGCGGATCTGGCGCAACGTCACCACCGAGGAGAAGGCCAAGGTGGCCGAAACCCTCGCCGAGTACCGGGGCAACTTCCGCTACAACCTGGCCGACGAGAACCTCCGCCGCTTCAACGCCCAGGTGCCGGCCATCGTGCAGTGGGACGACCACGAGGTCACCAACAACTGGTACCCCGGTGAGCTGTTGGAGGACGACCGCTACACGGAGAAGTCCGTCGACGTGCTGGCCGCCCGCGCACGCCGGGCGTTCAGCGAGTACTTCCCGATCCCCAGCCTGCGCCCCGGGGCGCGCGAGGGGCGGGTGCACCGGGTCGTGCGCCGGGGCCCGCTGCTGGACGTCTTCGTCCTCGACATGCGCACCTTCCGCGACCGCAACTCGCCCAACCGGCAGGCCGAGAACGCGCAGGGTATCCTCGGCCGCGAGCAACTCGACTGGCTCAAGCGCGAGTTGCTCCGCTCCCGCGCGGTCTGGAAGGTGATCGCCGCCGACATGCCCATCGGCCTGGTGGTCCCGGACGGCGAGACCGACTTCGAGGCCATCGCCAACGGCGACCCCGGCGCCCCGCTCGGCCGGGAACTCCAGATCGCCGAGCTGCTCCGCTTCGTCAAGCGCCGGCGGATCACCGGCACCGTGTGGCTGACCGCCGACGTGCACTACACCTCGGCCCAGCACTACCGGCCCGAGCTGGCGGCGTTCGGCGACTTCGCGCCGTTCTGGGAGTTCGTGACCGGGCCGATCAACGCGGGCTCCTTCCCGGCCAACGCGCTCGACGGCACGTTCGGCCCCGACCGGGTCTTCGTCAAGGCCCCCACCGCGTCCAACGTCTCGCCGGCCGAGGGCTACCAGTTCTTCGGCGAGGTCGCCATCGACGGCGACAGCGGCGAACTCACCGCGCGGCTGCGGGAGGTGGGCGGCGGGGTGCTCTTCTCGCAGACCCTGCGGCCCGGCCTCGTCGGCCAGTGAACCGGCCGGGCGCCGGCCCCGGGTGGTACACCTGGGGCATGGCACCCGGCGAGAAGGACCCGCAACCGGCGCTGCTCCCCGACCCCGAGGAGCGGCGCCGGCCGCCCGTGCACTGCCGGCTCTGCGGGCGTCCGCTGCGCGACCGGGAGGCGCGGACCTGGGGGCTCGGCCCCGAGTGCCGCGCCAAGCTGGCGCT
Source organism: Streptomyces triticirhizae (assembly GCF_003696235.1). Classification (GTDB taxonomy): domain Bacteria; phylum Actinomycetota; class Actinomycetes; order Streptomycetales; family Streptomycetaceae; genus Streptomyces; species Streptomyces triticirhizae. The sequence goes on from NZ_RFFJ01000340.1 coordinate 1,701, forward strand.
GCGCGCCGCGCCCCGGCCGCCCGAGCACCCCGTGGAACAGGACCCGCTGCCCGGCGTCTGAGCCCGTCGAGCCCGTTCCCCCGCGCGCCGGCCGGCCGCCGGTCCGCGCCCAGCAGGGCGAGGCAGGGCTCACGTCCGCTGATCTCGACGGGGGTTCGGCGGTGGGCCAGCCAACGGTCCCGGGTCAGCCGCAGCCGCCGCTCCGTCGCCGCGCGGCCCCGCACCACCAGCCGGGCGATCCCGTCGTCCTGGTAGCCGAGCCTGGCCGAGACCCGCGGCGAGCCGGCGTTGTCCTCCATGGCCGCCGAGATCGCCTGCTCGGCGCCGGGCCCGGCGAACGCCAGCTCCAGCACGGCGGCCCGCGTCTCGCTGCCGATGCCCCGCCGAACGGCCTCGACCGGGGCCCGAGGGCCGGGACGCCCGCGCCGCCGCGCGGACGCCCCGGCCTCGGTCGAGTGGGTGACTCAGTTGAACGAGGACGAGAACGAGTTCAACGCGAGCCCCGCGCCGTTCTCCCACGGCTCGAAGCCGGCCTGGACGCTGGTGATGTACCAGGACGGGTCGGCCAGCCCGTGGGCGACCGTCTCGTCGACGAAGTCCATGACGTCGAAGTTGAAGCTGGTGATGGCGGAGGGCGCGACGAACGAGATCACGTCGTTTCCGCCGTTGTTGCCCTCCCAGACCTCCCACTGCTGACCGGCGATGTTCGCGGTGCCGGTCGGGGAGCCGATCGGCTGGATCGGGCCGACGCGGTTGAGCCAGATCATGATCTCGGTCTCGTTCACCCCGGTGGTCTGCGGCTCGGGGTCCAGCCAGATGTCGTAGCTGGCGTTGTAACTGGCGTTGTCCACATAGGTGTAGGACACGCTGCTGGGGGCGCTGCCGATCTGGCTCACCTGACGGGGCAGGGCGGTGCCCGGAGCGCAGTTGCCGTAGTGGCAGCCGTCAAAGACGGACGGGTACGACTTGGGGGCTCCGTTGGTCGGCACGCTGCCGTTCGCCGTCACCAGCTGGAAACCACTGTCGGTGACGTTGATGCACTGCTCTTCCTGGGTGCCCCAGCGGTTGTTCTGCGCGATGTAGCGGTTCTGGATCACCGTGGTGCCGTACTGGTCACAGATCAGCTCGTCCGCCTGGGCCGACCCCGGCATGAGCGTGAACGTCGCGGCCACCGACGCGAGAACGGCCGGTATGGCGGTCGCGAGAAGGCGTTTACGAGAAGCCATTGGTCTCCTCCGTGGGGGAGTTCCGTGGGGGTGTGCCGCGTGTGGGAGCGCTCCCGCATACTGCCCGGCGGACTTTATGTGCATCTCCGGCGGCTGACAAGGCTTCTCGTCGAAGCGAATTCGACAACGCCTCGGGCCGGCGGGGCGCCTCGGGCCGGCGGGCGGTGGGGGGACGGCCGCCGGCCCGGGGGCGCGCCGTGCGCGGCGCGGGCG
>NZ_RFFJ01000341.1 GCF_003696235.1 Streptomyces triticirhizae
GAGCCCCGGGGCAAGTCCGCGCGGGACCGCGACGGTCGGGAGGGGCGCGAGCCCCAGGTCCCGAGCCAGCCCAAGCGCGACGGCGCGGGGCGTCCCACCGTTCCCCCGGCCGGCCAGGCCGGGACCCCGGCGCGCGGCGGCGCGGGGGCGACGCCGCGCAAGGGACGGGGCGTCGGGCGACGCCCCAGCGGCCGGGAACGCCACGACGAGAAGATCACCGTCTATGTCTCCGCCGAGGAGTTGATGGACCTGGAACACGCGCGGCTGGTGCTGCGCGGCGAACACGGCCTCGCGGTCGACCGGGGCCGGATCGTGCGCGAGGCGGTCGCTGTGGTCCTCGCGGATCTCGAATCCCGGGGCGACGCCAGCATCTTGGTGCGCCGCCTGCGCGGACGCTGACCGCGCGGCGCGCGATGCGCGACGGCGACGCGGAGTAACCTGCCCGGCGATGACCCCGCCCACCCACCGCCGCCGCCCCCTGGGCCAGGGCCCCCGGCCCCCGGGGACCGCTGGCGCGACCACCGGGGACGCGGGTGCCCCGCCGGGCGAAGGGGCCGGTTCCGCCGAGGCGGCGGCACCGCAGGCGGCACCGGCCGTCGATGCCCCGGCCGAACGGGAGGCCGCCGACCTCTCGGCCGGCGAACGTGACGAGCGACTGCCGGCCCCGGGGCAGGAGAACCGCTCCGCCAACGCCTCGGGCCCCAACGGGGAAACGGCCGCCGACCGCGCCATCGTCGGGGACGAGGCTCCTGCGGCGCCGAGCGCCGACCGCTCGGACGAGGCGCGTGACCGGGGTCTGCCCCCCGAGCGGTTCGACGACCCGGGCGTCAACGCGCCTCCCACGGCGGGCGAGACGGCCGCCGCCCGTGCGGTCGCCGTCAACGACGACGGCGTTGCCGTGGAAGCGCCCCCGGGGTCCGCGCCGGGGGACGCTCCGGCTGCCGCCCCCAAGCCCGGCACCGCCCCCGACCCCGACCCCGGCACCGACCCCGGCACCGACCCCGAACCCGCCGGCGGCGACGGCGGCGAGGCTGACGACGGACGTTTCCGGGTCGTTCTTGAGAACTTCGAGGGCCCGTTCGATCTGCTGCTCCAGCTGATCTCCCGGCACCGGCTCGACGTCACCGAGGTCGCGCTGTCGCGGGTCACCGACGACTTTCTCGCGCATCTGCGGGCCATGGGCCCGGAGGGCGACCTCGACCAGACGACCGAGTTCCTGGTGGTGGCGGCCACCCTGCTCGACCTGAAGGCGGCGCGGCTGCTGCCCACCGCCGAGGTGGAGGACGAGGCCGACCTCGCCCTGCTGGAGGCCAGGGACCTGCTCTTCGCCCGCCTGTTGCAGTACCGCGCGTTCAAGCGGATCGCCGAGATCTTCGCTGACCGGCTCGGCGAGGAGGCGCTGCGCCACCCCCGCACCGTCGGGCTGGAGCCGCACCACGCCGAGCTGTTGCCCGACGTGGTGATCAGGATCGGGCCCGAGGGCTTCGCCCGGCTCGCGGTGAAGGCGATGCGGCCCAAGCCCAAGCCCGAGGTCTATGTCGAGCACATCCACGCCCCGCTGGTCAGCGTCCGCGAGCAGGCCGAGGTGGTGATCGGCCGGCTGCGGGAGGTCGGTTCGGCGACGTTCGCCGAGTTGACGGGGGACGCCCCGGACACCCTCACCGTGGTGGCTCGCTTCCTCGCGCTGCTGGAGCTGTACCGGGAGCGTGCCGTCGCGCTCGAACAGGAGGTGGCGCTGGGCCCGTTGCTCGTGCGCTGGAGCGGGGCCGCGCCGGGCCGCGCGCTGGTCAGCGACGAGTTCGACCGGGTCGCCGGCGCCGAGGAGGCGACCGATGAGGCCGCCGATGAGGCCGCCGAGGGCGGCAACGGGCGGGCGCGCGGGGCGGGTTCGCCCGGGGAGGAGCCGCCGCCCCCACCCGCACCCGAGCATGGCCCGCAGGAAGGCCAGAGGGAAGGCGAAGCGAGATGACCACGCCCCATACCGCCGAGACCGCCGAGACCGCCGAGACGACGGCGGACACCGCGCCGGCGGAACGGCCGGAGAAGGCCGCCGCGGCCCCCGAGCCGCACCCGGAGGAGTCCCCGGAGCCACCCGAGGGGGAACTCGCGATCAAGCCCGCCCTGGAGGCGGTGCTGATGGTCGTCGACGAGCCCGCCACGGAGGAACACCTGGCGAAGGTGCTCGGCTTTCCCCGGCGGGCCGTCGCCGACGCGCTGCGGGAGTTGGCCGACGAGTACACCGGGGACGGCCGGGGGTTCGAGCTGCGGCTGGTCGCCGGCGGCTGGCGTTACTACACCCGGGCCGCCTACTCCTCCGCCGTGGACCGCTTCGTGCTGGACGGCCAGCACGCCCGGCTGACCCAGGCCGCGCTGGAGACGTTGGCGGTCGTCGCCTACCGCCAGCCGGTGAGCCGTTCCCGGGTCTCCGCGATCCGGGGCGTGAACTGTGACGGCGTGATGCGCACCCTGCTCCAGCGGGGGCTGTTGGCCGAGGCGGGCACCGAACCCGAAACAGGTGCGATCCTGTATGAGACGACGCACTACTTTCTGGAGCGGATGGGCCTGCGCGGTCTGGACGAACTTCCCGAGTTGGCGCCCTTCCTTCCCGAAGCGGACCAGGTCGAGGGCGAGAGCCAGGAGGGGGTGCCGTCGTTCGACGTAGATGCAGACGACAGCGGCGACTCCCCAACGGATCATTAATGCGAAGCAGCGGCCAGCACAACAGCCGGGACAACAGCCGGGGCACCAACCGGAACCGGCAGACCACCAACCGGAACGACCGGAACGACCGGCCCAACCGGAACACCCGGGGCGGCGCGGGCTACGACCGCGACGACCGCCCGAGCCGTTCGGGCCGGCCACGCCCCGAGGAGCGCCGCTATGACCAGGGCGAACGCCGCGACGACCGGGCCGGCTCCGGCGATCGACGCGACGACCGACGCGGATCGGGCGGACGTGGCTCGGGTGATCGACGCGACGACCGGCGTGGCTCGGGTGACCGGCGCGACGACCGGCGCGGGCCCGGTGCGCGGGGCGAGGGCCGGGGCGGCGCGCCCCAGGCGCGCGGCCGTGGCAGGAGCGGCTCGG
>NZ_RFFJ01000342.1 GCF_003696235.1 Streptomyces triticirhizae
CGCTGCTGCCGCGCCCCTCCGAGCTGTTGCGCGCGTTCCTGGACGCGGTCGCCGACGGCCTGCCGCGCACGCCGGCCGCCGCGCTGGCGGCCGGCTCCCCCGCGTTCGCGGCCGGGGAGCCGGTGCGCGTCCCGGAGCGGCGGGACTGGGCGAGCGAGGTCGCGGCGGGACACGACGCGGGCGTTGGGCTCTCGCTCCGGATGGAACTGCTGGAGCCGCCGACCGGTGACGGCGCGGGCGCCCGGTTCCGCGCGGTGCTCCAGGCCCACAGCCTGGCCGACCCGACCGTGGTGGTGGACGCGGCGGCGCTGTGGTCGGACGAGGGGCCCGGCGCCGAGCACTTCGGTCCTGGCGCGCGGCGGGACGCGCTGCTCACGCTGCGGCGGGCCGTCGCCGCGTGGGAGCCGCTCTCCCCGTTGCTGACCGCCGCCGTTCCCGACGCGGTGGAGCTGGCGGACGACGAGGTGGCGCAGCTGCTGGGCGAGGCGGCGTCCCGGGCGCTGGAGGGCGCGGGCGTGCCGGTGCACTGGCCACGCGATGTGGTGCGCGGGCTGACGGCCGAGGCCGAGATCGGCCAGGACGAGGGGCCGGCTCGCGGCGCGGCGCCCGGGCTGCTGAGCCCCGGCGCGCTGCTGGCCTTCCGGTGGCGGTTCACGGTGGGCGATGTGCCGTTGACCCGCGCCGAGTTGGACCGCCTGGCGGAGGCCGGGCGGCCCCTGGTGCGGCTGCGCGAGCAGTGGGTGCTGCTCGATCCCGAGGCGTTGGCCCGCGCCCGGCGGCGGCAGGACACCAAGGTGACGGTGGGCCAGGCGCTCAACGCGGTGCTGACCGGCGACACCGAGGTGGACGGGGAACGGGTCGCGGCGCGGGCCACCGGCTGGCTGGCCGAGCTGCGCGAGCGGCTGGCCGATCCGGAGCGCACCGACGCCGAGCCCGTCGCGCCGCCGCCGGCGCTGCGGGCCACGCTCCGCGACTACCAGCGGCGCGGCCTGGACTGGCTGCACCGGATGACGTCCCTGGGCCTGGGCGCCTGCCTGGCCGACGACATGGGGCTGGGCAAGACGGTCACCTTGATCGCGTTGCATCTGCACCGGCAGCGCGTGCCGGGGACGGCGGGGCCGACGCTGGTGGTGGCGCCCGCCTCGCTGCTGGGCAACTGGCAGCGGGAGATCGGGGCCTTCGCGCCGGGCACCCCGGTGCGGCGCTTCCACGGCAGCGAGCGGGAGCTGTCCGAACTGGCGCCCGACGCCTTCGTGTTGACCACCTACGGCACGATGCGGCAGGACGCGGCGCGGCTGGCGGAGGTGGAGTGGTCGCTGCTGGTGGCGGACGAGGCGCAGCAGGTGAAGAACGCGTTCTCGGCCACGGCCAGGCAGCTGCGCACCATCCCGGCCGGCGCCCGGGTGGCCTTGACGGGCACGCCGGTGGAGAACAACCTGTCCGAGCTGTGGGCGATCCTCGACTGGGCGACGCCCGGGCTGCTCGGTTCGCTGCCCGCGTTCCGTCGGCGGTTCGCCGACGCGGCCGAGGACGGCGGGGACCCGGCGGCGACCGAGCGGCTGGCCCGGCTGGTGCGGCCGTTCCTGCTGCGCCGTCGGAAGTCGGACCCCGGGATCGCGCCCGAGCTGCCGCCCAAGACCGAGACCGACCGGGCCGTGGCGCTCACCCCCGAACAGGCGGGCCTGTACGAGGCGGTGGTCCGCGAGGGGCTGGCCGACGTGGCCGGCAGCGCGGGGGTGGCGCGGCGCGGAATGGTCGTCAGGCTGCTGACCTCGCTCAAACAGATCTGCAACCACCCGGCGCAGTACCTCAGGGAGGAGCGGCCACGGCTGGCGGGGCGTTCCGGGAAGCTGGAGGCGTTCGAGGAGCTGGTGGACGCCATCGTGGCGGGCGGCTCCAGCGTGCTGGTGTTCACCCAGTATGTGCGGATGGCCCGGCTGTTGGAGGCCCGGCTGACCGAACGCGGCGTGCCGAGCCTGCTGTTGCACGGCGGAACGCCGGTGGCGCGCCGGGAGGAGCTGGTGCGGCGGTTCTCCGAGGGCGAGGCGCCGGTCTTCCTGTTGTCGCTGCGGGCGGCCGGCACCGGGCTCAACCTCACCAGGGCGGAGCACGTGGTGCACTTCGACCGCTGGTGGAACCCGGCCGTGGAGGCGCAGGCCACCGACCGGGCGTACCGGATCGGCCAGGACCGGCCGGTTCAGGTACACCGGCTGATCGCGGAGGGCACCGTCGAGGACCGGATCGCGGCGCTGCTGCGGCGCAAGCAGGCGCTGGCCGACGCGGTGCTCGGGGGCGGCGAGGCCGCGTTCACGGAGTTGAGCGACGCGGAGCTCGCGGAGTTGGTGACCCTGCGCCGGGAGCCGGCGGAGCCGGAGGCGGAGCGCGACGTGTCACGTGGGAGCGGTCGATGAGGGAGGACGGTCGATCGATGGACGAGAACGCCGAGAACGCCACCGACGAGGTGGTGCTGGCGCCGCTGCCGCCGGCGCGGGGCCGGGGCTTCGCCGACACCTGGTGGGGCCGGGCCTGGCTGAGCGCCCTGGAGGACGGCGCGTTGGACAGCGAGGGGCTGCGGCGGGGCCGGCGGCACGCGCGGGCCGGCGCCGTCGGCGCGGTCTCGGTGCGGCCGGGCCGGCTGACGTCGGTGGTGCGGACCACCGGCGGCGACGCGCGACGGGCCGATGTGCTGCTGCGCCCGTTGACGGAGGCGGAGTGGGACCGGCTGTTGGGCACGGCGGCGCGGGAGGCCGGCCATCTGGCGGCGCTGCTGGACGCCGAGCTGCCGCCCGCGCTGGTCGCCGACGCCTCGGCGGCCGGCGTCGAGCTGCTGCCGGGCATGGGCGAGTTGGAGCCGACCTGCGAGTGCGGCGAGTGGGACCACTGCGCGCACACGGCGGCGCTGTGCTACCAGACGGCGCGGCTGTTGGACGCCGATCCGTTTCTGCTGCTGTTGCTGCGCGGGCTGGGGCGGGCCGAGCTGCTGGCGCGGCTGCGGCGGCGCAGCACCGCGCCCGCGCGGGAGGCGGGGCCGGCCGGGGTTCCGGCGGCCGAGGTCTACGCCGGGGCCGCCTCGGCG
>NZ_RFFJ01000343.1 GCF_003696235.1 Streptomyces triticirhizae
TCGCCGCCCCGGCGGCGGCCGCGAGCCGGGGCGGGCGCGGCGGCGGCCGGGGCGGCCGGCTTCGCTGGCTCGCCGGCGACCACCACATCCACACCCAGTTCAGTCCGGACGGCATGTACCGGGTGGACGACCAGGTGCGCAACGGCACCCGGTTCGGCCTGGACTGGATGGTGATCACCGACCACGGCAACGAGAACCACAGCCGGATCGGCGTCGAGAAGGTCAACCCCGAGATCCGCGCCGCCCGCGAGACCTACGACGAGACCCTGGTCTTCCAGGGGCTGGAGTGGAACATCCCGGCCGCCGAGCACGGCACCGTCTTCGTCCACCCGGGCGCCGACGAGGTGCGGGTGCTCAAGCAGTTCGAGACCGACTACGACGGCAGCGTCAACGGCGCCAGCGGCAACTCGCCGGCGAACGAGGCCCTCGCCATCGCCGGCCTCGACTTTCTCGCCGAGCAGGTCCGCCGCCGCACCGTGCGCGACGCCCTGATGCTGGCCAACCACCCCGCGCGGCAGGGCGTCGACTCGCCCCACGAGATCCGCGCCTGGCGCGACGCCCAACCCCGCATCGCCGTCGGCTTCGAGGGCGCCCCCGGCCACCAGGCCGCCGGCATCCCCGCGCCGCACGGCCAGGGCAGCGGCCGTGGCTACTACACCGGCAGCCCTGGCCCCAACTCGTTCCCGGGCTACCCGGCGGAGAGCTACCGCACCTGGGGCGGCTTCGACTGGATGACGGCGACCGTCGGCGGCCTCTGGGACAGCCTGCTGGCCGAGGGCAAGCCCTGGTGGATCACCGCCAACTCCGACTCCCACGTCAACTACGCCGACACCTCCACCCGCCCCGAGGGCTCGGACTTCGACGGGAACGGCTTCCACGGCGACCCCGTCTACGCCGGCTCCGGACTCAACCTGGGCGCGGGCGACTTCTGGCCGGGCCAGTACAGCCGCACCCATGTCGGCGCGCACGACTTCTCCTACGCGGCGGTGATGGACGGCATCCGCGCCGGCCGGATCTGGGTCGACCACGGCGGGCTGATCGCTGGCCTCGACGCCCAACTGCGCGGCGGCGGGCGGTCGGTGACCCTCGGCGACACGCTCCTGGTGCGGCGCGGCACCAGGGTCGAACTCAAGATCAAGATCGCGTTGGCCGCCATCCCCAACTGGGCCAACTTCGTGCCCAGGCTGGCCAGGGTGGACGTGATCAGGGGCGCGGTCACCGGCGCGGCCGCCGACCGCGACACCTTCCACGCCCCCGACACGCGGGTGGTGAAGTCCTGGGAGGTGAACGAGACCAGCGGCACCGTCACCTTCACCTACGACCTGGGCCGGGTCTCGGAGCCTGCCTATGTCCGCCTGCGCGGCACCGACGGCAGGCGGTCGCAGCCCGGCCTCAACGGCTCGGACGTGGACCCCGCCGGCCCGGCCCTCGACGTCGAGGGCGACGCGGACCCGTGGGAGGACCTGTGGTTCTACTCCAACCCGATCTGGGTCCTGCCGGAGTGACCGACCCGGCCTGACGGTGCCCATGGCCTGACGGCGCTCCCGGCCCGACGGCGTCGGCGGGGGCGAAGCCCCTCCACCGGGGCGACCAGCCCCGGTGGAGGGGCTTCGCCGTGCTCACCCCTCGATCCGTTCGCCCCCGTCCGCCAGCGCGGCCTCGTAGGCCGTGAACGCCCGCACCACCGCCGCCCGTTCGGACGGCGTCAGCGGCTCCAGAGCCGCGCGCCAGGCGCGGGCGCCGGGGGAGAGCCACCGCTCCAGCGCCGGCCGCATCCCCTCCGGGATGGAGACCACGCGGCGGCGCCGGTCGTTCTCGTCCTCGCGGCGGTCGAGAACGCCCTTCCTGCTCAGTTCGCTGACCAGCAGGCTCGCGGTCGTGGGGGCCACCTCCAGGCGGTCGGCCAGTTCGCTGACCGTCATCGGGCCGTCGAGCAGCAGGAACGACAGCAGCGAGAGATGGCGCGGGGCGAGCGCCAGGTCCGCGAGTTCCTCCGGGACCCCCAGGCGCTTGACGCGGCCGATGGCGCGCGGCATCACCAGCAGCAGCTTGCGGACGGCGGCATCGACGTCGTCGCGGGCGTCGTCGGGCACGTCTGCGGGCACGTTGGCGGGCACGTCGTCGGGATCGGAGTGGACGGGGGGCGTGTCAGGCATTATGTTTGCTTCCAAAGCTATTTTGTTGTTGGGGCAACAGGAGGAATCATGCCGCACTGCACCGTCACCCTCGCCGAGGAACTCCTCGACGGCACGACCGAGGAGCGGCTGGTGGCCGGGCTCACCGACGCCGTCGTCGCGGTGTACGGGGACTGGGCCCGTCCGCTGGTGGTCATCGAGTTCCACGGCGTTCCCGCCGCCCGCTTCGCCGTGGGCGGCAGGCTCGGGACCGCGCCCGCGCCCGCCGTCCAACTCAGCAGCCGCGCCGGCCTGTTCACCCAGGTGCCGGACGCCGCCGAGCGGCTGGCCGCCGGGCTCACCGACGCCGTCGTCGCGGTGCTCGGCGAGGAGCTGCGGAAGGACGTCGGCGTGACGCTGGTCGGCACATCGGACGACAGGTCAGCCGTCGGCGGGGTCCTCTTCGCCCACGCCTGAGGCCCCGCCGTTCACGGCCGCCGCTCAGGCGTTGGCGGCCGTTCACCCGGCGATGGCCCGGGCGTTCGCGGAACGATCCCGCCCGTCAGCCGCCCGGGAGGAGGCTGGGCCGGTCCCGCGCCCCGACCAGGCCCCGGAGGATTCCGCCCGTGCCGCTCACGCCCCCGCCCGCCACGCCCGGCCACTGGCTTGGGCTGGCCGCCGGGCACGCCCGCAACGCCGACGCCGACCATCTGCTGCACCGGCTCGCCGCCGAACTCCCGCTGTCGGACGACGCGTTGGGGCAGACCCATCGCGTCGGCCCCGGCCGGCTCGGGCTCAGCCTCGGGCTGCCGGACGCGGCGGCGGCCCGCGCCGCCGCAGGATGGCTGGCGGAGGCGGCGCCCGAGGTCGCGGTGGCCGAGGCGGCGGACGGCGCGCGCGG
>NZ_RFFJ01000344.1 GCF_003696235.1 Streptomyces triticirhizae
ACGCGCCCTCGTGGACCGACCGTCAGCGTCACGCGGCCGGTGACCGTGGGCCGCGCGGGCCAGGGCAGGCTCAGGACGCCGGTGCCGCGCGCGGTCGGCGCGCGCCGGGCGCGCCCCCCTGGCGCCAGGACCGGGGTGGTGGGCTCGATCAGGGAGAAACTCTGCGGATACATGGCTACCTCCAGCACGCAACGCTAACTGTCAGTAGCCACCCTAGCCACACCCACGCCCCGTTGGCAACCCTGCGTAGTCAATCCCTCGCGTTGAGTTCCCTGTGGGGCGTCAGAGGGCGTCAGAGGGCCTCCCTGGCCGCCAGTCCCATGTGTTCGCCGACCTTGTTGACCAGCAGCGTCATCTCGTAACCGACCTGCCCCACGTCGGCGTCGGCCCCGGTGAGGACGCACAGACAGCTGCCGTCGCCGGCTGAGGTCACGAAGAGCACCCCGTCGTCGAACTCGATCATCGTCTGACGGACGTCGCCGACGCCGAAGTGTTCCCCCACGCCCTTGGCCAGGCTGTGCAGCCCGGAGGCGACGGCGGCCAGGTGCTCGGCGCTGCTGCGCCGCAGGCCCCGGCTCACCGAGGTCACCAGTCCGTCGCTCGACAGAAGCAGGACGTGCCTGACCCGAGGTAGCCGCTGCGCCAGGTCGTCCAGCAGCCAGTCGAGCGTGGTGCTCAGTGCCATCCCCAGCTCCCCCTTCTCGTAAGGCGACCGCTGTGTCAGCCTTCCCCAGCAAGCGGTTGTGGGCAACCGTTTGGGCCACACCGCTATGCGGAAGGGACCGTACCGTTTCCGTTTCTCGATCGGCTCGGCGGGTGCCTCGTCGAGGCGGAAGGGGCAGGGGAGAAACGGCTTCAGGGCCCTGGCCACGCGGCCGGGGCCCTGCGACAACAACGACGGGGACACGACAAAGCCCGGCCGAAACCCCCGCGAAAAGCCGGCGCGAACACGGCCGAACATCGTCGGGAAAACGTCCGGGAATCGTCGAAAGGACGGCGCCGGCGCCCTAGCGGCCCAGCTCCTTGCGGCCCACCCGCCGCAGCCGGGTGCGCTGCGAGGAGTCCAGCAGGAAATAGGCGCCGGCCGGAATTCCGACCATCACCAGCAGGGCGATCCAGAAGCTGGTCAGCCACCAGAGCACCACCCCGACGCCCAGCGCGCCGATCGCGACCTTCGCACCACGAGACATGGTCCGCACCTCCTCGCCGCGGCGAGGGTCGCCCCGGCACTTCGTCAACGTCTCTCCAGAGGCCACCGTTCCGCGCGAAGAGGTACCGGGGCGGCGCGCGCCGTTCGACCGGCGCGCGCCGCCCCGCATCGACGCTCGGTCCGGCGTCAGCGCCCCGCGCGCCGCTCGGCGCGCAGCTCAGCGCCGATGCCGTGCATGTGCGTGAGCGCCTGCCGGTAGGAGTCGACCAGCCCGGTCTCCGCGTAGGAGACGCCGATCGACCGGCAGTAGTCGCGCACCAGCGGCTGGGCGCGGCGCAGGTTGACCCGGGGCATGTTCGGGAAGAGGTGGTGCTCGATCTGGTAGTTGAGCCCGCCCATCATCCAGTCGGTGAGCAGCCCGCCGCGCACGTTCCGCGAGGTCAGCACCTGGCGGCGCAGGTGGCCCCAGCGCACGTCGGGGTCGGGCATCTCCATGCCCTTGTGGTTGGGCGCGAAGACGGCGCCCAGGTGCAGGCCGAAGAGCGCGTGGTGCACCAGCGCGAAGACCAGGGCCTTGCCCAGGCTCATGGTGCTCAGCAGCAGCGCGGCGTAGGCCACGACGTGGGTGATCAGCAGCACGCTCTCGGTGGCGCGGGCCCGGCCCCGGCCCTCCCAGCCCTCGCCGGCGGCCAGCATCCGGGCGCTGGCGACCTTCAGGGCGATGCCTTCGAGCAGCAGCAGCGGGAAGAAGAGCCTGGCCTGGTTGCGGGTGAGCCAGCGGGCGAAGCCGGTGCGCTTCTCGGCCTGACCCTCGGTCCACACGAGCACGCCCTCGCCGACGTCGGGGTCCTTGTCGACGTGGTTGGGGTTGGCGTGGTGCCGGTTGTGCTTGTCGTTCCACCAGGCGGAACTCATGCCGAGCAGCAGGTTGCCGTGGATCAGCCCGAGGGCCCGGTTCACCTTGCGGCTGCTGGCGATCTGGGAGTGGCCCGCGTCGTGTCCGAAGAACGCGGTGCGCGTGGTGAACAGCGCCATGGGAACGGCGAGCAGGACGGTCCACCACGAGTTGCCGGCCAGCAGCACGGCGGCGACGACCGCCGCGAGGGCCACGGCGTTGGCACCGAGGTGGACGGCGTACCAGCCCAGGCGCCGGTCCAGGAGCCGCTGCTCCTTGATCAGCCGCGACAGCGGCGTGAACTCGCCCGCGTCGGGCGTGGCCGACGGGTTGGCGGCGCGCGGCGGGGTGATGACGGCGGTGGGCTGTGCTGCCATGGGAACTCCGGTATGAGGAAACGGTGGTGGCCTCACTCTATGAGTCGCTCACGGTGGGTGACCATGGCAGCAACCCCCCAGTGGGGGTGTACCCAGCGCCACCATGGGAGGCGTATCGGCCCCGCTTTGCGCCCCTTTGGTGCCCTCGTGAGCGCGCGTTCCCACGGTGGCGTCGCGCCGGCGGGATTCCCCCGAGGAGGCGTTTTGGGTCGGGCCGTCCGGTGGAGTACCCTCGGCCGTCGCCCGCCGGCTAGTCAAATTTGATGAAACGGGTCGAGGAGTGTGTCGAGGAGTGTCGAGGAGTCCTGTGTCAGCCAGCCCGCCCACCCCACCGCAGGTCGCCGCTCTCCTCAACCTCGCCGCCACCGTGCTGCCGGCCGATCCGCCCCGGCTCTCCCGGGTCGCGTTCTGGGACCCGGACGGCTCCGCGCCCGAGGTCGCCGGGCTGCCCGAGGAGGAGTTGACGGTGGCGTTGCCCCGGGCCGACGGCGTGGTCGGGCCGGTCACCGTGCCGGCCGCCGTGCTGCCCGTCGCGGCCGCACTGCCGGTGCTGACCCGCGCGCGGGCCGCCCGTCGCGCCGCGCCGGCCG
>NZ_RFFJ01000345.1 GCF_003696235.1 Streptomyces triticirhizae
CCCGGAGTCCGCGCCCCCCTCGGCCGCCGCGCAGCGCTCCTACGCGCCCCCCATGCCGTCGATGCCGCCGCCCCCGCCGCCGAGCACACCCCCGCCGCCGACGAACGAGGCGCCGCCGACCGGCCCGCCCGTGACGCAGTCGCCCCCGCCGCCGCCCCCGCCGGCCGAGCAGCGGCAGCCGGCGCAGGAGTGGAGCAGACCGCCGACGGCCCACCAGCAGGCGGCCGTTCCCAGCCCCAACACGGCGCATCCCGGCCAGATGCATCAGCCGGGCTCCACGGCCGACCACCCGATGGCGCGGCCCACCGGCGACGCCGGCGCGACGCCGCGCTGGCGGCCCTGGCGCTTCCGGATGAGCAACGACCTGTGGGGCTCGCCCACGGTCGCCGGCGACGCGCTCTACGTCACCTCCCTTGAGGTCCACGCGCTCGATGTGGCCAGCGGGCGGCGGCGGTTCCGCACCCGGGAGGTCGCCTGGTCGATGGCTGTCACCGGCGGCGCGGTCATCGCCTCGGACGGCCCGAGCCTCTACGCCCTGGACGCCACCGACGGCGCCGACCGCTGGCGGGTGGCGACCGAGGGCTGGATCTACGCCCTGCGCGCGGAGCGCGGCACGGTGCTGACCGCCTCGCGCGGCGGCCTGGTCACCGCGTGGGAGGCGGGCAACGGCGCGCAGCTGTGGGAGCTGACCGGCGGGCAGAGCGACTTCGAGACCCAGGACGCGGCGCCCGTGCTGCGGGACGGCGTGGTCTACGCCTGGGGCGAGGGCCAGCTCTATGTGCTGGAGGCCCGCACCGGCAGCGAGCTGTGGCGTTACCCGGTCGGTGACACCTCCGTCACCGGCGGTGTCCCGGTGCGGGTCACCCCGGCCGACGACGGCACCGTCTATGTGTGCGCCGGCTCCCGGGTGTTGGCGCTGGACGCCGCCTCGGGCGCGGAGCGGTGGCGGTTCGACGCGCCGGCCGCGATCCTCTGCCCGTCGACGTACCAGGCGGCCGGCGGCCGGGACGCGGGGATCTACTTCACCGACTACCTGGGCACGGTCTACGCCCTGGACCTGGCGACGGGCGACGACCGGTGGCGGATCGCCACGGAGGCGCGGCAGTCGACGGAGCCGGTCGTGGTCTCCGACGGCCTGGTCCACCTGGGCAGCGGCACCGCGATGTACACGTTGGACGCGGTCAGCGGCACCCCCCGCTGGCGGTTCGCCGCCGGCGAGGCGATCGTCGGCTCGCCCGTGGTGCGGGACGGCCGGCTGCACTTCGGCTCGGAGGACCACTGCCTGTACACGTTGGACGCGGTCAGCGGCCGGCTCAGCTGGAAGTTGGAGACCGGCGGCGCCATCACCGGCACCCCGGCCGCCGCCGACGGGATGGTCTTCGCCTGTAGCAAGGACCACTGCGTCTACGCCCTCGACGCGGCCCGGGGCACCCGCCAGTCCTGAACGGGCCCCGACCGCCCAGAGGGGCGCGCGGGCGGAGAGGCGACACACCGCCGTCCCCCACGTTCCGGGGGCGGCGGTGGCGCGCGAACCGGTGGTTCCAACGAGGAACTGACCCTGGAAGGGCGGCTAGGCGACGTCGCGCCGGCCGTGCTCCTCGTGCTCACCGTGAGCGGCGTGTTCCTCGTGGCGCTTGCGCCACGGGCCCTGCCGCACCTCGCCGCCGGTCTCCTCGCGGTGCTTCCCGTGACCGTGGCCGCGCAGGCCACGGTCCGCGAGGTGGCGGCCGGCCATGGTGGTGGCCGCGTACAGCATCAGCAGGCCCGAACCGAGCGCTGCCAGCA
The DNA here is from genome assembly GCF_003696235.1 of Streptomyces triticirhizae. Classification (GTDB taxonomy): domain Bacteria; phylum Actinomycetota; class Actinomycetes; order Streptomycetales; family Streptomycetaceae; genus Streptomyces; species Streptomyces triticirhizae. Next base: position 1,786 of record NZ_RFFJ01000345.1, read on the forward strand.
CCGGCCAGGACATGCCGCCCTGCCCGATGGTCAGGCTGTCCGTGGTGTTGTACTGCCGGATCATCCACAGCAGGGTGAAGCCGAGGATGGCGGCGCCGGACAACGCCGTCAGCAGGCGGGACCGCAGCAGGATGCCCGCCACGGCGAGGGCCGCCGCGACCAGCATCGGCAGGAACAGACCCGCGATCAACGCCGGGGTCCCTCCCGTCACGCCGGCCCCGTTGAACAGGTCCCACCATCGGTAGTTCCGGCCGTCGCGTCCTCCGTACCAGTCGAAGAACACGCTGCCGATACCCACGACGGCGGCTATCAGAGCGAGGACCGCTCCGAGGGTGTTACGCACCATGACGAGCCTCCCTAGGCACGACTGTCTGATTCCGGCTCGTACTTCGACGCTACGTCCACCCGGGCGGGCTCGCACCCCGAACGGACGCCTCGGGGATGCGGGCACTAACCTCACCCGCCATGAGCCCCGTCGCGCGCCCGCTGCCCCTGCTCACCGCCGTCGTCGCCCTGGTCACGCTGGAGATGCTGCGGCTGGGGGCGACCGTGCTCGGCGGCGCGGGCGCCGTCGCGGTGGCCGCCGTTCCCGCGCTGGCGTGCCTGGCCGGCCCGTTGACCTGGTGGCTGGGCTCCCGGCAGGGGCTGACCGTCGCGGTCGGGGTGCTGGCCGGCGCGCGGCTGCTGGTGCAGTTCCCGGTGGGGCGCTCGGTGCCGCTGGTGGGCTTCGCGCTGGCCTCGGCGCTGGTCGCGCTCGTGCTGGTGGTGCGGCGCGACATGGGCGACGCGGCGGCCGGGCCCGGGCGCGCGGCCCGCGCGATCGGCCTGGCCGTGGCCTGCGACCTGGCGCTGCGGCTGCCGCTCGACCTGCTGGACCCGATCTGGCGCGGCGGGCTGCTGGGCTGGCTGCTGGTCCTGGCGCTGGCCGCGCTGCTCGGCCCGCTGGCGAGGGCGGCGGCGGCCGAGCGGCTGACCAGGCCGCCGGGCGGCGCGCAACTGGCCGTGCTGGGGCCGACGTTCGCCCTCTCCTCGATGCTGCTGGCCGCGCCGGGCGCGGTCGCGGCGACCGCCGGGATCTCGTTGACGGCCGCCGGGCTGTGGCTGGGCGCCGGCGCGGCCGCCGGGATCGCGCTGCTGTCGCTGCCCGAGCCGGCCCTTCTCGGCCGCTGGGCGCGCTGGACCCGCTGGGCGCTGCCGG
>NZ_RFFJ01000346.1 GCF_003696235.1 Streptomyces triticirhizae
CGGCCGGCCGTGTCGGACCCTCCCCGCCGCCGGCGCCCCCGCCGGCGCCCCCGCCGGCGCCTCGGCCGGCCGAGCGGCGGCTCAGCCGCCGGGGGTGACCAGGCCCGTCTCGTAGGCGACGACCACGGCCTGGGCGCGGCTGTCGAGGTGGAGCTTGCTCATCGTCCGGTTGAGGTGGGTCTTCACCGTGGCCGTGCTGATGTGCAGCCGGTCGGCGATCTCGGCGTTGGACAGGCCGAGCCCGGTCAGCCGCAGCACCTCGCGCTCCCGCGAGGTCAACGCCTCCAGGTCCCGCGCCGGTTGGGCCCCGGGCGGCGGGGTGCCGGCGGACTCGGGCTGGCGGGCGAAGGCCGCGACCAGCCGGCGGGTCACGCTGGGCGCGAAGAGCGAGTCGCCGCCGCCGACCGCCGTGACGGCGGCCAGCAGCCGCTCGGGCCCCGAGTCCTTGAGCAGGAACCCGGAGGCGCCGGCGCGCAGCGCGCCATAGACGTACTCGTCGAGGTCGAAGGTGGTCAACACCAGGACTCTGGGCGGGGGTTCGCGGTCGTCGGCCTCGGCCAGGATGCGTTCGGTGGCCTGGATGCCGTTGGTGCCGGGCATCCGGATGTCCATCAGCACGATGTCGGGGCGGGTCTCGGCGGCGACCTGGACGGCCTCCTCGCCGTCGCTTGCCTTGCCGACGACCTCGATGCCGGGAGCCGCGTCGAGCACGCCCCGCAGCCCCGCGCGGATCAGGAACTGGTCGTCGACGATCAACACCCTGGTCATGCCCCGGGGTCGCCCTCTCCTCCACGGGCCGCCGCCGAGGTGGGAAGCACCAGCCGCACGGCGAACCCTCCGTCGCCTCGTGGACCGATGCCGATGGTCCGGCCGTAGAGCTTGGCCCGCTCGCGCATTCCGATCAACCCGTGGCCACCGCCCGGCAGGACTCTGTCCTGATTCACCCCCTTCCCGTCGTCGATGACGCTGACCGCCACATGCCGTGGCCGGTACCGGAGTTCGACGGTGGCGGCGGCGCCAGGCGCGTGCTTGATGACGTTGGTCAACGCCTCCTGCACCACGCGGTACGCGCACAGGTCGACGCCGGGCGCCAGCGGGCGCGGCAGCCCGTCGACGAGCAGCCGCACGGACAGGCCGCCGGCGCGCAGCCGTTCCACCAGGTCGTCGAGGCGGGCCAGGCCCGGCATCGGCGTCACCGAGGCGCCGCCCTCCGGATCGCCCTCGCCCTCGCCGGCGTCGTCCCGCAGCACGCTGAGCATCCGCCGCAGCTCGTCCAGCGCCTCGCGGCTGGTGTCGGCGATGGTGGTCAGCGCGGCGCGCGCGGTGGGCGGGTCGGAGTCGAAGACGAAGCTGGCCAGGCCGGTCTGCACCGAGACGACCGACATGTGGTGGGCGACGATGTCGTGCAACTCCCGCGCGATCCGCCGGCGTTCGTCGGTGACCGCGCGGCGGGCCCGTTCGGCCTGCTCGGCCGTCAGGCGGCGGGTCAGCTCGGCGGAGCGGCGGGCCAGCGTGCCGAACCACACCATCACCGCGCCGAAGAGCAACGCCTGGGCGGCCACCGTCGGCATGGACTGCGACTCGGAGACCACGCCCCCGTAGAGCCACAGGGTGGCCAACACCGCCGCGCAGCCGACCGCGATCCGCGTCGGGCGCGCGGAGGCGACGGTGTAGAGCGCGAGCAGCGGGCCGAAGGTGCAGACCACCGGCCAGAAGCCGAGGCTGACATACCAGAACGCGGCGATCTGCGTCGCGGCGAACACCGCCACCGGGGCCCGGTTGCGCAGCGCGACCGGCGCCTGGGCGAGGACCGCCAACACCAGGCCCCAGGCGCTCGGTTCCGGCCATCCCTCGGACTCGGAGTCACCGGCCAGCAGCAGGGCCACGCCGGCCATCGCGACGGCTATGAGCGTGTCCACGGCATACGCGGCGCGGGAGGGGCCCGGGCGGCGCCGCCCCTCCGGGGCGAGGGTGTCTTGCTCGCGCACCTCCGCAGCGTAACGCCGGGTCGCCGGGCCGGAGTCAACCCAGCGTGGTACCGCGAAAGTCGCAGGAACCACGCGGCTGCCGCGCGCGGGGGACGGGACTTTTCCACCCGTCGCTGGATGCCGGGGCCCGGTCGCGCTCCGTACGTTCTTGTGTCAGCGGACGCTCCCGGTGGGGGCGTTCCGGGGGGCACGGGATGGGAGGGCTCAACGGGGGGCCCGGCCCGTGCGCACCGTGGCCGGCGCGGGACGCCGGCCACGCGTCGAAAGGGGACCGAACATGCGGAAGAACACCGTGCTCAGGCCGTTGGTCGGCGTCGCCGCCGCGCTGGGCATCGCCGCCGGGGGGCTGGCGGGCGCGAGCGGCAGCGTCGCGGCGGCCCCGGCGGTGACCGGCGTCGCCACGGCGAGCGGCGAGGACGTCTCGGTGCTCGCGGTCAACAACCTCGGCCTGAGCAGCGACCAGGCCCGCGACTGGCAGTGCTACCTCAGCATCAGGGGTTACAGCCCCGGTGTCGCGGACGGCCAGTTGGGCCCGCAGAGCTGGAAGGCCGCCCAGCGGATGTTCAACGACCTGGGGCACAACGCGGGGGCCGTCGACGGGATCGTCGGACCGCGGACGATCAGGGCGCTCCAGCGGTACCTGAACGACGAGGGCGGCTACGGCCTCGCCGTCGACGGGATCGCGGGACCGAGGACCCGAGCCGCGTACGCGCACCACGTCGACTCCATCTTCACCACCTACGGCTGCTGACCCCGGGCCGTCCTCCTCGACAGGAGGGGGGAGGAGGAAGGCCCCCGATCGCCCCGTCCCACGGCGCCGCGTGCTCGACGCGCCGTGGGGCGGGGCGCTGTGCCGTGCGCGGCGGCCCGCCGGTGGAGCGTTGCTCGACCGCCACTCGAGTGGGTCTCGGGGCGGCGCCGGCCGGCGGCCCGCCGCGCG
>NZ_RFFJ01000347.1 GCF_003696235.1 Streptomyces triticirhizae
CACGCGTCCTGGCGGCGGCAGGCGACCGCCGTCCGCGCCGCGCTCCAGGCCGGGGCGACCCGGCCCGGCACGGACTGGGTGGTGGTGCTCCCCCGCTGAACGGGGCACCGGCGCCGAACGGGCACCGGCGCGCCGGGCGCCGCGCGACGCCGCCGCCGGAGGGGCGCCGGTGAAAAGGCGGCGGCCCGGTGTCGGTCCCCCGTGCGAGGATGACGCGGACAACGGCCTCCCCCCACCCGCACACCCATCGCGCAGACGCACAGAGAACACAGAGAAGGAGAACCAGGTGCCCGGTACCAACCTGACCCGGCAAGAGGCCCAGGAACGCGCCGAACTGATCAGTGTCGATCGCTACCAGATCGCGCTCGACATCTCCGGGGCGCCCCAGGGCGGCACCTCCTCCGCTGGTTCCTCCGGGACCTCCGGGTCCTCTCCCCGGTTCGGCTCCCGCACCACCGTCCACTTCACCGCGCGCACCGCCGGGGCCACGTTCATCGACCTGATCGCGCCCGAGGTCGACGAGGTCGTGCTCAACGGCACCGCCCTCGATGTGGCCGAGGTCTTCGCCGACTCCAGGATCGCCCTGCCCGAGGTGGTCGAGGGCCCCAACGAGCTGCTGGTCGTCGCCCAGTGCGCCTACACCAACACCGGCGAGGGTCTGCACCGCTTCGTCGACCCGGTCGACCAACAGACCTACCTCTACACCCAGTTCGAGGTCCCGGACGCCCGCCGCGTCTTCGCCTGCTTCGAGCAGCCCGACCTCAAGGCGACGTTCGAGTTCACCGTCACCGCCCCCGAGGGCTGGACCGTGATCTCCAACTCGCCCACCCCGGAACCGGTCGACAACGTCTGGCGCTTCGAGCCGACGCCCCGGCTCTCCACCTATGTGACCGCGCTGATCGCCGGCCCCTACCACGCGGTGCACGACACCTGGGAGGGCGAGGGCCGCTCCGTTCCGCTCGGCCTCTACTGCCGCCCCTCGCTCGCCGAACATCTCGACGCCGAGGCGCTGTTCGCCGTCACCAAGCAGGGCTTCGACTGGTTCGAGGAGCAGTTCGACTACCCGTACCCGTTCGCCAAGTACGACCAGCTCTTCGTCCCCGAGTTCAACGCGGGCGCCATGGAGAACGCCGGCGCGGTCACCATCAGGGACCAGTACGTCTTCCGCTCCAAGATGACCGACGCCGCCTACGAAGCCAGGGCGGAGACCATCCTCCACGAGCTGGCCCACATGTGGTTCGGCGACCTGGTCACCATGGAGTGGTGGAACGACCTGTGGCTCAACGAGTCGTTCGCCACCTACACCTCCATCGCCTGCCAGGCGCAGGCCCCCGGCAGCCAGTGGCCGCACGCCTGGACCGGCTTCGCCAACCAGATGAAGACCTGGGCGTACCGGCAGGACCAACTGCCGTCCACCCACCCGATCATGGCCGACATCACCGACCTGGACGACGTCCTGGTCAACTTCGACGGCATCACCTACGCCAAGGGCGCCTCGGTGCTCAAGCAGCTGGTCGCCTACGTCGGCAGGGACGAGTTCTTCCAGGGCGTGCGCACCTACTTCAAGCGCCACGCCTGGGGCAACACCCGGCTGGCCGACCTGCTGGCCGCGCTGGAGGAGACCAGCGGCCGCGACCTCAGGTCCTGGTCCAGGGCCTGGCTGGAGACGGCCGGGATCAACATCCTGCGCCCGGAGATCGAGGTGGACGCCGATGGCGTGATCACCCGGTTCGTGATCCGCCAGGAGGCCCCGCCGCTGCCGACCGGCGCCAAGGGCACCTCCACGCTGCGCCCGCACCGGATCGCCGTCGGCCTCTACGACCCGGTGGACGAGGCGCTGGTGCGCACGCACCGGATCGAGCTGGACGTCACCGGCGAGGAGACCGAGGTCCCCGAGCTGGTCGGCCGGCCCCGCCCGGCGGTGGTGCTGCTCAACGACGACGACCTCTCCTACGCCAAGGTCCGCCTCGACCCCGAGTCCACCGCCCAGGTCACCCGGCGGGTCGGCGACTTCGCGGAGTCGCTGCCGCGCGCCCTGTGCTGGGCCTCCACCTGGGACATGACCAGGGACGGCGAGTTGGCGACGCGGGACTACCTGGCGCTGGTGTTGAACGGCATCGGCAAGGAGAGCGACATCGGCGTGGTCCAGTCGCTGCACCGCCAGGTGCGGCTGGCGCTCGACCTCTACGCGGCGCCCGAGTGGCGCGAGGAGGGGCTGGCGCGCTGGTCGGCGGCGGCGCTGGAGCGGCTGCGCGCCGCCGAGCCGGGCAGCGACCACCAGCTGGCCTGGGCGCGGGCGCTGGCGGCCAGCGCCAGGAGCGACGCCGAACTCGACGTGCTGGCCGGCCTGTTGGACGGCAGGGTCACGATCGACGGGCTGGACGTGGACACCGAGCTGCGCTGGGCGCTGCTGCTGCGGCTGGTCGCCACCGGGCGGGCCGACGAGCCGGCCATCGAGGCCGAGCTGCGCCGCGACCCGACCTCGGCGGGCGAGGAGCACGCGGCGGCGGCCCGCGCCGCCCGGCCGACGGCGGAGGCGAAGGCCGCCGCCTGGGACGCGGTGATCAACGACGAGTCGCTGCCCAACGCGGTGCGGGAGGCCACGATCGGCGGCTTCGTCCAGACCGACCAGCGGGAGCTGCTGGCGCCCTACCGGGACCGGTACTTCGAGGTGATCGCCGACGTGTGGGAGCGGCGCAGCCACGAGGCGGGCCAGGGCATCGCGCTCGGCTTCTACCCGACGACGCAGGTCGCTCAGGAGACGCTCGACGCGACGGACGCGTGGCTGGAGGCGGCGAAGCCGTCGGCGGCCCTGCGCCGGCTGGTCACCGAGTCCCGCGCGGGCGTGGAACGGGCGCTCCGCGCCCAGGCGGCGGACGCGGCGGCCTGACGCGGAGGCGGCGGGGCCCGTCGGGCCCCG
>NZ_RFFJ01000348.1 GCF_003696235.1 Streptomyces triticirhizae
GTTTGTGATCGCTTTGAACGGGTTTGATGGTCATCAGCCGTACTCTCCCGAGGAGGTGCGGGAGGCGTTGCAGATCGGTCCTGACGCGCCGATCATCACCACGGACGCGCGGCATCGCGCGGAGGCGAAGAGCGCGTTGATCACCCTCGTCGAACACGCCCTGTTGGCCCGCCTCCACTGAGCGCCAAGGCTGGCCCGCCCTGTGTTCTCGCCCACGTCCCACGGGAGTTCGTAACGATTCGGTCGATGGTCCCCCCGTGCGATGTCTACGCGTGGCGAGCGTTCCGTTCCGCTCCGCGTGCGAGTTCGCCACCGTATGTCGCCTCTGGGGCGCGATGCCCGAATTGGGGTGCCTCGTCTCGGCTGAAAACGGACGACCGGGGGGATTGGAAACTCTTCCCCAAGCGTGCTGGAATCCACACGACTCCACAGTCATGGCGGCTGGCCCCTGCCGGCCGTCACTGTCGAGAGGTGAGATAGCCAGTGAGCCGCAGCAGCGCGACTCCCCCGAACCCGGGGGCCGACCCCCCGGGGGGCGCGGGGGAGGCGGAGGACGCCCGCAACGCCCGCCCGGGCGACGCCGATTCGTCCGGTGTGCCCTCGGGGATGGCGACCGGTTCCCGGTTCGCCCCGCGCAACTGGCGGGTGGCGACCAAGCTCTACGCGATCCTGATGATCCCCGTGGTCATCGCGCTGGTGCTGGCGGGGCTGCGGGTCAGCGCCTCCCAGTCCACCTGGCGCGAGGCGCAGGACGCCGAGCGCACAGCCGAACTGGTGCGCGCCTCCACGGCGTACGCCCACGCCCTGATCGACGAGCGGGACGTCACCGCCAGGCCGCTGCTGGAGGGCAACCGCGAGGCGTCCATCGTCGGCGAGGCGCATCGGGTCACCAACGCGGCGCGCGACGAGTTCTACGCGCGCTGGGAGGACGCCCCGCACACCGAGAGCCTCCGCCACCGCATGGAGGGCGTCACCGAGGCCGAGCCGCAGCTGGACGCGCTGCGTCAGCGCGCCTACACCGAGCAACTCCCGGCGGTCGAGACCGAGGAGGGCTATGTCGCGGTCCAGCACCCGCTGATGTCGTTCGCCAACGAACTGGGGCTCGGCACCGACAACCTCACCTCCTACGGCCGCACCGTCTACGCCGTCTCGCTCTCCAAGGCCGCCAGCTCGCTGCAACGCGCCATCGGCACCCACCTGTTGGTCGCCCCTGGCCCCGGCGACTCCGCCCACCAGCTCCAGCTCACCGCCTTCAGCTCCTACGCCTACCTGGAGGAGATCGCCAAGGCCGAGTACGGCTCGGCCGGCACCCCAGGGGACGTCGAGCGGCTGGAGGAGCGGCTCTCCGAGGCCGGCCAACAGGCCGCCGTCGAGGCGCCCAACGCCTACAGCCTGCCGGTGATGGTCCAGCTGATCGGCTCGGGGGCGAGCCCGGAGGAGCTGGCGGCGCAGGGTCTGACCCCGGAGGCGTGGTTCGCCGCCGCCACCGCCGAGTTCGACGCCTACCGCGACATCGAGGAGGACCTCGTGGACGCGGCGGTGGACGAGGCCGGCCAGATCGCCTCGTCGGCCCGCACCGAGATGTTCGTCAACTCGGCCGCCGTGCTGGTCGCCCTGCTGCTGGCCTTCGTCGTCGCCGGCCTGATGGCCCGCTCGATGAGCCGGGACATGCGCCGGCTGCGCGCCGCCGCCTTCGAGGTCGCGGGGCGTCGCCTGCCCGCCGTCGTCGACCAGCTCTCCCAGGTCAACCCGGGCCGGGTGGACACCGCCGTCACGCCCATCCCCATCACCAGCAGGGACGAGATCGGCGAGGTCGCCCGCGCCTTCGACCAGGTCCACCGCGAGGCCGTGCGGCTCGCCGCCGAACAGGCGCTGCTGCGCGGCAACGTCAACGCGATCTTCACCAACCTCTCCAGCCGCAACCAGGGCCTCATCGAACGCCAGTTGGGCCTCATCTCCGAGCTGGAGTCCCGCGAGGCCGACCCCGAGCAGCTGGAGAACCTCTTCAAGCTCGACCACCTGGCCACCCGGATGCGGCGCAACGGCGAGAACCTGCTGGTCCTGGCCGGTGAGGAGTTGGAGCACCGCTGGAACCAGCCGGTGCCGCTCGTGGACGTGCTGCGCGCCGCCGCCTCCGAGGTGGAGGACTACAGCCGCATCGAGACCACTGGCGTTCCCCCGTGCGAGATCCACGGCGCGGTCGTCAACGACCTGGTGCACCTGCTGGCCGAGCTGTTGGAGAACGCCACCAGCTTCTCCTCGCCGCACGCCAAGGTCAGGGTCACCGCCACCAGGCTGCCGGACGCCCGGGTCATGATCGAGATCCACGACAAGGGCATCGGACTGAGCCAGGAGGACTTCGCCGAGATCAACCGCAGGCTGGCCGCCCCGCCGGCCGTCGACGCGGCGATCTCGCAGCGGATGGGCCTGTTCGTGGTCGGCCGGCTGGCCGCCCGGCACGGGATCAGGGTCCAACTTCGGCCATCCGGCGAGCAGTCCGGCACCACCTCGCTGGTGATGCTGCCCGAGTCGATCACCCACGGCGGCGGGGGCCAGATCCCCGAGCAGGAGGAGCGGTTCACCGTCTCCCGGATCATGCGCCAGGACGGCGGCATCTCCGCCGCCGAGCGCGAGGCCGGGCTGCGCACCGCCGCCGAACTCGGCTTCGACGACTCGCGGTACGACGACGCGCGCCCCCTCGACCCTCCGATCGAGGCCGAGCCGGCGCCGCGGCGACTGCCGGCCGGCACGGCCGACCAGGGCCTCGCCTCGGGCGACACCATGCGCCTGGACCTGCGCGCCGAACCGCGCGCCGAGGCCCGCCCCGAGCCGGCCAACGGCGACTGGAGCCAGGCCCCGCAGGGCGGTTGGCCGGCCGCCGCCCCGGCC
>NZ_RFFJ01000349.1 GCF_003696235.1 Streptomyces triticirhizae
GGGGCGCCGCCGTGGCGCGGCGTCCGGGGCGGTGGCGCCCGGCGCGGTGGCGCCCGGCGTGCGCGGGGGCTCGAACGCCGCCGAGGGGGCGCCCGTTGTCATTCGACGCGGTCCGCTGCCTCGGCGAGCGCCGCCACATAGTCCTCCAGCACCCAGGAGATGGAGAGCGGGGTGGGGTTGGCGGCGGTCGCCAGCGGCGTGCTGCCCGGCAGCAGATAGACGGAGTCGCGCTCGACGGCAGGGATGCGGGACAGCAGCGGGTCGTTCCGCAGCACGTCCAGCAACTCGCCGGTCTCGTCGCCGTATCCGGTGATGATGTCCACGTCGTCGAAGGCGTCGATCCGCTCGGCGCTCTGCGTCAGGGCGAACTGGTCGGTGCCCTCGGAGGCGGTGGCGATGCTCTCCGGGATGGTCAGCCCGAGGTCCTCGAAGAAGAGGGTCCTGGTGTCGTGCGTGGTGTAGAAGCCGACCTCGCTGACGTCGTTGGGGTCCACATGCGTCATGAGCATCGCCGACTTGCCCTCCAGCTGCGGGTAGTCCGCGACGGTGGCCGCGATCTCGTCCTCGATGGAGCCGACCAACTCCTCGGCCTCGGCGTCGAGTCCGAGCGCCTCGCTGTTCAGCCGGATGATCTCGCGCCACGGGGTCGCCCAGGGGGCGTCCGGGTAGGCGATGGTCGGGGCGATCTCGCTGAGCGTGTCGTAGTCCTCCTGGGTCAGCCCGGAGTAGGCGGCCAGGATCACGTCGGGCTCGGTGTCGGCCACGGCCTCGAAGTCGATGCCGTCGGTCTCGTCGAAGAGAACGGGCGTCTCGGCGTCGAGTTCCTCCAGCCGCTCGGCGACCCAGGGCAGCACCCCGTCGCCGTCGTCGTCGCCGAAGTTCGCCGCCGCCATGCCGACGGGGACGACGCCGAGGGCCAGCGGCACCTCGTGGTTGGCCCAGTTGACGGTGGCGACGCGCTGCGGCGCGGACTCGATGGTCGTCTCGCCGAGGGCGTGCTCGATGGTGCGCGGGAACGCGGCGCTCTCGCCGGTCGCGTTGCCCGCGCCCTCGTCCGCGTTGCTCTCGTCGTCGGAGGAACCGCCGCAGGCGGTGAGCCCCAACAGGACCGCCGCCACGGCGAGAAGGGGGAGGCGGTGTGAACGCATGGCTCTCGTGACTCCACTTCCGGACCTGGGTGCCGGACCTCACACGCGGGTCGCGGAACGCGGTCGTGGAGCGGTGCACCGTTCTGACGTACGTCGGATACGGGGGGTTAGGTAAGGCTTACCTTTCCTCCCTGTGTCCATCGGTACCTTAAGAGAGCGGGGCGGGTGTCGCAATCGCCCTTTACGGACAGGGGGTGTAGCGATTGGGACAGGGGGGTGGTCCGGGGGCGGGTCGCGGTCGACGACGGTGGGGGGTGGTCCGGGCGCGTGGTCGGGTGCGGGCCGCGGACGACGACGGTGCGGAACGGCCCATGGTGCGTGGTCGGGTGCGGCCCCGTCGTGGCTCAGCGGCAGCGAAACGCCCCCGGCGTTCGCCCCGTCGTGCGGCGGAACGCCGCGCCGAACGCGCTCGCCGACTGGTAGCCGACGGCCCGCGCCACCGCCTCCACCTCCCGGCCCCGCGTGAGCAACTCCACCGCGTGCCGGGCCCGCACCGCCGCGACCCAGCGAGCGAAGCTCGTCCCCGTCTCCGTCGCGAACGCCCGCGTGATCGTCCGCGCGCTCACCCCAAGCTCCGCCGCCCAGTGCGCCAACGTCCGCTGGTCGCCCGGGTTCTCGGTGACGGCGTCGGCGATGGGCCGCAGCAGCTGGGACACGGGCATTCGCAGCGGCAACGCGTGCGGGGACGGCGTGACCACGTCCAGCACCATCGCCTCGGTCACCGACCGCGAGGCCGGCGACAGCTCGGCATCGGCGAGCCGTTCCAGCAACAGCCGCAGCAGCGGCGTGATCTCCACGGCCACCGGAACGTCGGAGATCGACGTCGTCCCGCCGAAGCCGAAGAAGCTCGCCCGGAACCAGGTCCCCGCTATCGCCGACCCCGAGTGCAGCGTGCCGGCCGGCATCCACAGGCCCAGCGTCGGCGTGATGGTCCAGACCCGCGTGCCCACCACGGCCGTTGAGGCGCCCCGCTCGTTCCACAGCAACTCGTGGAACGGGTGCGAGTGTTCGTTCCAGGTGGTGTCGCGCTCGACGATCTCGTCGTAGCACCTGATCACGAACGGCATCTCCACGGCCCCCGGCGCGTAGGCGGGCAGCCTACGGGTCTCCCGGTCGCCGCGTGGACGGGCGGCGGGGGAGGAGGGGGCGGTGGCGGTGCGCACGCCGCCAGCCTAGACGCGTCGTCGAAGCGCGCCCCGGTCAGCCGCCGGCGGGCCCGCCCAGAGCGGCGGACGCCCGGCCGAACGGCGTGCCCGTCGGCGCGGCGACCTCGGCGTGCGGGTCGCGGCAGGTGAAGCCCAGCCGCATCATGGCCCGCCGCACCTCGCCTGGCGTGAAGTCGCGCCGGTCCTGGCCGGTGATGACCTGGCCGACCTGCATCAGCGGATAGGTGCGGCGGCCGATGATCACCGACTGGCCCACCACCGGCTCGGGGCTGACCCCCTTCATCGCGGACAACACGGTGTCACGGGTCAGTTCGAACGGGTAACGGGCGATGACGCAGCGCATGGAACCTCACAGGGAGAGAAGCGGAACACGGAGCGGAGCCGGCGAGGGAACGAGTACCGGATGGACAGGGGCTCAGGCGGCGCGGCCGGCGTCCGACCTGCGCGGCGCGCTGCGGCGCCGCGCCGTCGCGCGCCGGCGCGCGTTGCCTCCC
>NZ_RFFJ01000035.1 GCF_003696235.1 Streptomyces triticirhizae
GCGGCGCGGGCGAGGGACGATGCGGCCGGGGCGCGCGGCGCGGGCGCCGCCCGCGCGGCGGTTGGCACGGCGGCCGCCACGCGGATCACACGCGGTCCGCCGGCGACATCCCGCCGAGTGGTGTAGCGGTGCGGAGCTCGCCACTCCGCAGGTCGATGGAGTAGCGGCGGCTGCCCGCGCACCAGATCGTGGTGTGCGGCCGCGAGCAACGCGGACAGCCGGGCACCGAGCCAACCGACGCCCTCCGTGACGGTGCTGGGCGGAGCGCTGCGGACCGTTTGACCACACCACTCCACGGGACGCCATCGGCCCGCCCGTGCGGACGCGACCGGGCGCGGCACGACCTGCGGTCAGAGAACGCGCCAGGCCGGCGCACCCGGAGGCACAGGCCGGCGCAGCCGGCCAACGGCCAACGGGCGCACGGCGGCCACCGGCCGCAGGCCAAGCGTCGGCGCAGCCGCCGCAGGCACTGCGGAAGCCCAGCGGCAGCGACTCAGCGGCAGCGACTCAGCGGCGACGGGCCGCGTAGAAGCCGCAGGCCGCCCCGATCAGCAGGGTGAAGAGGAGGGCCAGCCAGAGCGGCATGGTGACCTCGGGAATCAGCAGCCTGATCTTGGTCTGCCGGGTGTTGCCGAAGATGAAGATCAGGGTGACCACGGCGACCACCAGCATGATGATCCGGCCGGGCGTGAAGAACTCGTTGGTGCGCGGAGCACGGGTCCTGGTCGTCATGCCCCCAGGATGGGGACGAAGCGGGCCGCCCGCCCGCCGAGCGTGGCGGGGGACGGCCGACCGGTCGGGGACGCGGGCGCGGGGCGCTCAGGCGTAGACGCGCTCCACGAACTCGGCGACCTGGTCGTCGGTGAGCGTCCTGGCGAGGTCGGCCTCGCTGATCATGCCGACCAGCCGCTTGTTCTCGTCGATCACCGGCAGCCGGCGGATCTGGTGGGCCTCCATCTCGGCCAGCACCTCGTCCTCCTCGGCCAGGCTGGACACCCAGCGCGGGGTGCCCTGGACCAGTTCACCGGCGGTGGTGTGGGCGGGGTCGTGGCCGGCGGCCACGCAGCGCACCACGATGTCGCGGTCGGTGATGATGCCGCAGAGCCGCTCGTTGGTGTCGCTCACCGGCAGCGCGCCCACGTCCAGCTCGCGCATCAGCTGGGCCGCGCGGTCCAGGCTCTCGGTGGCGGGAATCCACTGGGCGCCGGGGTTCATGATGTCAGCGGCGATGGCCATGGGTTCATACCTCTCTGCGTCGCGGTTCGGAGGGATCGGCTGATCCCATGCCTCACCACCCATGGTCCCCGCCGCGCCCGGAATGCGCCATTCGGGTGGCCTGACCGATTCTGCCCCCATTTCCGGGGTCGGCCCACCCCGCCTCACTCCCCCACCGTGCCGTCCGTCAGCTCCCTGGCGATGTCCAGGTGGCCGAGGTGGCGGGCGTACTCCTGGAGGACGTGGCAGAGAATCCAGCCCAGCGTCGGCGGAGTCTCCACCGTTCCGTCGAACCGGCCGCCGACGGCCGCCCGCTCGGTCAACGCCGCGCCCGCGATCGCCTCCGCGACTCGCTCGGCCTGCCCCCAGTACCGCCGCCGCAGCTCGGCCACGTCGACCCCCTCGGGCAGGGTCCACCGTCCCTCCGCGTCCCGGTCGCCCCACGGTTCGTCGACCGGCTCGCCCCGGAAGCCCCAGACGAACCAGCGGCGTTCCATCATCGCCAGGTGCCACACCAGCTGCGCGGGCGTCCAGGCCGAGGGCACCCGCGAGGTGTGGAACGCCTCCTCGTCCAGCCCGGCCAGCCTGTCCCACAGGGCGGAGCGGTAGCTCTCCAGATAGCCGACGAGCAGCTGTCCGGGGTCCTCGATCTCGCGTGCGGGTCCGTTCCTCAACGGGCTTCCCTTCCCTCCGCCAGGTCCAGCGGCGCCAGGTCGTTCCTCTCGAAGCCGAACGCCCGTGCGTAGAGGGCGAGTTCGGCCTCCAGGGCGCGCTCGACGGTGGCCGCGCGGCGGAAGCCGTGGCCCTCGCCGGCGAAGCTCAGATAGGCGTGCGGCACCCCGCGCCCCGCGACGGCGGCCAGCAGCGCCTCGGCCTGTTCGGGCGGGCAGACGACGTCGTCGAGCCCCTGGAGCAGCACGAACGGCGCGACGATCCGCTCGGCGCGGTGGACCGGGGAACGCTCCCGGTAGCGCTCGGGCACCTCGTTCAACGGGCCGACGAGCGACTCCAGATAGTGCGACTCCAGGTCGTGGGTGCCGTCCGAGGCCCAGCCCGCCAGGTCCAGCAGCGGATAGCTGATGGTGCCGGCGGCGTACAGGTCGGCGGTGGCCGGGTCGCTCAGCGAGGCGGCGGCCGTGTAGCCGCCGGCGCTGCCGCCCCGGATCGCCAGCCGCCCGGGGGCGGCGCCACCCTCGGCGACCAGCGCGCGGGCCACGGCGGCGCAGTCCTCGACGTCCACCACCCCCCAGCGGCCGCGCAGCCGCTCCCGGTAGGCCCGGCCGTAGCCGGTGGAACCGCCGTAGTTCACCTCGGCGACGCCGATGCCGCGCGAGGTGAAGTAGGCGATCTCCAGGTCGAGTACGAGCGGCGCCGAGCCGGTTGGCCCGCCGTGCGCCCAGATCACGAAGGGCGGCGCGGAGTCGGGCGGCCCGGTCAGCTCGGGGTGGCGCGGCCGGTGGATCTGGGCGTGGATCTCCCGCCCCTCGGGCCCGGTGAACACGCGGGGCTCGGGCCGGGGCAGATACCCGGGGTCGACGCGGTCGGTGTGGTGCTCGGCGAGCACCCGGCAGTGGCCGGTCGCGGTGTCCAACGCGACGACCTCGTAGTCGCGTTCGGGCCCGGCGGCGATGCCGACGACCCGCTCGCCGCACGCGGCCAGCGAGGGCCACCACTCGGTCCAGGGGCCGACCGCGTCGGCCAACTCCCCCCGGTCTGGGTCGAGTACGGCCAGCCGCGCGGTGCCGAGCCCGTGCAGCACGGCGAGCGTGCGGTGCGGCAGCGGCACCATCCAGCGGAAGCCGACCTTCCACAGCGGTCCGGCGAACTCCTCCTGGAGCGCGCAGAGTCGCACGACCTCGCCGGTGTCGGGGTCGAGGCGGTGGGGCTGCCAGAAGCCGGCGCGGTCGCTGAGCGCCAGCAGGGTGCCGTCCTCGGCCCACTCGACCTGCGCCACCGACTCCTCCGGGCCGCCGAGCACGGTGCGCGGCGAGCCGACGCGGCCGGCCTCGTCGACCTCGGCGACCAGCAACTCGGTGCCGTCCCAGGGCATTCGGGGGTGGTCCCAGACCAGCCAGGCCAGCCGGCCGCCGTCCGGCGAGAGCCTGGGCCCGGTGACGAAGCGGTGCGCGTCGTCGGTCAACTCCCGGACGGCGGAACGGTCTTCGGCGGCCGAGCCGTCCAGCGGCACGGCGGCCAGCAGCCGCCGGACGTCGCCCGGCCCCTCCCCGGTGAACTCCTCCAGCACGCACCAGACCTCGCCGCGCTCCGGCAGCACCAGCGGGTCGCACCAGCGCAGCCCGCCGCCCACGGCCGAGACGGGGCTCAGCGGCCGGGGCGCGGTGTCGAGGTCGGGCTCCAGGGCGTACAGCCGCTGGTCGCCGGCGTCGGTGAACACCACCAGCGGCCCGCCACTCTCCCGCGCGACGCCGGCCCAGGGCTGGCCGCCGTACTCGTGCACCCGGTTGCGGACGTTCCACGGCGCGGGCAGCACGCTGACCGGCCCGGGCGTGTCGGGGCGCAGCCGCAGCAGGGCGCGGCGGCCGCCCTCGGCGGGGCGGGGCGCGGTCCACCAGACCTCCTCGCCCACCGCGCCGAGCGCCTCGGGGTGCCCGTCGTGCGCGGCGACCAGCGCCTCGTCGATGGGTGATGGCCAACTTCCGTACGGTGCGTGCGACAACGGTGCCTGCGACATGGGAAGCATCCTGGTCGGGGTCAACGAGCCTGTGAAGAACGCCCGTTGGTGAAGTCCCGTCCGGCGGACCTCGGTTGACGGTTCCTCAGAGCGGCTGACGATTCCTCGGTGCGGTTGACGGTTCCTCAGAGCGAACGGATCGCCCGGTCCAGCACCCGGACGCCGAAGTGCAGCGCGGAGACCGGCACCCGCTCGTCCACGCCGTGGAACATCGCCTGGTAGTCGAAGCCCTCGGGCAGCTTCAACGGCATGAAACCGTAGTTCTCCACGCCGAGTCGGGAGAACTGCTTGGCGTCCGTGCCGCCCGACATGCAGTACGGCACCACGTGCGCGCCCGGGTCGAAGTGCAGCAGCGCCTCCCGCAGCGTGTGGTAGGTGGGCGCGTCGACGGGCGCCTGGAGCGGGATCTCGTGGTGCAGGAACTCCCAGGCGACGTCGGGCCCGGTGAGGCGGTCCAGGGTGGCGGCGAACTCCCGTTCCGTGCCCGGGAGTACGCGCCCGTCGACATGGGCCGTGGCGCTGCCGGGGATCACGTTCACCTTGTAACCGGCGTCCAGCATGGTGGGGTTGGCGCTGTTGCGCACGGTGGGCGCGAGCAGTTCGGCGGCCGGGCCGAGCAGCGCCAGCAGCCGGTCCACGGAGTGGGCCAGCCGCTCGGGGTCGGGGTCGGCGAGGTCGGGCAGCGGCAGCCCGTAGACCTGGGCCAGCTCGGTGAGGCCGGCGCGCACGGTCTCGGTCAGCCGGACCGGCCAGCGGTGCTCGCCAATCCGGGTGACGGCTGCGGTGAGCCGGGTGACGGCGTTCTCCGCGTTGATCTTGGAGCCGTGCCCGGCGCGGCCCTTCGCGGTCAGGGTCATCCAGCCGGTGCCGCGCTCCCCGGCCGCCAGCGGGTAGATCCGGCGGCCGTCGCCGGGGTGGAAGGTGAACGCGCCCGACTCTCCGATCGACTGGGTGCAGCCGTCGAAGAGGTCGGCGTGCTGCTCGGCCAGGAACCCGGAGCCGAACGAGGCGGTGTCCTCCTCGTCGGCGGTGAACGCCAGCACCACCGGGCGCCGGGGGCGCACGCCGGCGCGCGTCCAGGCGCGGACCAGGGCCAGCACCATGGCGTCGGCGTCCTTCATGTCCACCGCGCCCCGGCCCCAGACCACCCCGTCGCTGACCTCCCCGGAGAACGGGTGGACGCGCCACTCGTCGGGGTCGGCCGGCACCACGTCCAGGTGTCCGTGGACCAGCAGCGCCTCGGCCGTCGGGTCGGTGCCCTCGATCCTGGCGACCACGTTGGTGCGCCCCTGGCTCTTCTCCAGCAGCAGCGGGTCCAGCCCGACCTCGGCGAGCCGCTCGGCGACATACTCGGCCGCCGGCCGCTCGTGCCCCTCGCCGCCGCCCCGGTTGGTGGTGTCGATCCTGATCAACTCGGAGGTGAACGTGACCACCTCCTCCAGCGCGGTCGCGTCGACGGGCCCCTCGGGCGCGGCCGGGGCGGGCCTGGCCCGCTCGGCAGCGGTCGGGGTCGGGGTCGGGGAGTCAGCCATACCATTCCTCCACGGCGGCGGACACCATGGTGGTGACCGTCTTGAAGCACCGGATGCCCTCGTACATGGTCGGCGCGGTGTAGGCGACGCGCCGCTCGCCGGTCTGCTCGACGCCCGGCACCAGGGCGGCGGCGCCGGCGAGTTGGTCGGCGTCGAACTCGATCTCGATCCGGCGCGGGGTGGGCCCCGCCGGCTCGTGGCGCACCGCCAGGGCGGCGGCGCGGGTGGCGCCCTCGGTGATGTCGGCCGCGGTCCTGGCGGGGGTGCGGCAGACCGCCGCGTAGCGGGAGACGCAGTCCTTGACGGCGACGCCCACCGCCTCGGGCGCGTAGCGGCGGGCGTCGGCGCAGGTCAGGTCGTCGCCGGTGACGAGCACCACGGGGGTGCCGTACTCGGCGGCCACCAGCGAGTTGAGCAGGCCCTCGCTGGCGCGGACCCCGTCGACGAAGACGCCGGTCAGCGAGTTGCCGAGATAGGTGTGGGCGAGCACCCCGGCGTCGCCGGCGCCGGTGTGGTAGCCGACGAACGCGATGCCGTCCACGTCGCCGTGCTGGACGCCCTCGACCATGCTGAGGTCCTTGTGCCGGCCGGTGAGCAGCTGGGCGCGGTCGTCCAGTTGCTCCAGCAGCAGGTTGCGCATGGTCATGTGCGCCTCGTTGACCAGGACCTCGTCCGCGCCGCCGGCGAGGAAGCCGGCGATGGCCGCGTTGACGTCCGAGGTGAGCAGCGGCCGGCAGCGCTGCCACTCGGGCGTGCCCGGCAGGCAGTCGGCCGGCCAGGTGACCCCGGTGGCGCCCTCCATGTCGGCCGAGATGAGGATCTTGGTCATGGGGGGAGACGTTACCCCCGCGTCGGGCCGCCAGCCAGGCCGACGCCTTACGGTGCGCCGTCCACCGCCTCGGCGAGGCGGCGCAGCGCTGCGGCGGCCGGGGTGTCCTCGGCGGCGCTGAAGACGTGGAGCTGCTGTCCCATCCGGCCGGCCAGCGGCGGCACATGGAGCGTCTCGACGTCGAGGTCGAGCACGCCGACCGCCGGGTGCCGGAAGCGCCTGCTGCCGACCGCGCACATCCGCACGTCGCCGTCGGCCCAGAGCGTGCCGAACGCCTCGCTGCCGGCGTGCAACTCCCGTACCAGGGAGGTCAGTCGGGCGTCCTCGGGGTAACGGCCGACGGCGTGGCGGAGCAGCGCGACGGACTCCCGCCGGCGGTCGTCGAGGTCGGGGAGGGTGGCGCGGGCTGCCGGGTCGAGGAAGACGAAACGGGCCTGGTTGCGGTCCCTGGCGCCCGGCTCGTCGAGGCCGCCGAGGAGGACGCCGCCGAGCCGGTTCCACGCCAGCAGGTCGAGCCGCTCGTCGAGCACGACGGCCGGCAGGCCCGACAGGGCGTCGATGACCCGGCGCAGCTCGTCGCGGACCGGCTTCGTCGAGGGCGCGGCGGCGTGCGGCGTGGGGCAGCGCCCGTGGGCGAGGGTGAGCAGGTGGGCGCGCTCGACCCCGTCGAGGCGCAGCGCGCGGGCCAGCGCGTCCAGCACCTCGGTGGAGGGCTGGTTGGCGCGGCCCTGTTCGAGCCGTACGTAGTAGTCCACGCTGATCCCGGCGAGTTGGGCCAGCTCCTCGCGGCGCAGCCCGCGCACCCTGCGCCGGCGCCCGGGGTCGAGTCCCACGCTCCCCGGCGCCACGCGCGCCCGGCGCGCCCTGAGGAACGCGCCCAGCTCGCGCCCGCTGTCCCGCAGCGCCTCCGTCGTCATCCGTCCAGTATGCGCGGGGGCGTGCGCGCCGGCGGAGGGTGGTCCTCGCAGTACCGGGAACGGGAATCCCCCGGCTCGACCGGGTGCTGGCTACCCCGGCGCCGAGCTGCGAGAACGGTGTCCATGACCGAGAACACGACCCAGAGCACGGCCGAGAACACGACCGGGGGCACGACCGAGAACGCGACGGAGGGCACGACCGGGGGCGCGGACGCCGGGTCGGGTGCGGCACCGGACTCGCGCGGGCGGCGGGTGCTGATCGTCAGCGCCCACCCGGACGCCCGTTCGTTGACCGCCTCGCTGACCGGCCTCGCCGCCGACGAGCTGCGCGGCGCGGGGCACGAGGTGCGGATATCCGACCTGTACGCGATGAAGTGGAAGGCCGCGACGGACGCCGACGACTATCCGGCACGGCCGGACGGCGACGGCCGGCTCGATGTGATGGCGGCGTCCGAACACGCCTACGCCACCGGGACGTTGACCGCCGACGTGCGGGCCGAGCAGGAGCGGCTGCGCTGGGCGGACGCGGTGATCCTCCAGTTCCCGCTCTGGTGGTTCTCGGTACCGGCGATCCTCAAGGGCTGGCTCGACCGGGTCTTCAGCGGGGGCTTCGCCTACGGCCCGGGCGTCAAGCCGTACGGCGAGGGGGAGTTGACGGGACGGCGGGTGTTGCTCTCGGTGACGCACGGCGCGGGGGCGGCCTCGGTCGGCCCGCGCGGCATCCACGGGCCGCTGCACGAGCTGCTCTTCCCGCTCCAGCACGGGGTGCTGTTCTTCACCGGGATGTCGGTGCTGGAGCCGTTCGCCGTGCCCGACGCGCCCGACCTGGACGAGGCGGGCTACCGGGCGGTGGCGGCCGCCTACCGGGAGCGGCTGGCCGGCCTGTTCACCGAACGCCCGCTGCCGTACCGGCGGTTGACCGAGGAGGACTACACCAGGGAGTTGGAGCTGCGGCCCGGCCGCGAACGGCCGGGCACCTCGGGTCTCGGGTTGCACCTGGCCTGAGCGGGGCGTCCTCCCTCGGCGGCGGGTCCCGAACGGGCCCGCCACCGAGGTGCTTTCAGCCGGTGGTCGACGAGCCCCGCTCGGCCTCGGCGGCCAGGTTGTCCAGCAGACGCTCGTAGACGCCCTTCAACACCCGTGGCGCGAAGAGACGTTCGAAGAAGCCGCCGATGCCGCCGGAGCCCTCCCAGACGGTGCGGATATGGGCGACGCTGCGGTCGTCCCCGCCGTCCGGGGTGATGGTCCAGGTGGTGACGAGGGTGGAGTCGCGGTCGGTCTCGACCAGGGTGCGCTCCTCGGGCTCGCTGATCTCCAGCACGCACTCCCGCACCCGCTTGCGGGTCGCGTGCAGCCGGAGGAAGAGCACGGTGCCGGCGCCCTGGCCGCCCTCCCTGACCTCGTAGTCGGTGAACTCCTCCGGCAGCAGCCTCGGATGGACCTCGCGGTAGTCGGCGAGCGCCGCGTACACCACTTCCGGCCGGGCGGCGATGCCGCGCCGCGCCTCGACCTCGACCTGCGCCATGTCCCTGACTCCCCTGCGTCGTTGCGGTCCCCGTGAGTGGGGCCTACCCAGAAGTAAGCGTCCCAGTGGGACAGTTCACCCCCTCGGGCGGGGGTGGGCTCGGGTGTTCGCCGGTGCCGGGGTGACGGGCCGTCAGCTCCTGCGGCCCGCCGGGGTGGCGCCGTCCCGTCTGAGGTCCCTGAGCGAGGCCCGGTTCAGCCGGCTCGCGGCGGTGAACGCGACGAACGGGGCCGCCAGGCCGCACCCGAGGAGGAGCAGCGCCAGCAGGATGTCGATCCCCGTGACGACGGGGGGCAGTTCGGGCAGCTCCTCCAGCTCCCAGCCGTCGTCCATGCCCACGAACCACGCCAGGCAGAGCGCGACCAGGCCCGACCAGACCAGCCAGAAGCCGGCGCTCAGGCCGACCCAGATCCGGACCGCGCGCTCGGTGTAGCGGGTGAGCCTGGCCCGGGCGTAGGACAGCGCCAGCAGCGCCACGAACAGCGCGATCGGCAGGGACAGGAACCAGTCCGTCTCCTGGGCCCACTCGGTGAGGTCGCCGAAGTTGCGTTCGCTCGGGTGCTGGGGGTGTTCGTCGATGACGGTGCGCAGTTGGGGCGCGAACGCCGGCAGCGCCATCATGGGCAGCAGTCCCCAGAGGCTGAACGCGAGGCGGCCGAGGCCCTTGTCCTTCACCCAGGGCGCCAGGTGCCCGACGGGGCGCGCCCGCCGGGGCGGAGCGGTGGTGGCGCTCGCGGTCCCCGGCTCGCCCCGCAGGGCGTCCCGCCGCCGGTCGGCGCGTTCCCGCCGCCGGTCGGCCTGTTCCCGGCCCCATCTGGCCAGCCCGCGCGCCGTGGCCGCCACGGCTCCCCGGGCCGGCTCCCACCAGGGCGCGCGGGCGGCCGAGGCGGCGTCGACCCGGGTCGGCGGGTGCGTCGGCCGGGGCGGCACCACTGCGGTGGGCGCCTCGGACGAGGACGCGGAGGACGCCGACGACGTCGGGGCCTGGGACCGGGACCGGGGCTGGGACCGGGGCTGGGACCGGGGCTGGGACCGGGACCGGGACTTGGACTGGGACGCGGACGACGTCGGCGGCTGGCCCGGCTCCGGTCGCCCCTCGTCGTCGTACGGAAGGCGGAGCAGCTCCTCGGCGCGGCGCGCGATCTCCGCGCTGACCGGGCCCGGGAGCCAGTCCCTGCCGGCCGCGTCGTGCCGGGCGGCCTCGGCCGTCAGCCGCTTCAACGACGGGCGCTCGCCCGGCTGTTTGGCCAGGCACTCCCGGGTCACCCGGGCCAGCTCGGGAGAGAGGCCGGTCAGGTCCGGCTCCTCGTGCACCACTCGGTAGAGGAGTTCGGGCGCCGAACCCACGCCGAACGGCGGGCGCCCGGTGGCCGCGTGCGCCAGCAGCGCGCCGAGGGAGAACACGTCGGCGGCCGAGGCGACCCGCTTCCCCGTGGCCTGCTCGGGCGCCATGTACCCGGCCGACCCGACGGCGAGGCCGGTGCCGGTCTGGCCGGTCTCGTCGACGGCCCTGGCGATCCCGAAGTCGATGAGCAGCGGGCCCGACTGCGACAGCAGCACGTTGGACGGCTTGAGGTCGCGGTGGATCAACTGGTGCCCGTGCACCTCGGCGAGGGCCTGGGCCAGGCCGGCCAGCAGCCGCCACACCGCCGGCTCGGGCAGCGGGCCGTGGTCGTCGAGGACGTCACCGAGGGTGGGGCTCGGCAGGTAGACCGTGGCCAGCCAGGGGCTCGCGGCCTCGGCGTCGGCGGCGACCACCCGCACCGTGCCGGGCCCCGTGACCACCGTGGACGCGCGGATCTCCCGCGCGAAGCGGTCCCGGAACCCGGGAACGGCGACCAGCCAGGGGTGGATGCGCTTGAGCGCGACATGGCGCCCCGCGTTCGAACGCCCCAGGTACACCTGCCCCATGCCGCCGGCGCCCAGCCGGCCCAACAGGCGGTAGCCGCCCACCTCGCGTGGGTCGTCCTCGGCCAACGCTTCCATGCGCCCCGTTCCCCCCGAAGTAGCGCGGCGCGCGAAGCCGCGCCACGTTTGAACGCGCGCCGGGTCCCGCACCACGGCGCGTGCCGACCACGCAACGCGCCGCCGACAACACGATCATGGCGCCCGCCGTCCGGGCCGGCAACCGGGTGCGACCAACGACCGACGTACGGCCGGGAGTTGACCAGCTCTTCGGACATCTCACCCAAAACCCGGCTTGACACCCCACACTCGAACCTGTGTTCTATTACGCGGGAACGCAGCGAGGAGGCCCCATGCGCTGGAACCAGCTGAGCGAGGCAACGGCGAGCACGCCCCCCGCGCTCTTCGGGACCGACGTGGTCAGCCGGACCATCGACACCCCCGAGTTCCGGGGCGTGACCTTCCACGAGGTGCGGGCGAGGACGATCGTCAACCGGGTGCCCGGCACCTCCCGGATGCCGTTCACCTACACGGTCAACCCGTACCGGGGGTGCACCCACGCCTGCGTCTACTGCTTCGCCCGCAAGACCCACAGCTATCTGGACCTGGACACCGGGCTCGGCTTCGACTCCCAGATCGTGGTCAAGGTGAACGCCCCCGAGCTGCTGCGCCGCGAGCTGTCGGCGCGGCGGTGGCGCGGCGAGCACATCGCGATGGGCACCAATGTCGACTGTTACCAGCGGGCGGAGGGTCGGTACGGCCTGATGCCGGGGATCATCGAGGCGCTGCGCGACCACGCCAACCCGTTCTCCATCCTCACCAAGGGGACGCTGATCCTGCGGGACCTGCCGCTGCTGCGGGAGGCCGCCGCCGTCACCGACGTGGGGATCTCAGTCTCGGTCGGGCTGCTCGACGCGGAGCTGTGGCGCACCGTGGAGCCGGGCACCCCGGCGCCGGAACGGCGGCTGGACGTGGTGCGCGCCCTGGCCGAGCACGGCATCGGCTGCTCGGTGCTGATGGCGCCGGTGCTGCCCTATCTCGCGGACTCGCCGGGGCAGTTGCGCGCGACGGTGCGGGCGATCGCGGCGGCTGGGGCCACCTCGGTGACCCCGCTCGCGCTCCATCTGCGGCCGGGCGCCCGGGAGTGGTTCATGGCCTGGCTGGCCGAGCACCACCCGGGGCTGGTGCGGCACTACGAAATCCTCTACGGCAACGGCTCCTACGCGCCGCGCTGGTACCAGCGGCGGATCACGGGCCAGGTCCACGAGTTGGCCGCCGAGTACGGGATGGGCCCGGCGTACCCGGGGGCGCACCGCTCGCCGCGTGCGGAGCGCGCCGAGGCGCCGGAGCCGGAGCCCGGGCCCGACCCGGGCGCCACCCAGCTCACCCTGCTGTGAGCCGCGCGGGACGCGCGGGTCGGGCCCGGGCGCTCAGCCCTGCGCCTCCGCGCCCGGAGCCCGCGTCTCAGCGCCGGGCGCGGGCGCCCCGCCCGCGCCCACGAAGACGTTGAGCGCGCGGCGGATGTGCTCCTCGCTGGTCGCCTTGTCGACACCGAGGCCGCTCAGCAGCCCCGAGCCGTCCTCGAACTCCAGCAGCGCCAGCAGCAGATGCTCGGTGCCGATGTAGTTGTGGCCGAGCCGGAGCGCCTCCCGGAAGGTCAGCTCGAGCACCTTGCGGGCCGCCGTGTCGTAGGGCACCAGCGCCGGGGCCTTCTCCACCGGCGCCGGCAGCGCGGCACGGGCGGACTCCCGCACCTCGTCCAGGGACACGCCCTGGTCGACGATGACGGCGGCGCCGATGCCCTGGGCGTCGGAGACCAGCCCCAGCACCAGGTGGGCCGGGACGACCTCGGCGTTGGCCGCCTCCCTGGCCTCGTTGTGCGCGGCCATGACCACGTTCCTGGCCCTGGCCGTGTAGCGGCCGAAGCCCTCGGCCGCGCCCTGCTTTCCGTCCTCCTCCCAACCCGGGGTCGCCGTGGGCGCCTTGGGAACGAACCGCTTCTGGGCCGCCTGGCGGGTCACGCCCATCCGGCTGCCGATCTCGGTCCAGGACGCGCCGGAGCGGCGGGCCTGGTCCACGAAGTGGCCGATCAGGTGGTCGGCCAGCTCACCCAGGTGGTCGGCGGCGATCACCGCGTCGGTGAGCTGGTCGAGCGCGTCGGAGTGCACCTTCTTGATCGCGTCGATCAGGTCGTCGAGGCGCACGGGATGCGTCAGTCGCGTTGGTTCCGTCATGATGTCAACGCTAGGTTGACACTCCCCCGAGTGTCAACCGGCGGTTGACACTCGGGGGCGCTCCGCCCCACCGGCGCGGGTGGCGGCGTCACGGGTGCCGGGCCGGCCCGGGGCCCGCTAGGGGTCGAGGTGGAAGGTGAAGGTGGACGTCGTGTTCCTGAAGTCCTCCGCGTTGTCGTTGAGCACCAGGTTGTGGAAGGTGGCCTCGCCCACGGCCGGGCCCTGACCGGCCTCGGGCATCTCGTTGGCCCACACGCCGATGCCCGACTTGTGGTCGTGGGCGTCGCCGCTGCGCTGGGCGCCCGAGATGGTGACATTGGTCAACACCGTGTCGGTGACCGGGTGTTCGGGCTGGCCGCCGACGTAGTTGGTCTGGAACATGATCCCGACATAGGTCGGGTCGATGATGTCCACGTCGGTGACCCGGATGCCCTGGAAGACCTCCGAGGCGGAGAAGAGCCAGATCCCGGGGAAGACCTGGTCGCCCCAGAAGTGGCCGCCGGCCCGTTCGATGGTGATGTTCTCGAAGTTGGTCGGGATCTCACCGAAGCCGTTCATCGGGTACCCGAAGTCCAGCGAGCTGATGGTGATGCCCGAGTAGACGAGGGTGTCGGCGATGCGGATGTTGCGGAAGGTGTTGTCGTAGCCGCCGTAGACGGCGAGGCCGGCGGCTCTCCAGGTGAGCAGCGAGGTGAGGTTCTCGTAGAGGTTACCCGTCTCGTCGGCGCCCCCCGCGTCAATGGCCGAGAAGAGAGCGAAACTGTCGTCTCCCGTCGCCCTCGTTTCGTTGTTGACCACGTGGTTGTCCGTCGAGCCGTTGGTCATGTTGAGCCCGTCCGCGAACAGGTTCCGCATCCGGGAGTTGCTGATGGTGACCCGGTCGGTGTTGGCGCCCCAGTAGAGGCAGACCATGTGCTCGGTCCAGACGTCGTCGATCACCATGTCGGTGACGTTCGAGAAGTCGAAGACCTTGCCGGGACCGTCGATCCGCGTGGTGTAGTTGCCCAGGTAGGTGAAGTGGGCGAACGTCGAGCCGCTGGCGGTGCTGTCCGCGCGGAAGCCGATGTCCGTCTCGGTCTGCCCCTGCGGCGCGTGGAAGCGGGTGTACCAGACGCCGGCGCCCAGCACCTCGACGGCGCCGCCGTAGACCTGGAACTTGTTGCTCGTCTCGTAGTCGCCCGGCGGCAGGTAGACGCCGACCAGGGTGCCGGTGGTGTCCATCCGCACCCGGTCCAGGGCGTCCTGGACGTCCTGGTGGGTGAAGCCCTCCGGCTCGGTGTAGGCGGCCGGGTCGGGGTTGGGCTGCGGCGCCACCTGCTCCAGGCTGACGAAGTCGATGGCGTACTCGGTGTCGTTCGCCGCGTCCTTCTGGAGCCTGATGGTGGAGCCCGCTGGAACGGTCCGGTCCAGCAGCAGATGCGCCTCGTCGTAGATGTGGCGCGGTCCGCCCATGCCCGGCGAGTTCCCCGGCTGGGCCTCGTTCCCGTACAACCAGGCATAGCGTGAGGTCAGTTCCAGGACACCGGCCTGCTCGCCGTCCACATAGACGTTGAGCGTGGAGTCGATCCCGCCGCCCCCGGGGCTGTCCGGGATGGAGAAGCGGGTGACCAGGGTGTTGGTGGACTGGCCGGTGGTGAACTCCACATACGCGCCCGTGGACTCCAGGGTGACCGCCCGCCGTCCCGACGCCTCGCCCGCGAGGTCGCCGACGTCCCGGTTGGGGCCGACCACCTGGGCTCCGCCGCCGACCTCGGCGTCCTCCGCCTCGTACAGCGCGTACGGCATCTGCGCGCCCCGGCCAACGGAGAACGCGCGGGTGTCCGTGTTGTTCTGCCGCTTGGCGGGGATCTCGGCCTCGTCGGCCCCGACCGTGGTGGCCAGGGTGAACGAGCCGTCCGTCGCCTCCCAACTCCCCAGCTCCACGGCCGAGGTGACGGCCCCGGCCGCGATCACGCCGTTGAACGAGCCGCTCAGCGTGGCGGCCTCGCCGCCGGGCCCGCTCAGGCGCAGGGTCACCTCGTGCGCGTCGGCCGAGGTGTCGAGGCTGCCCCGGTTGGCCAGCCAGGCGGAGAACGTGACCTCGTCGCCGGCCTGCGGGGTGGCCGGCTCCCAACTCACCCGCTCCACCACCAGGTCGGCGCTGGGCACCGGCTCGACCACCACCGGCTCGGGCGCCTCGTAGGAGTTGTTGTTCTCGTCCTGCTCCACCACCGTGTTCTCCGGGTCGACCACCGCGCTCACCGGGTGGCTGCCGGCCGGGTGCGCGCCGACGTCGCCGGCGACCTCGGCGGTCTCGCCCGGCTCAAGGGCGCCCACCTCCGCGGTGGCAGCCTCCTCGCCGTCCACGGCGAAGGCCACGTCGGTCGCCGGGGACGCCTCGCTGCCGCCGTTGCGAACGGTGGCGGTGAGGGTCAACGGCTCCGACTCCAGCGGCGCCGGCGGCCGCGCGGTCAGCGCGACGACCTCCAGGTCGGGGTTGGGCGCCGGCTCGCCGTGGACCTGGAACTCGGCCACCTGCCCGTTGCCGGCCCCCGTGTTCCCGGTGAACGCCAGCCGCACGTCGGCCGCCCGGCCGCTGACCGGAATGGTCACCGCGTTGCCGTCGCCCGGCGAGAAGGCGTAGTCCGCGGCGCCCACCAGGCTGGTGAACTCGTCCGAGCCCTGCGCCCGGCCCAGCACCTCGATCCGCTGGGTGCGCGCGCCCCAGGCGCTGTCCGGGTTCAACGCCACGACCACGGAGTCGAGTTCGGACTCGGCGCCCAACTCGACGGTGAGCTGGCTCGGGTAGGCGCCCGACGCGCCCTCCCAGTAGGTGTCCAGGTCGCCGTCGTTGGCGTTGGACGCGACAAAGGTGTGCACGAAGGACGACGCACTGATCGGCTTGCCCTCGGCCAACTCGACCGCCTGCGCGTCGAGTTCGCCCTCGTGCCGGACCGGCTCGCTGTCCGCCGAGCGGTTGCCGGCGGCGTCCAGCGCGCGCACCGTGTACTCCACGTCGGCGTCGGCCGGCTGGGTGTCGATGAACGAGGTGACGTCGCCCTCGACCGTGGAGCGGGACACCCCGTCGGCGAGGATCTCGTAGCCGGCGATCTCGCCGTCGTCCTCGGCAGCCGCCCAACTCAACGCCACCTGGCCCGGGGTGGACGTGACGGCGGTCAACTCCGTTGGCGCGGAGGGCGCCTGGGTGTCGCCCCCGGTCGGGCCGTAGATCTCCATCTCGCCCAACTGGGCGGCCTCCTCGACGGAGTTGCCGGTGACCGAGACCCGCAGATAGCGCGCGACGGTGCTGTCGAAGGCGAGGGTCACGGTGTTCTCGGCGGCGCCGGCGTCGAAGAGGGCGTCCTCGGCCGGGGTCAGCTCGGTGAACTCGGCGCCGTCCTGGGACGCCTGGAGGGTCAGCGTCTGGGTGCGGGCCTCGAAGTCGGGCGGCAGGCCGAGCACCACCCGGTTCACGGGCACCGAGGCGCCCAGGTCGGCCTGGAGCCACTGCGGCAGCTCGCCGGACTCGCTCTGCCAGTAGCTCTCGGCGGCGCCGTCGCCCGCCAGCTCGGCGGCCTGGTCGCCCGCCGAGCTGCTGGCGGTGAAGGCGGCCGAGGCGGCGAGGTTCTCCCTGGACTCCTCGGCCCGACGAACCGTCAGCTCGCTCAACTGGGCTGTGTCGGACGCACTGTTGGCGGTGATCTCGACCCGGACGAAGCGGGTGCGGACCTCGGGGAGCGGGATGGTGACCCGGTTGTCGTCGGCCGGGTCGAAGGCGTGGGTGGCGGTGGCGCTGAGCGCGGTGAAGCTCTGCCCGTCCATGCTGCCCTCGACGGCGAGGGTCTGCTCCCTGGCGTCCCAGTCGGCCGGGAGGCTCAGTTCGACCGCGTCGATCCGGTTGACCTCGCCGAGGTCGGCGGCGACCCAGGCGGGGAGGTCGCCGGCGGCGCTCTCCCAGTAGGTGTCGCGGTCCCCGTCGGTCACCAGCCCAGCGGGGCCGGTATCGCCGACGCTGCTCGCCGTCGCCGGCGCGCCAACGGCCAGCCCGGCCTCCTGGCCGGCGGCGGCCGTGCCGGCGGTGAGCCCGCCGGCGATCAACGCGGCGGTGAGCGCGGCGACTCCCGCGCGGCGGCGTGCTGGTCGCCGTCTCGCGCCCGGTCCGGTGCCCGTCCTGGCCCCTGGTCTCATCTCCTGGCCCCTCATCTCCGGCCTCGCATCCCTGTGGCACGACCTCGCGGCTCCTCGGCACCCGCGTGCCGGTGTCGTGACGTGCCACGCCGTTCCTGACATCGCTTGCGCTGCGCACGAGGTTCATCCAGCGCGCATGTTTTTGCGGAGTGCCATCCGAGAATTGCAGGGACATGCCAAGCTGTCTACCGTTGGCGCACCGGGAATCCCCGGCGGCGGACGGCGGGACGCCGGCGTCAACCGGCCGGAACGCAAGCCCATGACCTGCGATGAACTGGGGCTTTCACGGGAACTTGACGAGCCGGAGGGCGAATCCGCAAAAAACGCAAGCAATATGCGTTCGACGAGCGAGGGCCTGAGGGCCAGCCCTGGGCGTTCAGCGAGGCTCGACCAGCGCGGCGAGGAGGAGGTCGGCCAGCCACTCCTGATAGGCGTCCGCGCTCCACCCCCGCCCCTCGGTGAGCTGGTGGAACAGCCGAGGCCCGGTCAGCGCCCAGCAGGCGTCGGCCGCCCGGGCGACCTCCGCGTCGCGGCGCAGGTCACCGCCATCGGCGAGGTGCCGGACAAAGGCGGTGACCCCGATCAGCCGCTCCTCCTCGCCCAGCTCCAGCACCCGCGCGACCTCGGGCCCCGCCTGCGCCAACTGACTGAAGAGCGCGGCGAGTCGCTCATGGACGCCCCGCACGAACGCGGCGTACAGCCGCACCTTCTCCCGGGCGTCCCGGGTGCGCCAGACCTCCTGGAGCACCGGGCGCCGCCCCATCGGCACCGGTTCGTCGTCGCCGGCGAGTGTCACGTCCCAGAGCGCCTTCACCAGCCCCGTCTTGCCACCGAACCCCTTGTAGATCGTCTCCGGCGAGACGCCGGCCCGCTCCGCCACGGCCCGCACCGTGGTCGCCCGGTAGCCCTCGCTGGCGAGCAGCTCCCGGCAGGCGGCCAGGACGTCGGCGCGCCGACGGCGGGCGGCGTCCTGGCGGCGACTGGCGTCATAGGCCCTCGGTGTCACGCGTTCCACTCCTCCTCGCTTCCGGGCAGCCCGCTTCGGGCCACATCCGTTACAGTCGACTGTAACGAAAGTACCGTCCTCCCGAGGGAGAACCATGTCCCGCCCGGCCCGCCTCACCCCCTCCCGCCAACCCGCCCCCGGCGTACACCGGCTCGGGGACGCCGTGGTCAACTTCTACGCGCTGGAGGAGCCCGACGGCCTGGTGCTGGTCGACGCCGGACTCCCCGGCCACCTCGGCCAGTTCGACCACTGGCTCGCCGCCTCCGGCCACGCGCGGGAGGACGTCCGCGCGGTGCCGCTCACCCACGGCCACCCGGACCACACCGGCCTGGCCCACGCGCTCCAGCGGGACGGCGCCGAGATCTGGGTCCACGAGGCGGACGCGCCCATCCTGCGCCGGGGGCCCCGCAGCGCCCTGCGCCTCGCCCCGTCGGAACGTTCCCCGCTGCCGTACCTGCTGCGCAGGCCGGCGGGGCTCGGCACCCCGCTGCACCTCGCGCGCCGGGGCGCCTTCACCGCCCGCGCGGTGCGCGAGCCGCGCACCTTCGACGCGAGCGGCCCCCTCCCCGGGGTGCCGGGCGCGCCACGTGCCGTGCCGCTGCCGGGGCACACCCCGGGCAGCACCGCCTATCTCTTCGCCGAGCGGGGCCTGCTGTTCACCGGCGACGCCCTCGTCACCCACGACGGGCTGACCGGCCGCCGGGGTCCCACGCTGGTCTGCCGAGGCTTCACCCACGACAGCGAGGCCGCGTTCGCCGCGCTCGACCGGCTGGAGGCGCTGGAGGCCGCGACCGGCGCGGGCCCGCTCCTGCTGCTCCCCGGGCATGGAGACCCGTTCCCCGACGGTCCGTGCGCCGCCGTCGCTCAGGCCCGCCGGGTGGGCCGGCCCTGACCGGAAACGTCGGGCGGGAACCGCGCCGGCCGCTCTGGAATCCCCCGTTGAGCCGCCCTCCGGAGGTGTTCGCGTTCGTGATGTCCACTCCCCAGCCCACGCCGCCCCCGTCGGGGCCTGGGCCCGCCGTCCCCCGCACGCCGCGCCGCGCGGCGCGGATCGCCGTGCTGGACCCGGCGGGGGCGATCTTCCTCTTCCGGTACGACAACGAGGAGGTCGGCGTCCACTGGTCGATGCCCGGCGGCGGGCTCGACCCCGGCGAGTCGACCCGCGAGGGCGCGCTGCGCGAACTCCGCGAGGAGACGGGGTGGTTCGACATCACCCCGGGGCCACTGCTGTGCACCTGGGAACACGACTACACCCGCTCCGGGGTGCCGGTCCGCCAGCACGAGCACATCTATCTCGCCCACGGCCCGCGCCGTGATCTGGGCCCCGGCCTGGCGGCGGCCCACGCCGAGGACGGCATCCTGGCCTGGCGCTGGTGGCCACCGGCCGAACTCGCCACCGCCACCGAGGCGTTGTGGCCACCAACCCTCGCCACCCTGCTCGCCGACCGCGCCCGCACGGGCCCGGTGCACCTGGGCTATGTGCCCAACGAGATCCCCAACGAGGCGCCGCCGCACGGGAGATGACCAACCCGCCCCGGAACGGGGCCCGCTCCCCCGGCAACGCGGGGCGCCCATCGGCCCGTCACCACCCGGCCCCGCTCCGTACCCGACCCGTTGGCAGACGGGAAAGCCACGGATACCCTCGGTAACACGGCAGCCACAGGTTCGTGGGACATTTATGACAGCGCGGGCCGAGTGACCGTTCGGCGCCGCAGCCGCCCCTCGCGAGCCCCCGCCGTCCGGCACTACCGCTGGAACAGCGAGGACCACCCGAACCACCTGGACATTCTGCGGTGGACACCGCTGGACTGACGAGGGTTCTCGCGGCGGTCGAGCGGCTCCGCGCGTGCCCCCGGCGTGGGCGCCCGGCGCGGCCGCACCGAAGAGGAGGATGCTCTCGCCGTCGCGACGCTCCTGCGCACGTTGGAGCGGCAGGTGGAACGGTGTGGGCGACACCGGCCGGACGCCTCCTGACCGGAGGGTCCGGCCCGTTCACTCCAGCAGGTGCCGGTGGGCGCGGCTCCAGGCCGCGCGGGCGCGCAGTTCGTCGAGGTGGCCCTCCGCGACCCAGGCGACCTGCGGCTGTCGGCCCCGGTCCGCCAGCCGGCGGACCAACGCGACCGTGCCGTCCTGAACGGCGATGACCGCGTCCACGAGGCCGGCGGTTCCGGGCAGGCCGTAGCCCTCGGCGAACACCTCGATCCGCCGGCGGCGGTCGGGCGGCTCGGGGTAACGCAGCCAGCGGAGGCACTCGGCGTCGTCGCGGAAAGGGGCGGCGTACTCCAGCGCGTAGGCGATGTCGTGGAGGGGAGCGGCGGGGCGGGCGTAGTCCCAGTCGATCAGGCCGACGGGGCGGCGGCCGTGCCAGACGACGTTCCAGGGGCCGAAGTCCCCGTGGCAGACGATCTCTCCCGGCCCGAGGGTGGAAGCCCCGGTGCACCAGGCCAGGTCGGCGGGTGGCCGGAAGTCGGCCACCGCGCGGTGGTAGTCACGCAGCAGGCGGGCGAAGGCGCGCAGGCCCGCCTCGTCGACGATCCGGGACCAGCCGTCCGGGCCCGAGTCGCCGTCGAGGTGCTCCAGGATCTCCCGCCCCTGGGCGTCGACGCCCAACAGGCGCGGGGCGTAGGGGAATTCGACCTCGGCCAGGTGCCCGAGCAGGGCGTGCACGGCCGGGCTCCAGGGGTGGGTGGGACGGCGGACCGTGTTCCCGACGCGCTCCACCCGGCGGTGGGGGGTGTCCTGAAGCACCTCGGACGGCTCGGGCACCTCGGGCATCGCGGGCGGCTCTCCGTTCGGCATGGGCGGAGGGTCCCGCGCCACCCGGCGCCGGCGCCAACGGATTTCGCCCGCGAACGCGGCGAACGCCGCCGAACGCCGCTGCCGCTACCGGCCACGAACCCTGCCGCCGCACCCGGCCGCCCCGCGCCAAACCCGTTCGACACCGTCCGCCGCCTCCGGAAGGCTGGCGCACATGCGACAGGAGGACATCTGGGACGCCAAGGCCGCCCAGAGCTATGACACGCCCGGCACCGGCATGTTCGCCCCCGAGGTGCTCGGCCCCACCGTGGAGCGCCTCGCCCGACTCGCCGACGGAGGCGCGGCGTTGGAGTTCGCGATCGGAACCGGTCGGGTGGCCGTTCCGCTCGTGGAGCGCGGAGTGCCGGTCACCGGCATCGAGTTGTCGCGGCCGATGGTGGAGCGACTGCGCACCAAGGCGGACGAGGCGACGATCCCGGTCGTGTTCGGCGACATGGCGACCGCCAGCGCCCCGGGCCCGTTCCGCCTCGTCTACCTGGTCTTCAACACCATCTCCAACCTGCTCACGCAGGCCGAACAGGTCGCCTGCTTCCGCAACGCCGCCCGCCACCTGCCGCCCGGCGGGCGGTTCGTGATCGAGCTGTGGGTGCCGGATGTGCGGAAGCTGCCGCCGGGTCAGCAGGCCGTGGTCTGGCACACGGAGGACGGCTACCTCGCCCTGGACACCTATGACGTGCTGCGCCAGCGGGTCGTCTCCCACCACGTCAGATACGGTGACGCCCGTTCGGGGAGGGGCGAGTTGGAGGGGGTGTTCCTCAGCCCGCACCGCTACATCTGGCCGGCGGAGCTGGACCTCATGGCCCAACTGGCCGGATTCGAGCTGGAGTCACGCCACGCCGACTGGGAAGGGACCGAGTTCACCGCCGAGTCGCGCTCCCATGTCTCGGTCTACCGGCTGCCGGACGGGGGGTGAGCCCCGGTCGGGGGCGGGGGCTAGCCCCACCCCCGGAAGACGGGGCCGCTCCATGGTCCGCGTCCCGCCGCGTTCCTACCGTTGATCTCGCACGGGGGAAACGGGAGCGACGCCCGGAACGGGCGGAAGGTGGCGGTGTTCATGGCACGGTTCGGCGGTCGGTTGACCAGGGCGTGGGCGTTGACGGCGGGGGCCGGCGTGCTGGCGACGGGCACGGCGATGGTGGTGGCGCCCCAGGGCGCGGCGTTCGGCCTGACGAGCGACGCCTCCGAGACGTCCCACGAGTCGCGGCTGCGAAGGGACGCGAACGAGGTGGTGGAGACCGGCGCCACCGGGATGGTGGTGGAGGTCGAGGGGGCCGACGGCGAACGGGCCCGGGCGCGGGCCGGGGTGGCGGAGCTGGGGACCGACGAGCCGGTGCCGTGGGGCAGCTACTACCGGATCGGCAGCGACACCAAGACGTTCGTCTCGGTGGTCGCGCTCCAACTCGTCGACGAGGGAAGGATCTCGCTCTCCGACACGGTGGAGGACTGGCTGCCCGGCGTGGTGACCGGCGAGGGCAACGACGGCTCGCGGATCACGGTGGAGAACCTGCTGCGGCAGACCAGCGGGCTGGCCAACTACACCGACATCATCTTCGGCGAGCCGGGGGCGCTGACCCCGGAGCACTACCTGGAGAACCGTTTCGTGTCGATGTCGCCCGAGGAGGCGGTGGCGGTGGCGATGACCGAGCCGCCGGGCTGGCTGCCGGACGCCGATGACCCGGCGGGCGAGACGCGGTGGGAGTACTCCAACACCAACTACGTGCTGGCCGGGATGATCATCGAGGAGGCCACGGGCCACCGCTGGGAGCAGGAGGTGCACGACCGGATCATCGAGCCGCTGGGCCTGGAGCACACCATCTCCCCCGGCAACTCGCCCTACATACCTCGGCCGACGGCGCACGCCTACCTCCAGTTCCCCGGGTACGAGGAGCTGACGGACACCACGCTGACGGCCGACGCCGGCGCCGACGGGGCGATGATCAGCACCCCGGCGGACCGGAACACGTTCCTGCGGGCGCTGATGGACGGAACGCTGCTGTCCGAGGAGCGGCTGGCCGACATGCGACGCACCGTTCCCGCTTCGGCCTTCGGCCCGGGCGCGGAGTACGGGCTGGGCCTGGTCTGGGCGCCGCGCTGCGGGGAGGGCGAGCCGGGGCTGTGGTTCCACGGCGGAACGTCGTTCGGCACGATCTCCGAGGGGGCGGTGACCGAGGACGGCTCGGCGGCGGCGAGCGCGGCCGTGTTCACGGTGCGCTTCGATGACGCCGAGGGGCAGGAGGCCCAGGACGAGGCGACCCTCGAACTGATCGACAACGCCCTGTGCGGCGCCGGGCGTTGACCCAGGCCCGGCCCCCTGCGGGCGCCCGGTGAGCGGGCCCCCGGCAGGCGGGTTGGCGCGGGCGGCGACGGTCCACGGAAGGGGACGACCGTCGCCGCCCGCGCCGGCTCGTGCGCCGGGGTGCTCGCGCGCCCCCGCGCCCCCCGCCGGTGCTCAGGCGGGGACCAGGTCGGGCTTGAGCAGCACCTTGGTCCAGCCCGGGTCGCGCTTGTCGAAGTGGTCGTACGCCTCCGGCGCCTCGGCCAGCGGCAGCCGGTGGGAGACCACGAAGCTCGGGGTCGCCCGGCCGGCGATGATCATGTCGCGCAACTGGCGGTTGTACTGCTTGACGTTGGCCTGGCCGGTGCCCATGCGCAGGCCCTTCTCGAAGAACCGGCCCATCCTGACCAGGAGTTCGCCGTGCTTGGCGGTCTCGCTCGGCCCGCCGGGGTCGGCCGGGACATAGAGCCCGACCACGCCCAGCGCCCCGGTGGCGCGCACCGTCTCGATCAGGGTGTTGAGGACGATCGCCGGCTGTTCCTCGCCCTCCTGGACCGTGGCCTGGTAGCCGACCGCGTCGATGCCCTTGTCGGTTCCCTCGCCACCGGTCTGGTCCTTGATCTGCTCGGCGGCGTCGCCCTTCGAGTAGTCGATCGGGACGGCGCCGATCCGCTCGGCGAGTGCCAGCCGGTCGGGCTGCCGGTCCACGACGAACACCCGGGAGGCGCCGCGCAGTTGGGCCGAGTAGGCGGCCATCAGGCCGACCGGCCCCGCGCCGAAGACGCAGACCGACTCGCCGGGGCTGACGCCGGCCAGCTCGGTGGCGTGGTAGCCGGTGGGGAAGATGTCGGCCAGCAGCGCGAAGTCGTCCTCGTGCTGCTCGCCGCGCGGCAGGGTGAGGCAGTTGAAGTCGGCGAACGGGACCCGCAGGTACTCGGCCTGACCACCCCGGTAGGGCCCCATCGAGACATAGCCGTAGGCGCCGCCGGCGAAGCCCTGGTTGACCGTGAGGCAGAAGCCGGTCTTGCCGGCGAGGCAGTTCTTGCAGAAGCCGCACCCCACGTTGAACGGGAGGACCACGCGGTCGCCCTTCCTGATCCGGGCGACGCCGGGGCCGACCTCCTCCACCACGCCCATGTTCTCGTGGCCGAACACGATGCCCGGCTCGGCGCCGGTCCGCCCCTCGTACATGTGCAGGTCGGACCCGCAGATGGCGGTGGTGGTGATCCGGATGACCACGTCGTTGGGGTCCTCGATCCGCGCGTCGGGAACGTCCTCGACCTTCACGGAGTAGGGCTCGTGGTAAACGACCGCCTTCACAGCTACCTCCCGACATGCACGGCTCCACCCCTTTTTGGGGGCTTTGCTCCACCGTAGTGTCGCCCGGATCACCCCGCGAGCCGATCACCGGGCCGGCGGCCCGGCCGGCCGCCTCCCCCGCCACCGGCCAGTTCACCGTCCGGTATCCCTGAGCGCGGTGTCGGAGGGATGGAGTACGTTCCCCTACATGGCTCGTCCGGTGAAGTCCGCTCGCACACAGCAGTCCTCGCAGCGGCGGAAGGTGCGTCGTGACCTCGCGGCGGCGGCGCTGGAGTTGTTCGCGACCAAGGGGTACGAGGCGACCACGGTCGACGAGATCGCGGCGACGGCCGGCGTCGCGCGGCGGACGTTCTTCCGGCACTTCCGGTCCAAGGAGGAGGCGATCTTCCCGGACCACGACGACACCCTGGAGCGCGTGGAGGCCGTGCTGCTCGACGCCCCCGCCCAGGAGAACCCGATCGACACCGTCTGCCGGGGGATCAAGGAGGTGATGCGGATGTACGCCGCCTCGCCCTCCCTCTCGGTGGCCCGCTACCGCCTCACCCGCGAGGTGCCGGCCCTGCGGGAGCGGGAGATCGCCTCGGTCTCGCGGTACGAACGGCTCTTCACCCGTTACCTGTTGGGCCGCTACGACGAGCACTCGCACCTCGGCGACGAGCCGCTGCTGGCCGAGGTCGCCGCGTCGGCCGTGGTCACCGCGCACAACCACGTGCTGCGCCGCTGGCTGCGCCGGGACGGGCAGGGGGACGTGGAGGCGGCCCTCGACCACGCGTTCACCATCGTCCGGCGGGCGTTCGGCGACCTGCCGGCCAGCGCCGGGCAGCGCGCGGGCGCGCCGCGCGCGGTCACCGACGGCGAGGTCCTGGTCACGGTGGCGCGCACGGACGCCCCGCTGCCCGAGGTGATGCGCGCCATCGAGCGGGCGCTCGACCAGCGGGGCTGAGCCGGCCGCGCGCGGGGCGCGTCGTATCGTCGACGCGTCAACGGCGGCAGCACCGCCACCCGTTCGCTGGAGGACCCCTCGATGACCGACGCCGCCCCGCCCGTTGTCCGGCCGCGCCGCTCCTGCCTCGCCGTGCCGGGGAGCAACCCGCGCTTCCTGGAGAAGGCCCAGCGACTCCCCGCCGACATGGTGTTCCTCGACCTGGAGGACGCCTGCGCCCCGGCCGCCAAGGAGGGGGCGCGCGCCCTGGTGGTGAAGGCGCTCAACGAGGGCGACTGGGGCGACCGGGTGCGCGCGGTGCGGGTCAACGACTGGACGACGCACTGGACCTACCGCGATGTGATCACCGTGGTCGAGGGCGCTGGCGACCGGCTGGACTGCCTGCTGCTGCCCAAGACGCAGGACGCCCAACAGGTGGTGGCCCTCGACCTGTTGCTCACCCAGATCGAGCGGGCGACGGGCCTGCCGGTCGGGCGGATCGGCATCGAGGCCCAGCTGGAGAACGCGCGGGGCCTGCTCAACGTGGAGGAGATCGCCGCCGCGTCGCCCCGCCTCCAGACGCTGGTCTTCGGCCCCGCCGACCTCATGGCCTCGATCCGGATGCGCACCCTGGCGGTGGGCGAGCAGCCGCCGGGTTACCCGGCCGACGCCTACCACCACATCCTGATGAGCATCCTGCTGGCCGCCCGCGCCCACGGCCTCCAGGCGATCGACGGGCCCTACCTCCAGATCCGCGACGCGGACGGCTTCCGGGCGGCGGCCGGCCGCTCGGCGGCGCTGGGCTTCGACGGGAAGTGGGTGCTCCACCCCGACCAGATCGAGCTGGCCAACGAGATCTACGCGCCGTCCCAGGAGGACTACGACCACGCGGAGCTGATCCTGGACGCCTACGCCCACGCCACCTCGGCGGCGGGCGGGGCGCGCGGGGCGGTGATGCTGGGCGAGGAGATGATCGACGAGGCCAGCCGGAAGATGGCGCTGGTGGTGGCGGGGCAGGGCCGCGCCGCCGGGCTGCGGCGCACCTCGGTCTTCACGCCCCCGGAGGGCTGACCCGGCGGCCGGGCCGGGCGCGGCGGCCGGGCGTCGCGGGTGCGCCCGCCGCACCCCGCGCGTTTCGGCCATATCGGGGCCGATCGCGCGACGGCGCGCCGGGCGGCCGATTCTTTGCCGAATGATGGTCCAGCCCCGTGTGCGGGATCATGGGCGAGTTTCGAGGATCTCTCCGGGACTTTTCGGGAGTTTGGGGGAATTACCAGGAGTTCCCTTGGATTTCCGGTCCGCCGGGGAGCGATCGTCCGAACCCACCCCACACGGAGACGAGATCGCGTGACGGAGCGGGAGCGGAGCGTCACATCTGGCCGGTTGACCGGCGGCAAGAGGCTTCCCGGGGCGCCGAAGCCCCCGGGACGATCTTGGAACGACGCCCACCCTCCCGGCCTCGCGGACCGCCGGAAAGCGCGTGCGGATTATCCGTTTCATCCGTTCGTCGAACGACGTCCCGAAGCCACCGCGCGCGCCCGATGAGCCCGCTGGCTTGCCGAGTTACCGCCGTGGACCTATAGCATCGGGACCAAGCCGCCTCGCCTCTGACGGGCGCGGCACACATCGCTACGAAGGTCTCTCATGCCTCACCGCTCATCCTCTCTGCCCAGCGGCCGGGTACGTCTGGCCCGAGGCGCCTCCGCCTGGCTGTTCCCCACGGTCGCCACCGCGGCCGTCAGCCTGGTCAAGGCGCGCGGCTCCGCTCGTTGGGCGACGGTGGCCGTGCCGACCACCGCGCTGGCCGCCGGAATGCTGTGGTTCTTCCGTGACCCGGAACGCGAGATCGGCCAGGGCCGGGTGATCTCCCCGGCGGACGGGGTGGTGCAGTCCATCACCGACTGGCCGGACGGCAGGACGCGGGTGGCGATCTTCATGAGCCCGCTCAACGTCCACGTCAACCGGGCGCCGGTCTCCGGCACCGTGGCCTCCGTGCAGCACATCCCCGGCGGCTACGTCCCCGCGTTCGACAAGGAGAGCGAGAACAACGAGCGCGTCGTGTGGCGCTTCGACAGCGAGCTGGGCGACCTGGAGATGGTGCAGATCGCGGGCGCGGTGGCCCGCCGGATCGTGCCGTACGTCCCGCAGGGCTGCAAGGTCGAGCAGGGCGAGCGGGTCGGGCTGATCCGTTTCGGCTCCCGCGTCGACGTCTACCTGCCCGAGGGCATCGAGCCGGCCGTCGAGGTCGGTCAACGCACGACGGCGGGAGTGACTCGTCTTGACCGTGATTGACCGCAAGTTCACCCGACGATGGGTGGGCGTCGAGGAGGGCGGTGACGCCGACGACGACGCCATGTCGTTGTCGATGCGGCTGTCGATAGCGGACACCCTCACCCTGCTGAACGCCACCTGCGGCTTTCTCGCCGTCTACTTCACCACCACCGGCGTGCTGATCCCGCACCTGACCAACAGCGGGGACGCGGGGGTGGTGCGCAACAACGCGGCCACGGCCGTGCTGTTGATGCTGCTGGCCTCCGTCTTCGACCTCTTCGACGGGCTGGTCGCGCGGAAGCTGCGCGCCTCGCCGATGGGCGCGGAGCTGGACAACCTCTCCGATCTGATCAGTTTCGGTCTCGCTCCGGCCTACTTCGTGCTGGTCTGGGGCATGGTGGTCGGCGACGTTCATGAGCCGCTCTCGGCGCTCGCCGCCACGGTGGTGCTGCTGGCCGTGGTGCTGCGGCTGGCACGATTCTCCTGTGTGACGATGCCCGACGGCGTCTTCCAGGGGATGCCCAGCCCGTTCGGCGCGCTGACCGTCGTCTCGATCGTCCTGCTGGAACTGCCGTTCACGCCCACGCTGCTGGCGATCGGCGGGGTGGCCTGGCTGATGGTGAGCCGGGTCGAGTACCCCAAGCCGCGCGGCACCCTGGCCGTCGCGATGCTCTCCTGGATCGTGCTCAGCATGGCGCTGCTGACCGCGTGGGCCTTCGACGCCCCCGGCGGCCTGCTGATGCTCCAGACCGCCTGCTCGCTCCAGCTGGTGCTGGGCGCGGTGATCCCGCTCTTCGCCATGTGCCGCCGGGTCTATGCCTTCCGCGACAACCGCCGCGAGGCGCGCGCCGGCGCGCAGCCCTGATGGCCGACGCGCCGGGCCCGCCGGGCCGAGAAGCGGCGCGCCCCCGAGTCCTCTCCGACAGCCGCCGGGCCGAGCCCGGCGGCTGTCAGTGCTCCGATGCACAATGGGCCGCATGGAGCTGACCAAGAAGGGCCACGCGTGTGTGCGGCTCACCGAGGGCGGGCGCACGCTGGTGATCGATCCCGGCGCGTTCAGCGAGCCGGACGCGGCGGTGGGCGCGGACGCGCTGTTGATCACCCACGAGCATCCCGACCACTTCGACGAGGGGCGGCTGCGCACCGCGCTGGAGGCCGATCCCGGGTTGCTCGTCCACGCCCCGCGCGCCGTCGCCGAGCGGCTGGAGGGGGCGTTCCCCGGCCGGGTGCGGGTGGTCGGGGACGGGGACGCGCTGGAGGTCGCCGGCTTCCCGGTCGAGGTGCACGGCGAGCTGCACGCCGTGATCCACCCGGACCTGCCGCGCGTGGCCAACGTCGGCTATCTGGTCACGGCCGAGGGCGGCTCCGTCTTCCACCCAGGCGACGCGTTCACCGTGCCGGGCCGCCCGGTGGACACGCTGCTGCTGCCGCTGGCCGCGCCCTGGAGCAAGTTCTCCGAGGTGGTGGAGTACGTCCGCGAGCTGGCGCCGCGCCGGGCGTTCGCCGTGCACGACGGGCTGCTCTCCGAGGTCGGCCTCACCGTCTACGGACGGAACATGGGCCCCCAGGGCCCCGGCGTCGGGCCCACCGAGTACGCGCGGCTGGCCCCGGGCGAGTCCGTCTCCCTCGCGTAGCCTCCGCCCAAGTCCCGGCCGGCGCCGCCTCGTTCGTTCCGCCCCGTTCACCAGTCCCGTCCGTCCCGTACCGATCTCCGAGAGAGCCGTCATGCGCATCGCCACCTGGAACGTCAACTCGATCACCGTGCGGCTGGAGCGGCTGCTCGCCTGGCTGGAGCGGAGCCAGACCGATGTGCTGTGCCTCCAGGAGCTGAAGTGCGACGCCACCGCCTTCCCGGCGGAGCCGCTGCGCGCGGCCGGCTACGAGGCGGCGGTGCACGCCGACGGCCGGTGGAACGGGGTGGCGGTGCTCTCCCGGGTCGGGCTGACCGACGTGGCCCAGGGCCTGACCGGCGGGCCGGCGTTCAACGGCTCGGCCGAGCCGCGCGCGGTCGCGGCCAGTTGCGGCGGGGTGCGCGTCTGGTCGGTCTATGTGCCCAACGGGCGCGAGGTGGGCCATCCGCACTTCGCCTACAAGCTGGCCTGGTTCTCGGCGTTGCGGGAGACGGTCGCCAAGGACGCGGCGGGCCCGGTGCCGTTCGCGGTGCTCGGCGACTTCAACGTGGCGCCGACGGACCACGACGTGTGGGACATCGGGGAGTTCGAGGGCGCCACCCATGTCACGGAGGCGGAGCGCACCGCGCTCGCCGAGCTGCGGAGCACGGGGCTGACCGACGTGGTGCCGCGCCCGTTGAAGTACGAGCGGCCCTTCACCTACTGGGACTACCGCCAGCTGTGCTTCCCGAAGAACCGGGGGATGCGGATCGATCTGGTCTACGGGAACGCGCCGTTCGCGGCCGCCGTCTCGGACGCCTATGTGGACCGGGAGGAGCGGAAGGGCAAGGGCGCCTCGGACCACGCGCCGGTGGTGGTGGACCTGGCGCTGGACGCTGACTGATCGCGCGGGAGGCGTCAAGTGGCCGTCGAAGGGTGGTGGTTGTGCCGTCGGCTGGCGTGAACCGCGCGCCGATGCCGCCCTTCGGTGTCCGGAGTGCGACCCTTGGGTCATGAACATCCCTTTCCTGGACAACTGGCGTAGGCGGCCGACCACCGCGACCGACGCCTGGTCGGACACCGAAGGGGTGGCGGAGCTGCTCGCGGAGTGCGAGCTGCTGCGGGACCGGGCGCTGCGGGCGGGGCTCGTCCTGGCCGACACCCCGGTCTCACTGGAGGCGCTCGACCAGCTGAAGCCGCGCTGGCGGGACGACCCCGAGGAGTTGCCGTGGCTGGCTAACGACGCGGGTCTGTACCTCGGCACGGTGATCGTGCGGTGCGTGCCGGGGGCCCGTTGGGGCCCGGGTCCCGACGGGCGCCCGGTGGTGGAGATGGCCTCGGGCCGGCGGGTCGACGTGGTGGAGGTGGGCCGGGAGTGGGCGGAGGCCGGCTCCCCCGAGCTGTCGCAGGTCTACGCCGAGGTGGCCGAGAACTGACGGCGGCGGCGCGGCGACGCGCGTGCGGGCCCGCCGTGGCCGCCCGTGGGCCTCAGCCGCCGAACGCGATGGTGTACTCCAGGCGCCAACGGTCCCCGGGGACAACGGTGTCCGAGGTCTCCACGGCGCGGTCGTCCGCGTCGTAGTGGGTGCGTTCGACGGCCGTCACGCACTGGCCGGGCGAGCAGCCGAGGGCCTCAGCCTCGGCCCCCGTCGCCGGCCGAGAGCCGACGACCTCGCGGGCCCGCACCACCCGGATTCCGATGGCGGCGAACCGGCCGCGCACCCCGCGCCGCGCGTAGGGGCCGCGTTCGGGGAAGGCCACGTCCGTGCCCTCGGTGAGGGCCAACGGCTCCCAGCTGGTGGACAGTTGCAGCGGCCGCCGGTCGGCCAGGTACTCGTACTGGGTGCACATCAGCGGCTCCCCATGGGGCACGCCGAGCCGCTCGGCGATGCCGGGCGGGGCGACCGTGGGCGTGGAGACCGCCTCCCAGGTGATCTCGGGCTGCTCGCTCAACTCGCCGACCAGCGCGGTGACTCCGGCGGCCAGCGGGGAGTCCACGGCGTCCGTGGAGCGCAGCAGCGCGCCGATGGGGGCGCGGTCGCTGACGAAGACCCCGCGCCCGAACTGGCCGGTGGCGTACCCCGCCGCCTTGAGGACGCGCACGGCGCGGTCAACGGTCTGGTCGCTGGCCCCGTAGGTCCGCTTCAGCTCGGCCCGGGAGGGGATGCGCGCC
This sequence comes from Streptomyces triticirhizae, assembly GCF_003696235.1. Classification (GTDB taxonomy): domain Bacteria; phylum Actinomycetota; class Actinomycetes; order Streptomycetales; family Streptomycetaceae; genus Streptomyces; species Streptomyces triticirhizae. The sequence goes on from NZ_RFFJ01000035.1 coordinate 31,411, forward strand.
CCCACAGGCAGGGCTCCCTCGTCGATCTGTCGACGCAGATCGTCCGCGATGCGCTGGTACATCGGCCGGCTGTCGGCCATCCAGGAACTCCCTTCCACGGCCACGAGGCGTACGTACCCGCTCGCACAGGCTACGTCACACCGCGTCAGAGTTCCTTACTGGTGGTGAGCCCCGGCGGTCGGGTGGTGGCCGCCTTGGTCACGTCGGCGACCAGTTCCACCACATCCGCGCCATATGCCTGGGAGTTGACGACCTTGAGCAGCAGGCAGAACGTGCCGGAGGAGCCGTGCTTGCGGGCCAGCCTCGTGTGGTGCCTGGCCAGATAGCGGGTGGCCGCCTGGTTGGTGACCGAGCGCTGGCCGCAGGCCAGGAAGACCGGGCGGTCGCCCTCGCCGGCGGTCAGCCGGGCGAGCAGGACGTACTCGGCGACGCCCGGGTCGAGTCGGTAGCGCTCGCTGCCGATGTGCAGGGCCCAGCGGTCGGGCCCCTCGGCGTCTGTGTTCACCAGGACGCCCGGCAGCAGGCTGGAGAGGTGGGCCGCCGAGCGGCGGTTGGCGACGGGGCCGCCGAGGCAGAACTCGGTGCGCTCCCCGAAGCCCTGTTGGGCGGTCTCGCCGGATATCAGCTGGGCGGTGGCGCCGGAGTTCCTGATCACGGCGGCCAGCTCCAGCAGCGCCAGCACGTCGTTGCGGGCGACCGCGCCGTCGGCCGTGGTGTCGCGGCCGACGACCAGCAGGCACTCGGAGTTGTCGGGGAGCCCGAAGAAGTTCTGTTGGCGGCGGCGGGCGCGGGTGGCCAGCCGGCCGCGCAGCGCCGCTCCCAACACGAGGGCGACCAGCGCGGTGGCGGCCACCGCGATCACGAGCAGCAGCGCTTCGTCATCCATGGCCGGGAATCTACCGGCGCGGTGTGACGGGCACGAGCCCCTCCGCGCGGCAGTCCACGGGGGCGAGCGCCGGAACGCCGGGCGTGCGGTCGGTGGTTCGCGCCGTGGGGGGCGGCGTCACGCCATCGGGTTCCGGCCAGATGTCGGGGCGGGCGACGCGGGACCGGCCGGCGCCGGGCCCTCGGGCGCGGGCCCGTCGGGCGCGGGCTCGTCGGCGTAGCGGCGGGCCAGGCCGCGCACCGCCTCGGCGACGGCGGTGCGCAGCGCGGGCGGCCCCAGCACCTCGGCCTCGTCGCCCAGTCGCAGCAGGTCGCCGACGGCGATGCGCGTGGACTCCACGGGCAGGTCGACGACGCGCCAGCCGTGCTCGTCCGGGGGCGCGGCCTCGGCCATGGCCTGGGCGCCGGGCGCGCCGTAGAGCATGGTCAACAGCCGCCCGGCGCGCGGCGATATCCGCAGCCGCGCCGTCTGGCGGTAGCGGGCGGCCTCCAGCGCGCGGGTGGACTCGGCCCAGTGGGCGGCGAGGTCGAAGTCGGCCGGGCGCTCGAAGCGCTCCTCGCCCAGGCGCACCTCGCCGAAGCGGGCCACCCGGTAGCCGCGCACCGACCCCTCGTCCTCTCCCGTCGCCTCCGGCCGGTGGCGGAGCGCCAGCAGGTACCAGATGCCGCTCTTGAGGACCAGGCCGAGCGGTCGCAGCTCCCGTTCGCCCGCGCCGCGCCAGCCCCGGTAGTGGGCGCGGAGGGGGCGCTGCTCCCACACGGCCCGGGCGACGGCGGCCAGTTGGGGAACGGGCTCGGACTCGCGGAACCAGCCGGGGGCGTCGAGATGGAAGCGCTGGGTGATCCGTTCGGTGCGCGCGGCCAGCTCGGCGGGCAGCGCGGCGCGCAGCTTCAGCTGGGCGGCGGCGAGTTCGGCGCCCAGCCCCAACTCCTGGGCGGCGCCGGGGACTCCGGCCAGGAAGAGCGACTCGGCCTGGCCGTCGGTGAGGCCGGTGAGCCGGGTGCGGTAGCCCTCCATCAGCCGGTATCCGCCGGCCGGGCCCCGGTCGGCGGTGACCGGGACGCCGGATGCGGCGAGAGCCTCGATGTCCCGGTAGACGGTGCGCACCGACACCTCCAGCTCAGCGGCCAGTTCGGGGGCGGTCAGCCGGCCCCGGTTCTGGAGGAGCAGAAGGAGGGAGAGCAGTCGGTCCGCGCGCATGGTTCTCATTGTGCCGCTGTACCTGACAGAAGATGTCAGGTACAGCGATGAGAGTGGTCACCGCACAGCGCGGAACGGGCAGTTCCGCGCAGTTTCGGCAGAACGTCATGAGTTCGGAAGAGACCAGGAGAGACTGTGCCCAGCACCCCGATCGACCAGGCCATCGCGACCCACGCACACCAGCTCACCGGCACCTTCTCCTTCGCCGACTGGCAGGAGCGCGCGCTGACCCCCGAGGGCGCCGAGGGGCCCCGGCTCGCCCAGGCCACGGTCACCAACCACTTCTCCGGCGGCGTGGAGGCGGCGGACACCGTCTGTGACTACGCGATCGTCTACACCCACGGGCGGGCGGGCAGCTTCACCGGGCTTGAGCTGCTGACCGGCACGGTGGACGGCCGCACCGGCACCTTCGTCTTGGAGGAGCGCGGCTCCTTCACCGAGGACGGCTCGGTGACCTGCGAACTCACCGTGGTGCCCGGCAGCGGCACGGGCGAGCTGGCCGGGCTGACCGGGGCGGGCGGCTTCGTCTACCGGGCGGGTACCAAGGAAGTTCCCTACACGTTCGGCTACACCCTGCCCGAGGGCGACTGACCGACCCCGGGGAGTCGCGGGGGTCCGTCGGCCGGGTAGTCCGGCCGGCGGGCGGGTACTCGGGGCGTTCGGGAAGCGCAACGGAAGGGAGCCGTCCGATGTCCCGGATGTCGATGTTCCAGCAGGTCCCGGTCGAGGACGCGAGCGCGGCCGCCGGCCGGCCCGTGGTGGGTTCCTATCCCGACTACCCGCGCGCCCAGCGGGCCGTGGACTTCCTCTCCGACAACCGCTTCCCCGTGGAGCGAACCGCCATCGTGGGCACGGACCTGCGCATGGTGGAGACGGTGCTCGGCCGGCTCACCCGAGGCCGGGCGGCCGGCGCGGGGGCCGGGGCCGGCGCCTGGTTCGGCCTGCTGGTGGGACTGCTGCTGTCGCTCTTCGCGGAGAGCGGGGCCAGCGTCGTGCTGCTGATCCTCAGCGGTGTGGTCTATGGCGCGGTCTTCGGGGCGATCTTCGGCTTCGTGGGCCAGGCGATGACGGGAGGCCGACGCGACTTCGCCTCGCGCAGCCGGATCGTCGCCGCCCACTACGACGTCGTCGCCGACGAGGAGGTCGCGGAGGACGCCAGAAACCAGTTGACCAAGCTGGGGTGGCGGGAGAGTTGACGCTCCGCCCGCCCGGCGCCCGTTCCCCAGCCGGTGAGGGTGGCCTCAGCCGGTGAAGGTGGCCTCAGCCGGTGAGGGTGGCCTTCCACAGCTCCTCGCTGGGCCACCGCCTGGCCCAGGACGCGGTGACCTCCGGGTAGTCGCGCGCGCCGGCCCCCGGCGCCGGGACCTCGATCAGGTCGTCCACGGTGAAGCCGTTCTCCCGCAGCAGCCGGACCAGGTCGCCGTGCGGGAGCGTGAACTCGACGCCGCCACCGTGCGGCAGCCGGTGACCGCCGAAGTAGGGCCGCAGCAGCCGCTCCTCCGCCGGCCCGTCCTCGGGCCGGCAGGCCGCGAAGAACGGGGAGCGCCGGCTGAACGCGAGCCGCCCGCCCGGCTCCAGCAGCCGGGCGGCCTCGGGTATCCAGCGGTACGGGTCGCACCAGAGCGAGGCCCCGTAGTCGCTGATCGCCAGCGCGAACCGGCCGTCGCGCAGCGGCACCCGCTCGGCGTCCGCGAGCAACAGGGCGATGTCGAGGCCGAATTCGGCCCGCAGGGCGCGGGCGGTCGCCAACTGCGCGGCCGAGAGATCGACTCCGACCGGGCGTGCTCCCATTCTGGCCAGCCAGGCGGACACATAACCCGTTCCACAGCCGAGTTCGACCACATCCCGACCGGAGATGTCCTCGGGGATCAGCCGGGCCCGGGACTCGGGGGTCGCCCACAGGCCCCAGGTGGGCTCGCGCTGCTCCCAGTGGGCCCGGGCCAACGGGGCGTGGTAGGCGGCGCGTTCCTCGTCCCAGTGGGTTCGGTTGCGCGCGATGTGGTCGGCGGTCGCGGCGTCCGGGCCGGCGTCGGCGCCGGCGTTCCCTCTGGTGGTCATCCGCTTGGTGGTCATCCGCCCATCCCACCGGCTCGGTCGGGATGGGGCAACAGCGTTACGCCGTGTCCCCCGGGACGTGCGGGCCCCGGGGGCGCGCGCTCAGCGGGGCGTGCGCAGGCGCAGGCTGTGCATTCCGCCGTCAACGGGGAGCGCGGTGCCGGTCACCGCGCCGGCGCCGGGGCCGGCCAACTGGGCGATGGCCTCGGCCACTTCGACGGCGGCGACCAGGCGCCCGGTCGGCTGGCGCGCCTCCAGCGCCGCGCGTTCCGCCGCCGGGTCGTCGGCGGCGGCCAGCAGCCGTCCCACCCAGGGGGTGTCGACGGTGCCGGGGTTGACGCAGTTGACCCGGATGCCCTGCGGCAGCAGATCGGCCGCCGTGGCCCTGGTCAGGGCCAACAGCGCGCCCTTGGTCGCCGAGTAGAGCGCGCGGTCGGGCAGCCCCGTGGTGGCCGCGACCGAGCAGGTGTTGACGATCGCGGCGGCCGGGGAGCGGCGCAGCCAGGGCAGCGCGGCGCGGGTCACGCGCACGACGCCCAACAGGTTGACGTCGAGAACCCGGTGCCACTCCTCGTCCGGGTTGTCCTCGATGGTGCCGGCGGCGCCGATGCCCGCGTTGTTCACCAGGATGTCCACGCCGCCGAGCGCCTCGGCGGCGGCCGACACCGCCCGCCGCACCGAGGCGTCGTCGGTCACGTCGGCCGACAGGCCGAGCAGCGGCTGGGGCACCTCGGGGTTGAGGTCGAGGCAGGCGACGCGCGCGCCGCGTTCGGACAGCAGCGTGGCGGTGGCCAGGCCGATGCCGGAGGCGCCGCCGGTGACCAGGGCGGTCAGGCCGGCGAACGGGCGCCCGGCCTCGGGCGGTGCGGGGCTGGGGTCGGCGGGCGGGGTCGGGTCGGTCGACGGGGTCGGGTCGGCGGTCACGGAAGCTCCCTCCAGACGGGGCCCTCGGGGTAGCGGTGCGCGGCGACCGACTCGGGGCGCAACTCGGCGCCGAGGCCCGGTGTCAGTGGCGCGAGGTAGTGTCCATCACGCAGGGTGACCGGAGCGGTGAAGTGTTCGTGGAGGTGGTCGACATACTCGATGACCCGGTTCTCGGTGGTCCCACTGACCGCCACATAGTCGAACATGGCGAGGTGCTGCACCATCTCGCACAGGCCCACGCCACCGGCGTGCGGGCACACGGGGACGCCGAACCTGGCGGCCAGCAGCAGGATCGCGACGTTCTCCGTGACGCCGGCCACGCGGGACGCGTCGAGCTGGAGCACGTCGATCGCCCCGGCCTGGAGCAGCTGCTTGAACATCACCTGGTTCTGGCAGTGTTCGCCGGTGGCCACCCGGATCGGGGCGACGGCGCGGCGGATGGCGGCGTGGCCCATGATGTCGTCGGGCGAGGTGGGTTCCTCGATCCAGTAGGGATCGAGGGGCGCCAGCGGGCGCAGCCAGTCGATGGCCTCGGCCACGCCCCACGCCTGGTTGGCGTCGATGGCGATGCGAACGTCGGGGCCCACGGCCTCCCGCGCCAGGCTCAGCCGCCGCCGATCGGCCTCGGCGTCGGCCCCCACCTTCAGCTTGATCTGGCGGAAGCCGTCGGCCACGGCCTCCCTGGCGAGCCGGACGAGCTTCTCGTCGGTGTAGCCGAGCCAGCCGGGGGTGGTGGTGTAGGCGGGAAAGCCGCGCTCCAGGAGGCGCCTGGTGCGCTCTTCGCGCCCGGGGGCGGCGCCCCGCAGGATGTCGAGCGCCTCCTCGGGGGTGAGGGCGTCCCGTAGATAGCGGAAGTCGACGAGGGAGACGAGCTGTTCGGGGCTCATCTCGGCGAGCAGCCGCCACACCGGCTTGCCGGCGAGCCGGCCGGCGAGGTCCCAGAGGGCGTTGTCGACGGCTGCGGCGGCCATGTGGATCACGCCCTTGGCCGGGCCGAGCCAACGGAGTTGGCTGTCGCCGACCAGTTCGCGGTTGAACGCCCCCGGATCGGCGAGGAGTTCGGCGACCGACCGGCCGACGACCAGGGGCCTCAGCGCGGCGACGGCGGCGGCCTGGACCTCGTTGCCCCGACCGACGGTGAAGGCGAGGCCGTGGCCCTGGGCGCTGTCGCTGGTGCGGATCGTGACATAGGTGGCGGAGTAGTCGGGTTCGGGATTCATGGCGTCGGAGCCGTCCAGCTCCCGTGAGGTGGGGAACCGGACGTCCGAGACGTCCAACGAGACGATCTGCTCAGTCATGGGGCCTGCCGGGCTGGTGGTGGTGGTTGTCGTGTCCCGGGGCTCCGGGGGCGGCGGCTCCACCCCCGGAGAGAGCCAAGACATGGGATCTATTGATAGGCCCGACGGTCCCCGCCGTCCAGCCCTGGCCACAACGCCGCTGGTTACCGGACTCAACAAACGTTCCTCGGGGCACAGGACATCACACCCTCTCGCCGAAGGTGGGATCTTTCTGTTAGGGTCCTGGCGTCCAAGGCCCTTGCGAGGTTGAGCAGATGTCGCTGACCGACAACGCCATCACCCGCATCCGGGAGCTGATCCGGTCCGGCGCGCTCCCTCCGGGTGCCAAGCTGCCCCCGGAGCAACAGCTGGCGGCCGAACTCGGCCTGTCGCGCAACCTGATGCGCGAGGCCGTCAAGGCCCTGGTGGTGGCCCGGGTGCTGGAGATCCGCCGGGGCGACGGGACCTATGTCACCAGCCTGCAACCCCGGCTGCTGCTGGAGGGGCTGGCGGTGGCCGTCGAGCTGCTGCACGGCGAGACCCTGCTCGAACTCACCGAGACCCGCCGGCTGTTCGAGCCGGTGGCCACCGGACTCGCGGCCCAGCGGATGACCCCGGAGGCGCTGGCCGTGGTGGCCGGGGAGCTGGAGGCGATGCGCGCCGCAAGGGACGACGTTGAGCTGCTGGTCCAGCACGACGCGGCGTTCCACCGGGCGGTGTTGGCGGCGACGGGCAACGAGACGCTGGTCTCGCTGCTGGACGGGATCTCGGGGCGAACGCTGCGGGGCCGGATCTGGCGTGCGCTGGTCGACGAGCACGCCTCGGAGCGGACCCTCGCGGAGCACGAGGCCATCTACCAGGCGCTGGCGGCGGGCGACGCGGCGCTGGCGCAGGCCACCGCGCTGATGCATGTGAGCAGCACGGAGCACTGGCTGCGGCGCCATTTGGAGGCACAGCGGGCGATCGAGGCCGCCGACGCCGCCCGGGGCGCGGGCCGGCCGGAGGCCGCCGAGGCGGAGCGGCCCGGCGGGCCGGCCGGCCGCTCCTC
>NZ_RFFJ01000350.1 GCF_003696235.1 Streptomyces triticirhizae
GCCGGCTCGGGCTCCGGCGCGGCCGGCTCGGCGGCCGCCCCGCGCCGCCGGCCCCGGCGCAGCAGCGCGAAGCGCACCACCTCGCCGACCAGCAGCGCCAGCAGCAGATAGAGCAGCGCGGCCGCCCACAGGAAGCCGGGCCAGGCCAACACCCGGTGCGCGGCGAACGGCAGCCCCGCCTGCCCGCCACCCGCGGCCGCCGCCATCAGCACGGCCAACGCCCCCAGGGCCCAGCCGCCCAGCCGCCGGTAGCGGCTCCCCGGCCTGGTCACGTCCCGCACCAGGCGGCGCCACAGATACCAGTGGACGCCGCCCACTACCGCGCAGGCCACCAGAGCCATGACCACGACGGCCACGACGCTCAACACAAAGAACCCCTCCCGAAAGGCGATGGACCCCGAAGCGAGGGACCCTCACGGTCCGCACCCCAGTCCGCGTTCAAGTATGGGCGACCGGACCGGTCGCCCTCGAAGGCCGCCCGCCGGTCCACGCCCCCGCGCGTTCACCGGTTTGCGCCGCTCCGCTGGCACGGACGCCGGGCGACAGCGATAGGTTCACCGTGTGCCGTTCAATCGTTCGTCCTCTTGTCGGATCTCCGTTCGTGCGGCGGTCCTTGCTGCCGTCGGGGCACTGGCCCCGACCCTGCTGATCCCCACCCCGGCCGCCGCCGAGGACCCGCCCGCCGGTGGCGAGACCGTCGGCGGAGCCGAGCTGGCCGGCTCCGGAACGGCCGTGCACCTCGCCGACGGCGCGCCCGAGCTGCCCGACGAGCTGACCGCCAAGTCCTGGATCGTGGCGGACGCGGAGACCGGCGAGGTGTTCGCGGCGCACGCCGCGCACCGCAGGCTGCCGCCGGCGAGCACCATCAAGATGCTCTTCGCCGACACCGTGCTGCCCAAGCTGGACCGGGAGGCGACCTACCGGGCCGAGCCGGAGCACTTCACCGAGCTGGGCGCCGGCTCCAGCGCGGTCGGCGTCGCCGACGGCCAGACCTACACCGTCGAGGACCTGTGGCGCGGCGTCTTCCTCGCCTCCGGCAACGACGCGGTGTACGCGCTGACCGCGATGAACGGCGGCAAGGAGGCCACCGTCGCGGAGATGAACGAACGGGCCGCCGACCTCCAGGCGTTGGACACCCATGTGGTCAACCCGGACGGCTACGACGCGGACGGCCAGCTCTCCTCCGCCTACGACCTGACGCTCTTCGCCCGCGCCGGCCTCCAACACGCGGACTTCCGGGAGTACGCCGCCACCCCCTCGGCCGACTTCCCCGGGGAGGGCGAGGGCGAGGACCGGGAGACCTACGAGATCCAGAACACCAACCGGCTGCTGGTCGGCGCCCCCGGGCTCGACCCCTACCCCGGGATCGCCGGCGTCAAGAACGGCTACACCTCCGAGGCCGGCTACACGTTCACCGGGGTCGCCGAACGCGACGACCGGGTGCTGCTGGTGACCGTGATGGACCCGTCGGACGACGACAACCTCGCCGTCTACCGGGAGGCCGCCGCGCTGCTCGACTGGGGCTTCGCGGCCGCCGACCGGGTGGAGCCGGTGGGCGAACTGGTCAGGCCGCTCAGCGAGTTGCCCGCCGAGGGCGAGGAGGGCGAGGCGGACGGCTCCTCCTCGGGCGCGGACGGCAAGAACGCCGACGAGGCGGAACGCGACGGCCCGGCCGGCGCGGCGGGCGCCGGCGGCGACGCGGACTCGGCGAGCGGGCCGCTGGTCCTCACGATCACGGCCGGCGGCCTGGCGGTGCTTGCGGTGGCGGCGTATGTGTTCCACCGTCGTCATCCGCTGCCGGTGTCGCTTCCAACGCGTCGGCGTCGGGACGATCCGGCGGACTGACGGCGGTGGCGGTCCAGGCGCAGCACCCCAGCAGCAGCTTGGCGACCATGTTGATCCACAGCAGCAGCGCCACCGGCACCCCGAAGGCGCCGTAGATGGTGCGGCCGGCGACCTCGGTCAGATAGCCGCCCAGCAGCAGCTTCAGCAGCTCCATGCCGACCGCGCCCAGCAGACAGGCCGCCACCGTGGCGCGGCGCGGCGGGCGGACGCCGGGCAGCCAGACCAGGACGTAGAGCAGCAGCAGGAAGGTGACGCCGGTCGCGACCGCGTAGGCGCCCAGCTGCACCAGCCAGGTCAGGCCGTCCAACTCCCGGCCGGCGAGGTGGAGCAGGGACTGGCCGAGCGCGGAGACGCCCAGCGAGACCAGGGTGACCGCGCCGAGCCCGGCGAGCACCCCGACGTCCTTGGCGCGGCGCAGCACCATGTTGTCGTCGGGTTCGGCGAGGTCCCAGACGGCGCGCAGGCAGCCGCGCAGCGCGTCGATCCAGGCGGCGCCGGTGGGCAGCACCAGCAGCAGCGAGACCACGCCGATGGTGCCGGCGTGGTCGAAGAGCGCGCCGAGGTCGAGCTGTTCGGAGATGCCGGGCACCTGGTCGGCCAGCCAGGACTCGATGTCGTCCAGCCGTCGGTCGTCGAGCAGCAGGCCGCTGACGGCGGCCGTGAGGCCCAGCACGGGGAAGAGCGCGACAAAGCTGGTGAACGTGATGGCGGCGGCCAGCCGGGTCCAGTGCCGCCGGTCGAGATGCTGGTAGACGCGCCAGATCCGGCTCCGCAGGAACCAGTCCACGACCGGGCCCACCCAGGGAAGCCGTCTCAGCCGTTCCATCGGACCTCCCTCGCCCGCGGCGGGCGCGCCCGCCGCGCCCCGCGATGGGCGTGACCCTATGCGCGCCTGCCCGCGCCCGGGCCCCGCGACACCGGGATCGGGCGCCGGCGCCGGCTCGGGCGCGGACTCGGGCGCCG
>NZ_RFFJ01000351.1 GCF_003696235.1 Streptomyces triticirhizae
TCGCCGGCCTGGTCTCAGGCTCCGGGCCCAGCTGCGCCTTCCTGGCCGCCGACGCCGAGGCCGCCGCCGCCATCGCCGCGACGCTGGCGGCCTCCGGCCACTGCCGCGCCGCCCGCGCGACGACCGGGCCGGCCGCCGGGGCGACTACCATCGACTCCCATGCCTGAACCGTCCAGGACCGCCAGGTCGGCGCCGTCCAGCACCACCGCCCGAGGCGCCAGGAACCTGGTCAACCTCGAAGCCATCAGCAAGGTCTACGGGACCCGAGAGCTGCTGAGAGGGGTCTCCCTCGGCGTCAACGAGGGCGACCGGATCGGCGTGGTGGGCCGCAACGGCGACGGCAAGACCACCCTGATCCGCCTCCTCGCCCGGCAGGAGCCGCCGGACGACGGCCGCGTCACGCACTCCGGCGGGCTGCGCCTCGGGGTGCTCACCCAGCACGACTCGCTCGACCCGCGGGCCACCGTCCGCCAGGAGGTCATCGGCGAGCTGGCCGACCACGAGTGGGCCGGCGACGCCCGGGTGCGGGACGTGCTCACCGGCCTGTTCGGCGGGCTCGACCTGCCCGGCTTCCCGCAGGGGCTGGACACCGTGATCGGCCCGCTCTCCGGCGGCGAGCGGCGCCGGATCGCCCTCGCGAAGCTGCTCATCGCCGAGCAGGACCTGATCGTGCTGGACGAGCCGACCAACCACCTCGACGTGGAGGGCATTTCCTGGCTCGCCGCCCATCTGGCCGGCCGGCGTTCGGCGTTGGTGGTGGTCACCCACGACCGCTGGTTCCTCGACCGGGTCTGCACCCGGATGTGGGACGTGCAGCACGGCACCGTCCACGGCTACGAGGGCGGCTACAGCGACTACGTCTTCGCCCGCGCCGAGCGGGAGCGGATCGCGGCCAGCGAGGAGGCCAGGCGGCAGAACCTGGTCCGCAAGGAGCTGGCCTGGCTGCGGCGCGGCGCCCCGGCCCGCACCAGCAAGCCCAGGTTCCGCGTGGAGGCGGCCAACGAGCTGATCGCCGACGTGCCGCCGCCCCGGGACAGCGCCGAGCTGATGGGCTTCGCCAGCGCCCGGCTCGGCAGGACCGTCTTCGACCTGGAGGACGTCACCGTCCGGGTCGGCGCCGAGGGCGACGGCGGGCGGACCCTGCTGACCCGCCTCACCTGGCAGCTGGGCCCGGGGGACCGGGTCGGCCTGGTCGGCGTGAACGGCGCGGGCAAGACCTCGCTGCTGCGCGCGCTGGCCGAGACGGCGTGGGGCGAGGACTCCCCGCTGCTGACCGGGGGCCGGATCACCGTGGGGAAGACGGTGCGGCTGGCGTACCTCTCCCAGGAGGTCGCCGAACTCGACCCGGCCTGGCGGGTGTTGCAGGCCGTGGAGAGCGTGCGCTCCCGCGTGGACCTGGGGAAGGGCCGGGAGATGACGGCCTCCCAGCTCTGTGAGCGCTTCGGCTTCGGCAAGGAGCGCCAGTGGACGCCGGTCGGCGACCTCTCCGGCGGCGAGCGCCGCCGGCTCCAGCTGCTGCGGCTGCTGATGGACGAGCCCAACGTCCTCTTCCTCGACGAGCCCACCAACGACCTGGACATCGAGACGCTGACCCAGCTGGAGGACCTGCTGGACGGCTGGCCCGGCTCGCTCGTGGTGATCAGCCACGACCGCTACTTCGTGGAGCGGGTCACGGACACGGTCTGGGCGCTGCTCGGGGACGGCGCGCTGCGGATGCTGCCGCGCGGCGTCGACGAGTACCTCGAACGCCGGGCGCGGTTGCGGGAGTCGGCGGCGGACGCGGCCAGGTCGAGCGCACCCTCGACGGAGCGGCCGGCGGCCAAGCCGGCCCAGCTCTCCCGGGCCGCCCAGAAGGAGATCCAGCGGATCGAGCGGCAGTTGGACAAGCTGGGCGCGCGGGAGGGTGAGCTGCACGCCGAGATGGCCGAGCACGCCACCGACTTCTCCCGGGTCGCGGAACTCGACGCGCGGTTGCGGGAAGTCTCCCAGGAGCGGGACCGGTTGGAGACCCGCTGGCTGGAACTGGCCGAAGAGGGCGAGGTCTGAGCGGCGTCGGTTCGTTCCCTTTCGCTTTTCCCTCCCCCTTCTCATCCCATCGGCGCCACCTTTTGGTTGCGGGCCGGTCACGGCTGTCGCGGAACCGCAACCGGGCCCGGCACTGTCGGAGTCCGGTGATAGAAAGAGGAACCGTGTGCGCGACCGCTGCCATCGCGGTCTTGTCCGCACAAGTCGGGCAAGAGCGCCCGAAGTCCCAGTGACTGTCCGGCCCAGGGGGAACGATGTCTCAGCCGCCGCCACCGAACCAGCCTCCCGGCCCGCCGGGGGAGCAGCCCGAGCAGCCCTCCGCCGAGCAGGGCGGCTTCGGGCCGCCGGTGCCGCCCCCGGCCCCGCCCTCCGGCACCCCTTCGTATGGCACGCCCGCGCCCGACGCGGGTGAGAGCGACCCCCGCACCCCGCCGTCTTCCCCCGCCGTTCCGCCGCAGGGCCAGCCGGGGCAGCCGGGGTACGGCTATCCGCAGACCCCGCCCGCCTCCGCCGGGTACGGCTACCCGGGGACCCCGCCCGCCTCCGCCGGGTACGGCTTCCCGCAGGGCGGGGCGACGCCGGCCAGCCAACAGGCCACGCTGGGCGGCGGGTTCCAGGCCACGCCCCCGGCCGGGCCCTACGCGCCGG
>NZ_RFFJ01000352.1 GCF_003696235.1 Streptomyces triticirhizae
CACCGAGAGCGGAACGGGCGACCAGCCCGCCACCTCGGCCAGCCGCACCACCGGCGGCCGCACCGGGGAACGCTCCAACACCTCGGCCGGCGGGCCCCACACCGGCGCGCGGCCGGGACCCGGCAGCAGCAGCACCGAGTCCGCGTACTGCACCACCCGCTCCAGCCGGTGCTCGGCCAGCAGCACCGTGGTCCCCAGGTCGTGCACCAGCCGCTGGAGGACCGCCAGCACCTCCTCGGCCGCCGCAGGGTCAAGCGCCGAGGTCGGCTCGTCCAACACCAGCACCCTGGGGTGCGGGGTCAACACCGAGCCGATCGCGACCCGTTGCCGCTGCCCGCCGGAGAGCGAGTCCAGCCGCCGGTCGCGCAGCTCGGCCAGGCCCAGCAGGTCCAGCGTCTCCTCGACCCGCCGCCGCATCACATCGGGCGGCACCCCCAACGACTCCATGCCGTAGGCGAGTTCGTCCTCCACCGTCTCGGTCACGAAGTGCGCCAACGGGTCCTGGCCCACCGTGCCCACCACGTCGGCCAGCTCGCGCGGCGGATGGTCGGCCGTCGACCGGCCGGCGACCGTCACCGTGCCGCCGAGCACCCCGCCGGTGAAGTGCGGCACCAGCCCGGACACGGCGTTCAGCAACGTCGACTTGCCCGCCCCCGAGGGCCCCACCAGCAGGCACAACTCGCCCTCGGGCACCGTCAGATCGACCCCGGCCAGCACCGGCGGCGCGTCCTCGGCGTACCGCACCGAGACCGAGGAGAACCGGATCACGCCGCGCCCTCCCCGCGTCCGTCCCTCGTTCCACGCGCCGCCCCGCCCGGGGCCGGAACGGGCGCGACCAGCGCCGGCAGCAGCCCGACCAGCACCGCGCAGGCCGCGCCCAGCGGCAGCGTGGGCGCGGTCAACGGCACGGCCGAGGGCGCCAGGGCGCCCGGGTCGGCGCGCGCGGCCAGGATCACGCCGGTCGCCACCACGGCTCCCGCGCCGGCGACCAGCCAGGCCCGCGCGCCCCAACGGTCCGGGCGGTAACGGGTGCGCGGGCTGCGTCGTCCCCCGAGCCACAGCCCGACGGCCGCCGCCACCGCGCCCACCAGCAGCAACGGAAGCCCGAAGCCCGCGCCCTCGGCGGAGAGCAACCCGTAGGAGCCGACGCAGACGCCCAGCAGCCCGCCCAACAGCAGCGCGTTGGTGGCCCGGCGAACGCCGTTCGGCACGGCGGCCGTTCGCCCATAGCCCCGGGCGTCCATCGCGGCCGCCAGCGCCACCGAACGCTCCAACGCGCCCTCCAACACCGGTCGCGCGACCCGCACCAGGGAGCGCGCGCCCCGGTCCGCACGCCCGCGCAGGCGCTGCGCCGCGCGCATCCGCACCAGGTCGGCCACCAGCCGGGGCGCGAACTGCATCGCCACCACCACGGCGACTCCCATCTCGTAGAGCGCGCCCGGCAGCGACTTCAGCAGCCGCGCCGGGTCGGCGAGCGCGTTGGCCGCGCCCAGACAGATCAACAGGGCGGCCAGCCGCAGCCCGTCACAGAACGCGAAGTACAGCGCCTCCGCCGTCACCCGGCCGCCCAGCCGCACCCCCGCCAACCAGTCCGGCAGCGGCACCTCGGGCAGGGTCACCAGCACCGTGGTCCCGCCGATCGGCGAGCCCAACAGCAGCGCGAAGAGCACCCGCACCGCCACCACCACGGCGCCCAGCACCAGGAAGAAGCCGAAGGCGCGCGCCCACGGCGCGTCGGTGCGCCGGGCCGCCACCACATAGCCGGCGACCGCCACCACGAGCCCCAGCAGGAGCGGATTGGTGGTCCGGGACGCGCCGGTCGCCAGGCCCAGCGCCCACAGCCACCACGCGCCGGCGTGCAGGGCGTTGCTCCGGTGCGCGACGGGCGCGCGCAGCCGGCCCGCGCCGGTGGACCTAGGCACGCCGGGCCTCAACGGTGCGCATCGTCATCGGTCTCTGTCATCGGTCTCCGCGGAACTCCTGCGGCGCCTGGCCCGCGCCCAGCCGGCCAGCCCCAGCAGCGCGACCGCCCCGACCCCGACCAGCAGCGGAACGCCGACCGAACCGCCGCCGCCGGCCGCCTCGTTCGCCTCGTTCGCCTCGTCCGTCGCGCCGACCTCCTCGCCGCAGCCGCGCTCCGGATAGCCGGCGATGCCGCACAGCAGCCCGGCCTGGTCGTAGCGGAGCGGCGGCGCGACCTCAGCGAGCAGCTCAGCGACCGTCGCGCGCCCCGGCAGCGGCACGCACTCGGCGCGCCGCTCCGGCGGCGTGGCACCGCCGGGCGCGTCGGCCGCCGTGCCGAAGTCCAGCACCAGCGCGACGCTGGGCTCCGCGGGCTCGGCCCCGCAGATCGCGGCGAAGTCCCCGGCGTCGCGCGGCGCTGTCCGGTCGTCCCGCTCGCCGCTGACCCCGAACCTGAACCCGACCAGATCGCCGGCCGCCGGCCGGAGCGTCCCCGGCCCCTCGTCGGCGTAGACCCACGCGCCGTCGGCGTCTCCGGTCCAGAACGACCAGTAGCGGTAGGCGGTCTCGCCGTCGGCGACGGCCGCCGCGTGGGCCGCGCCCGGCGCGGCCCACGAGATGAGCAGCGCGGCCAGGCACGCCACGAGGCCGGCCGGCGCGAGGCGCCGACCGGACACGAGCGGGCGCGCCCACCGGGCGCGTTGACC
>NZ_RFFJ01000353.1 GCF_003696235.1 Streptomyces triticirhizae
GGTGGAACCGGGCTCCCCCGGTGTGGGGGGGGGGGGCGGGGGCGGGCCGCTCCTGGGCCGGCCCCCGACTCCCCGCCCCCGCACCCCCGTTCGTCCACCCCATCCCGTTCCCAAGGAGCCGCCATGTCCCCCGTCAGCCTTCGCACCTCCAGACCCCGGGCGGTCGCGGGAGTCGCCCTCGCCGGCTGCGCCGCCCTCGCCCTCACGGCCCTGCCCGGCCAGCCGTCCGCCACGGCGGCCCCCGCCGGGAAGCCGAGCCGGCTCGACCACGCCACCCTGCCCGCCGGCGACGGCTGGGGCTCCGCCGAGGGCGGCGTCACCGGCGGTTCGGGCGCCGCGCCCGACCGCGTCACCACGGTCACCGACCGCGCCGAACTCGCCGCAGCCCTGGCCGAACCCGGCGACGCGCCCCGCGTGATCCGCGTCGCCGGCGCGATCGACGCCAACGCCGACGACGCCGGCAACCCGCTGGAGTGCGCCGACTACGCCAGGGACGGCTACACCCTGGACGCCTACCTCGACGCCTACGACCCCGAGACCTGGGGCTGGGAGAACGAGCCCAGCGGGCCGCTGGAGGACGCCAGGCTGGCCTCAGCCGAGGCGCAGCGGGAACGGGTGTTGCTGTCCGTTCCCTCCCACACCACCATCGTGGGCGTCGGTTCGGACGCCACGCTGCTCGGCGCCACCCTGGACATCAGGGGCGTGGAGAACGTGATCGTCCGCAACCTCACCTTCGAGGACACCTTCGACTGCTTCCCGCAGTGGGACCCGACCGACGGCGACACCGGCAACTGGAACTCCGAGTACGACAGCGTCGTCGTCTACGGCTCCCGCCATGTGTGGGTGGACCACAACACGTTCACCGACGGCCGCCGGCCCGACGCCGAGCAGCCCGAGTACTTCGGGATGCTGTTCCAGCAGCACGACGGCCAGCTGGACATCGTGCGCGGCGCCGACCTGGTGACCGTCAGCTGGAACGTCTTCACCGACCACGACAAGACGATCCTGCTCGGCAACAGCGACTCCGCCTCGGCCGACGACCGGGGCAGGCTGCGGACGACGTTCCACCACAACCTGTTCCACAACGTCAACGAGCGCGCGCCGCGCGTCCGTTACGGCCAGGTGGACGCCTACAACAACCACTATCGGCAGGACGCCGGCTCCCGCTACGGCTACAGCTGGGGCATCGGCATCGAGTCCGCGCTGGTCGCCGAGTACAACGCGATCACCCTGCCGCGCGGGATCACCCCGGACCGGGTGATCCACCAGTGGACGGCGGACACCGCGATGACCGAGCGCGGGAACCTGGTCAACGGGCGGCCCGTCGACCTGCTGGACGCCTTCCACGCGGCCAACCCGTCCAACACCCTGGGGGACGACGCCGGTTGGGTGCCCACGCTCCGCCGTGAGCTGCACCACCCGCTGCTGATCCCGCTGCTTCTCGACCTGCGCGCCGGCGCGGGACGGCTGTGAACACCCCCCACCGAGAGGCGAGGTGAGAGATGACCCACGAGGAGACGACGCCGGCCTCGCGCGGCACGGCGAGCGAGGCGTTCGCCGCGCTGCGCGCGGAGTTCGACGCGGTGCTGGCCGCCGACCCCGAGCACGCCGCCCAGCTGGCGGTCTACCGGGACGGCCGTCTTGAGGTTGACCTCTGGGGCGGGCCGGCGTTCGACGGGTCCACGCTGACCGGCGTCCTCTCCTCGTCCAAGGGCGCCGCGTTCCTGGTGGTGGCCCTGCTGGTGAGCCGGGGCGAGCTGGACGTGGCGCGCGAGGTCCGGCACTACTGGCCGGAGTTCGCCGCCCACGGCAAGGGCGCGATCACCGTGCACCAGCTGCTCAACCACCAGGCCGGCGCGATCGGCGTCGCCGGGGGCTTCACCCCCGAGGAGCTGGCGGACGACGCGGCGATCGCCGAACGCCTCGCCGGCCACCCGCCGTACTGGCACCCGGGCGCGGCGTTCGGCTACCACGCGGTGACGGTCGGCGCGCTGGCCGGCGAACTGGTGCGCCGCGTCAGCGGGTTGACGCTGCGCGAGGCGTACGAGCGCTGGATGAGCGGGCCGCTGGACGTGGACTTCCACCTCGGGCTGCCGGAGGCGGAGGAGCCCAGGCTCCGCTCGATCCTGCCGCCGCGCCCCGCGCCGCCGGACCCGGACGCGCTGCCCGAGGCGCCCGACAGCCTGGGCGGCATCGCGGGCAACCGGCACCACGGGGCGGCGCCCACCGTGCTCCACGAGCTGCCCAACTCCCGGCTGATGCGGGCCGGCGGCCAGTCCTCCGTCGCCGGCGTCGCCTCGGCGCGCGGCCTGGCGCGGCTGTACGCAGCCGCGATCAGCGGCGTGGACGGCGGCGCGCCGCTGCTGGACCCGGACACGGTCCGGCTGGCCGGATCGCCGCACACCACGGGCCATGACCTGGTGCTGGGGATGCGACGGGCCCACGGCCTGGGCTTCCTGCTGCCCGGCGGCCATCTGCCGGCCGGCACCTTCGGGCACGACGGGGCCGGCGGGTCGGTGGCGTTCGCCGCGCCGTCGGCCGGCATCGCCTTCGGCTACACCCGCCGCCGGTTCGCCGGCGGGGCGGCGCCGGAGGCGGACCGGCTGGCGGCGGCGGCCCTGCGGGCGGCGCGCTGACGGCGGCACCGGCC
>NZ_RFFJ01000354.1 GCF_003696235.1 Streptomyces triticirhizae
GGCGCGGGGGCGGCTGGCGTGGGCGCGGGGGCGCTCGGCGCGGGCGTGGGCGCGGAACCGGGAACGGGCGCCCCGGCAGGCTCGGGCGACCCGGCGGGTGCGGGCGCTCCTGCCGGAGGGGGCGCCGGTGAACTCCCGGATGTGGAGCGGCGGGCGGCCAGGCTGCTGCGCGAACGCCTCACCGCCGAGTTGGCGGCCCACGAGGCCGGCGAGGGCCTGCGGCAGGTGCGCAACCTGTTCAACCCCGTTCTGAACCTGCGGTCGATGCTGCTCCAGGCCCCCAGGGAAACCCCGGACGACTGGGCCGTGGTGGCCGCGCAGCTGCGCAACACGCCGCAGGCGCTGACCCGTTACACCGAGAGCCTGGACGCGGGCATCGCGCGCGGGCTGCTGACCGCGCCCCGACAGGCCGGGGCCATGGCCGGGCTGCTGGGCGAGATGCTCGCCGCCGACTGGTACCGGACGCTGGTCGCCGAGGGCCCCGAGGAACTCCGCGACGAGCTGGACCGCGCCGCCGACGAGGCCGCCGCCTCCCTGGACCGGCTGCGCCGCTACCTCACCGACACCTACCTCCCGGCCGCCGACGGCACCCCCGACGGCGTGGGCCGGGAGCGTTACCTGTTGGGCGCCCGCCTCTGGACCGGCGCCGCCCTCGACGTGGACGACGCCTACGCCTACGGCTGGTCGGAGTTCCACCGGCTCTCCGAGGAGATGCGGGCGGTGGCGCGGCGGGTGCTGCCCGGTGAGTCGACGCTGGCCGTGACGCGCCACCTGGAGGAACACGGCGAGGCCGTGGAGGGCGTGGAGGAAATCCGGCTCTGGCTCCAGGAGTTGATGGACCGGGCGATCGCGGAGCTGGACGGCGTCCACTTCGACCTGGCCGAGCCGGTGCGCCGCGTCGAGTCGATGATCGCCCCGCCGGGCAGCGCGGCGGCCCCCTACTACACCCGCCCCTCACTGGACTTCAGACGCCCCGGCCGCACCTGGCTGCCGACGCGCGGCGCCACCCGCTTCCCCACCTGGCAGCTGGTCTCGATCTGGTACCACGAGGGCGTTCCCGGCCACCACCTGCAACTGGCGCAGTGGGTGCACGTCGCGGAGCGGCTCTCCCGGTACCAGGTCAGCCTCGGCTCGGTCAGCGCCACCACCGAGGGCTGGGCGCTGTACGCGGAGCGGCTGATGGACGAGTTGGGCTACCTCACGGATCCGGCGCACCGGCTCGGCTACCTCTCGGCCCAGATGATGCGCTCGGTGCGGGTGATCGTGGACATCGGGATGCACCTGGGGCTGCGGGTTCCGGCGGGCGAGGACTTCCACCCGGGGGAACGCTGGACGCCGGAACTGGCCACGGAGTTCTTCCGGCGGCACACCGGGTTCGACGCGGCGTTCACGGACTCGGAGATCGTCCGCTATCTGGGCCTGCCCGGGCAGGCCATCAGCTACAAGCTGGGCGAACGCGCCTGGCTCGCCGGCCGCGAGGCGGCCCGACGCCGGGCGGGCCAGGCGGGCCACGCCTTCGACGCGAAGGCGTGGCACATGGCGGCGCTGTCGCTGGGCTCGCTGGGACTGGACGACCTGGAACGGGAGTTGGGCCGGCTGTAGCGGGGCCCGGCGGCCCGGGGCGCGCGGCACGTCGCGCGCGCCCCGGGCGCCCGTTGTCACCAGGGCACCGGGCCCTCCGCGCCGAGGAACCCGGCGGTCCCGCCGTCCGGGCCGAGCGTGGCCAGCCGCACCACGACGGCCGCGCCCTGCGCGACCGTGAGGACCCCGGCGTGGCCGTTGCTGTCCGTGGCGACAAAGCCGGGGGCGACCGCGTTGACCAGAACGCCGTCCTTCCGCAGCTCGTTGGCGTACTGCACGGTCAGCGCGGTCAACGCGCTCTTGGACGGCGCGTAAGCGGCCGAGGGCAGCAGGGAGGCGAACGGGCCCTCCGGATCGCTGGTCAGCGTCAACGACGCGGCATGGCTGCTGACGTTGACGACGCGGGGCGCCGCCGACCTCCGCAGCAGCGGCAGCATGGCGTTGGTCACCGCGATCACGCCGAAGACGTTGGTCTCGAACACCGCCCGGACCATGTCGAGTTCGACGGAGCTGGGGACCTGGTCGTGCGCCTGGTCGGGCGTGACCCGCCCGGAGCCGGTGATGCCGGCGTTGTTGACCAGCACGTCGAGGCGGCCGAACCGCTCCTCCACCGTCCGCGCCGCCGCGCGGACGGTGGCCTGGTCGGTGACGTCCAGGGCGACCGCGTGCGCGTCGCCGCCGGCCGCGCGGACCGAGGCGGCGGCCTCCTCGCCGCGCCGCGCGTCCCTGGCGCCGAGCAGGACCGTCATGCCCCGCGCGGCGAGTTCCTCGGCGACCCCACGGCCGATGCCCTTGTTCGCCCCGGTGACCAGCGCGACCTTCCGCCGCGTGGTGCCCTCGTCCCTGTCCGCCATGACCGGCTCCCTTGTCGTGTCGAGGTGGGTCCCAGCCGGAACCCGTCGTCACTACCTGGGACGAGACGGCCCGGCCGCCACTGACACGCGGCGGCGCCGCCGCCCTGCGGCGGGGGGCCCGGCCGGCCGGCCTGCCGGCGCGTCGAACGCGAGTCGGCGCCGCGTCGGCCGGCGGGCACGTGCGC
>NZ_RFFJ01000355.1 GCF_003696235.1 Streptomyces triticirhizae
CGCCGCCCCCAGCCCGCCGCGACGACCCCGGCCCCCGAGCCGCACAGCCTCCCCGGCCAACGCGGCTGAGGCTGGCGGCCGGCCTCGGGACGGGCCGCCGCCACCACGCCTGGCGGCTCGCTCCGGGGACCGGGGCCGCCGCCCGAGGCGGCGAGGCCGGTTCTGGGGGCCAGCAGTCCGCTGAGCAGCGCTACTTGTGGGCCCGTCGCCGTCACACGTGACGGCGACGGGCCCGGGAGTGCGACGACCCGCGCTCCGCCGGTCAACTGGCCAGCCGCCCAGTACAGTTGGCACGCGATCGCTGCCGCACTGCCGAACATGCTTGGCGCCGGCCGCCATCGGGCCACGGCGGTCAAGGCCGTGATCGGGTCGCTTCGCTCACCAGCAACGATCCGGACGCCGACCCCGTTCGCTCACGTCCCATCGCCCGGCACCCACGCGATCGGGGACCCCGTCCCCCACCGACCATCCCGGCGCCCTCCAAACCGCTCCCGTGAGCGAGCCCCGGCCAACGCCCGTCACCCGACACACGTCCCCGCCAAGCGGAGACCTTCCCCGCCCGACGCCAGAGGGCACCCCGCACCAACACCCGCACCACCACCAAACGGAGACCATCTCCACCCGGCCCCAACCAGCACCCGTCACCTAGTACGCGACACCACCAAGCGGAGAACCCCTCCACCGGCCCCGGCTCCGCCCCCGGCCAACGCCCGGACGACTACCGCTCGTCACCCCACGCCACCTCGCACCACGCCCCCGTGCCCGGCCCCCGGACAGCAAGGCCGCGCGAGCGAACACGGTCAAGGGCCCGGCCGGCGCCGCATCCTGCCGGACACCTCATACTCGCGACGCCCACGGGCACCCCGCTCGTTACTCAACGCGCCGCCGCCGAGCGAAGACCCTCTCCACCCAACACCACAGGGCACCCCGCACCACCACCCGCACCACCACCAAGCGGAGAGCGTCTCCGCCCCATCTCGGCCAACGCCCCTCGCCCCAACACGCACCACCACCAAGCGGAGAACCCCTCCACCGAGCGCCGCCAGGCAAGAACCCCGCGCCGGGCGCCCCCCCAGGGCGCCTCGGCGCTCCCGAGCCAGGCGCCGGCAGGCGCTTTCCCGAGCCGGTACGCCGGCAGGCGGATCACCCGATGTCGTCGGGGTCCATCCGGACCCAGGCCGGAGGCCCCTCGCGGTGGGTCAGGCGGTGGGCCTGGGCCGTCTTCAGGGCCAGGGCCAGCGCGCCGCCCGCGCCAGGCGGGACGCGGATCAGCGCGCGTTCCCACTGTTCGCCGGGCGGCGGCTCGCCCGTTCTGCGGGGGCGGCCGGCCGGGGTCTCCGGCAGCGGGACGGGGCCCAACACCTCGGCCGAGGCGGGGAGTTCGGCGGCGGCCAGCAGCCCGGCGACCGCCTCGGGCAGGCCCGTGACGGCGGCCATCCGGGAGACCGGCGGGAAGCCGAGCGTCTCCCGGTCGGCGAGTTCGCGCAGCGCGTGCCCCTCCGGGTCCCAGCGGACGAGGGACTGGACGGCCCGCAGCGTGGGCTCGGCCGTGACCACGACCACCCCGCCGTCGTGACGCCCCCGGGCCAGGGCCGCCGCGTTCAGCCAGCGGCGCAACGTCTCCTCGCCGGCCCGCAGGTCGGGCCGGCCCAGCAGCGCCCAGCCGTCCAGCAGCAGCACGGCGGCGTAGCCGGGGCCCTCGGGAACGGGCTCGGCACCCGGGGTGCTGACCACCAGCGCCGGCTGGTCGGGAACGGTGGCCAGCACATGGTCCCGCCCGGAGGCGCGGATCGGCACGCTGGGGAAGGCGCGGCCCAGCTCCTCGGCGGTGCGGCGGGCGCCGATGACCACGGCCCGCAGCCGGTGGCCGCCGCACTCCCCGCAGTGCCAGGATGGTTCGGCCGTGCCGCACCAGCCGCAGCGCAGCTCCTCGTCCGCGCCGACCGAGGCCAACGGGCCGTGGCAGGCGGCGCAGCGGGCCGGCTCCCGGCAGCGGTCGCAGGCCAGCCGGGGCGCGTAGCCCCGGCGCGGCACCTGGATCAGCACGGGGCCCAGGGCCAGGCCCTCGCGCAGCGCCCGCCAGGCGAGGGTGGGCAGCCGCGCGGAGCGGGCGGCCTCGTCGCGGGCCTGGTCGGTATCGCCGACGGTGCGCAGCAGGGGCGCGGCCGCGCGGAACGTCTCCCGCTCGGGGACCAGCGGCCTGGCCCAGCCGCCGCGCACCAGCCGGGCGGCCTCGGCGGTGTGGGCGTGGCCGCCGAGGAGCAGGCCCGCGTTCTCCTGGGTGGCGCGCAGCAACAGCACGTCGCGGGCGTGGGGTTGGGGCGCGTGGTCGTCGCGGTGCGCGGCGTCGCCGTCGTCCCAGATGGCGGCCAGCCCGAGGGAGCGGACCGGCGCGAACATCGCCGCGCGGGTGCCGACGACGCAGCGCACGGCGCCCCGGTGGATCGCCAGCCAGCGCTGGTACCGCTGCTCGGGCCCCGCGTCGGCGGTGAGCAGCACGTGGTGGCCGGGGCCCAGCAGCTCGGTGAGGGCGGCGTCGACCCGGGCGGCGGCCCGCCCGTCGGGCAGCACCGCGAGGGCGCCGCGCCCGCCGGCGAGGGCGGCGGCCAGCGCGGTG
>NZ_RFFJ01000356.1 GCF_003696235.1 Streptomyces triticirhizae
CGGGACGGTGCGTGGGCGCGCTCCGCGCGGGGACGCTGCGCGCCGGCGCTTGGCGCGTGGCCGGGGTGCGTGGGGGCGATGCGCAACCCCCAACTCCCGGACGGCAGCCCGTGCGCGGCCGCCCCGCCCGCCCCGGCCCACGGCCGGCCCGGTGGTCGCCCGTCAGGCGGACCGCAGGAACGCGTTCAGTGCCGTGTCCACGTCCGCGTCCCCGTTGTAGAGGTGGAACGCGAACCGCAGCCGGCCGCCCCTGCGGGTCAGCCGGACCCCGGCCGCGTCCAGCGCGGCCAGCGCCTCCCCGCTCTCCGGCACCGAGACGATGGGCGAGCCGTCCGGCCCGGGCGGCAAGCCCAACTCGGCGAGGCCCGTCCGGAACCGGTCGGCGAGCCGCAGGTCGTGCGCCCCGATCGTCTCCTGCCCCAGCTCGCGCACCAGCGCGAGCGCCGGCGCGGCCGCCACATACGTGTAGAACGCGGGGCTGGTGTCGAACCGCCGCCCGCCGGCGGCCAGTTCGGTCACCGGGCCGTAGACGCTGCCCGCCGGGTCGGCCGCCGCCGCCCAGCCGGCGGCGAGCGGCGCCAGGCCCCCGCCGTCCGCCGGCACCGTCAGGAACGACGTGCCGCGCGGGCAGAGCAGCCACTTGAACGCCCCGCACACCGTGAAGTCGAACGCGTCGGCGGACAGCGGCAGCCAGCCGGTGGACTGGGTGGTGTCCACCAGGGTCAACGCCCCGTGGGCGCGGGCCGCCTCCGTCACCGCCGCCAGGTCGGCGCGGGCCCCGTCGGCCGACTGGACGGAGGAGACCGCGACCAGCGCCGTCCCCGGGCCGACCGCTTCGGCCAGCCCCGCCGGCTCCACCTCCCGCAGCCGCACCCCGGCGCGCAGCGCGAACGGCGTCACCAGTGAGCTGAACTCGCCCCGCGCGCACAGGACTTCGCTGCCCTCGGGGAGCGCGGCCGCGACCAGCCCGACGTGGGCGGACACCGAGCTGCCGACCGCCACCCGCTCCGGGCCGAGCCCGACCAGCGCGGCGAACGAGGCCCTGGCCTCCTCCACCGCGCGGAAGGCCGCCGCCTGGTCGGGCCGGCCCTCCGCCGCCTGGCGCACCGCCCGTTCCAGGGCCGCCACGGAACGGGCCGGCGGCCGCCCCAGGGAGGCCGTGTCGAGGTAGCCGGGGGCGGGGGAGAACTCGTCGTGCGCGTCGATCAGCATGACCCGAAGTCTTCCCACCGGCGCACGCCGGCGCACTTCACCGGCGCACGGGTGCAACCTCAATTCCCCCTTTCACCCCGATGTCACCCGATGCGCGCGAACACTCCCGGTGGCCGCCGGGGCACGCTAAGGTGCGTTGCGGAACGGTCCCAGGGGAGGGGAACGGGGGAGGCAACGGTGCTACGACTGAGGGCGGGCCAGGGCGCGGGTGGCCGCGCGCCGCACCGCCGAGGACCGCGGAAGAGCCGGACGCCATGCGGGAGTTGACACCATGCGGGAGTTGACGCCCGCCGACCCCCGCCGCGTCGGGAGCCACCTGCTGCTGCGCCGGCTCGGCGAGGGCCGCAGCGGCGTGGTCTATCTCGCCTGCTCGCCGCGCGGCGAGCCGGCCGCACTCAAGCTGATCCGTTCCGCCTACGCCTTCGACCCCGCCTTCCGCGCCCGCTTCGCCGCCGATGTCGCCGCCGCCCGCCATGTGCGCGCCCGCCGGCTGGTCACCGTCGCCGCCGCCGACACCGCCGGCGGCACGGTCTGGGCGGCCTACCCCTATGTCGCCGGCCCCACCCTGGAGGAGGCCGTCGCCGGCCACGGCCCGCTGCCGCCGCGCACCGTCGGCGCGCTGGGCGCGCTGCTGGCCGAGGCGCTGGCCGCCGTGCACGCCGCCGGCCTCTGCCATCGGGACGTCCGGCCCGGCCATGTGCAACTCACCCTGGACGGACCGAGGTTGACCGGATTCGGGGGGTCGGGAACCCGGATCGGGCCGCCGGGGTTCCTCTCGCCCGAGCAGGCCGTCGGCGGCGCCATCCCGGTGGGGCCGCCCAGCGACGTCTTCGCCCTGGGCTGCCTGCTGACCTATGCCGCCACCGGCCGTGGCCCGTTCGGCGACGGCACCCCGCGCGAGCTGTTACGCCGGGCCGCCTTCGAGCCGCCCGAACTGGCCGATGTGCCACGGGGCCTGCTGGAGGTGGTCGGCGCCTGCCTGCACCGGGACCCGCTGCTGCGGCCCTCGGCCCGGGACCTGGCGCGGGAGTTGGCGCCGCCGGTGGGCACCGGCTGGCTGCCGGGGCCGCTGGCCCGCGAGGTCGCCGCCCGTTACGCGGCGCCGCTGCCCAGGCCCGCGTCCCACGAGCCGACCGCCGCCGACCAGGGGCCCGGCGGGGGACTCGACGGACCCGAGGGGCCTGACGGACTGGCCGGTCCCGGCGGGCCCGCGCTCGAACCGGCCGGCGGCATCCCCGCGTTGGGCCCGGCCGCCGGGGGAGGGGCGGGCACGGGGGAGTTATCCGGCCGGCAGCATCGGGAGTCCCGGGAGTCCCGGGAGGAGCCGGGCGCGCCCGCCCCGGCGCGCGAGTCCGAGGACGCGCCCGGAACGCACCCCCACACCGCCTCC
>NZ_RFFJ01000357.1 GCF_003696235.1 Streptomyces triticirhizae
GCCAGGGCGGCGCACGAGGCCGAGGTGGCCGGCGCGGTCGCCGACGGCGCCCGCCAGCTGCTCGCGCACGTCGAGGCGTCGCTGGCGCGCGCCGAGGCGGAACGGGCTGCGGCCGAGGAGGCCAGGGCGGAGCGCGAGCGGGCGCTGGACGCGGAGCGCGCGGCCGGCCGGGAGCTGAAGGAGGAGCTGGACAAGCTCACCGACTCGGTGCACCGGGGCGAGGTGCTGGGCGCGGAGAAGCGGCTGCGGATCGAGCAGTTGGAGGCGCGGGCGCTGGAGGAGCTGGGCGTCGAGCCGGCCTCGCTGGTCGCCGAGTACGGCCCGGAGCAGCCGGTGCCGCCGTCCCCGCCGGCCGAGGGCGAGGAGCTGCCCGACGACCCCGAGCACCCGCGCAACCAGCCCGTTCCGTTCGTCCGCGCCGAGCAGGAGAAGCGGCTGCGGGCGGCCGAGCGCGCCTACAAGCAGCTGGGCAAGGTGAACCCGCTGGCGTTGGAGGAGTTCGCGGCGCTGGAGGAGCGGCACCAGTTCCTCAGCGAGCAGTTGGAGGACCTGAAGAAGACCAGGGCGGATCTGTTGCGGATGGTGAAGGAGGTGGACGAGCGGGTGGAGCAGGTCTTCACCGCCGCCTACCACGACACCGCGCGGGAGTTCGAGGGCGTCTTCAGCCGGCTGTTCCCCGGTGGCGAGGGCCGGCTGGTGCTCACCGACCCGAACGACATGCTGACCACCGGCGTCGAGGTCGAGGCCAGGCCGCCGGGCAAGAAGGTCAAGCGGCTCTCGCTGCTGTCCGGCGGGGAGCGCTCGTTGACCGCCGTCGCCCTGCTGGTCTCCATCTTCAAGGCGCGGCCCAGCCCGTTCTATGTGATGGACGAGGTGGAGGCCGCGCTGGACGACACCAACCTCCAGCGGCTGATCCGGATCATGCGGGAGCTGAAGGACAGCTCCCAACTCATCGTGATCACCCACCAGAAGCGCACCATGGAGGTCGCCGACGCGCTCTACGGCGTCTCCATGCAGGGCGACGGCGTCTCCAAGGTGATCAGTCAGCGCCTCTCGTAGGCCGCCCGGAACTCCCGGGGCCGCCGACCAGCCAGCGAGGCTGGCGCTACCTTAGAGCCGGACCTCACAGCAGAGCCGGACCTCACAGCCGAACCTCACTGCCGAACCTCACTGCCGAACGACCCGATCTCGCGCCGCGCGGTCCGGCCGGGCGCCGGGCACCACCAAGGGAACCCATGGACATCATTCTCCTCGTCGTCATCATCGCCGTGGTCGCCGTGTTGGCGGTCGCGGGACTGCTCGTCGGCCGCAGGCGCCGGCAGGCCCCGCCGCCGCCCGCCGACCGGGGCGCGGGCGCGACCGGCACCACCACGGCGCCGCCCGCCGAGCCGCAGGTCGGCGACGACGCGGCGACGCCGGTGACGGAGGAGCGCCGCACGGTCGAGGACGTGACGCTGCCGCCGGCCCCCGGGGAGACGGTCGAGGCGCCCGAGGCTCCCGAGATCGAGGTGCCGGAGCCGTCAGCCGGCCGGCTGGTGCGGCTGCGGGCGCGGCTGGCCCGCTCGCAGAGTTCGCTGGGCAAGGGCCTGTTGACGCTGCTGTCCAGGGAGCGCCTCGACGAGGAGACCTGGGAGGAGGTCGAGGACACCCTGCTGACCGCCGACATCGGCGTCGGCCCGACCCAGGAGCTGGTCGAGCGGCTGCGGGAGCGCGTGCGGGTGCTGGGCACCCGCACCCCTGAGGAGCTGCGGACGCTGCTGCGCGAGGAGCTGCTGGCGCAGCTCGACCCGTCGCTGGACCGGACGGTGCGCACCGAGGGCGGGGTCTCCGTCGAGGGCGAGGAACGCCCGGCGGTGATCCTGGTCGTCGGCGTCAACGGCACCGGGAAGACCACCACCACCGGCAAGTTGGCGCGGGTGCTGGTCGCCGACGGGCGGTCCGTGGTGCTGGGCGCGGCCGACACCTTCCGCGCCGCCGCCGCCGACCAGCTCCAGACCTGGGGCCAGCGGGTCGGCGCGCGCACGGTGCGCGGGCCCGAGGGGGGCGACCCCGCCTCGGTCGCCTACGACGCGGTCCGGGAGGGCATCGAGGCCACCGCCGACGTGGTGCTGATCGACACCGCCGGCCGGCTGCACACCAAGACCGGCCTGATGGACGAGCTGGGCAAGGTCAAGCGGGTGGTGGAGAAGCTGGGCCCGGTGGGCGAGGTGCTGCTGGTGCTGGACGCCACCACCGGGCAGAACGGCCTGGTGCAGGCGCGGGTGTTCGCCGAGGTCGTGGACATCACCGGGATCGCGTTGACCAAGCTGGACGGCACCGCCAAGGGCGGGATCGTGGTGGCCGTGCAGCGGGAGTTGGGCGTGCCGGTCAAGCTGGTCGGCCTGGGCGAGGGGCCGGACGACCTGGCGCCGTTCGAGCCCGAGGCGTTCGTGGACGCGCTGCTCGACTAGGTTCTTTCGTTTGGATCATCGTGCGGACCAGATGAAGATGCCTGCGATGTGGAGTCCGGCGAGGTAGATGGTTGCGGTTTTGTCGTAGCGGGTGGCGAGGCCGCGCCAGTGTTTGATGCGG
>NZ_RFFJ01000358.1 GCF_003696235.1 Streptomyces triticirhizae
TGGCGGCGGCCCGCGCGGTCTCGGCGGCGCCGGGTGCGGTCTCGGCGGCGCCGGGCGACGGCGAGAGCCCGGCGGATGGGCCGGCGAGCGGGCCCTCGGGCGCTCCTTCGGGGGGGCCGTCGGCGGCGAGTGGCGCGGTCACCGGCGGGGAGGGCGGCCATGAGCGGTGAGGCGCGGCGGTGTTGGCCGGTCGCGGTGGTGGCGCTGGCGCTGCTGCTGTCCGGCTGCGCTTCGATGCCGAGCGGCGGCTCGGTGCAGCGGGTGGACTCCTCGCAGCGGGCCGAGGGCGACTCCCAGGTGCGGGTCGACGGGGTCAGCCCGCAGGAGGACGCCGCGCCCGAGGAGATCGTCCAGGGCTTCCTTGAGGCCGTCACCAGCGACGACGCCGAGTACGAGACGGCCAAGGAGTATCTGACGCCCGAGCGGCGGGAGTTGTGGGACCCGTTCCACAGCACCACGGTGCTGACGACGGGCGTCAGCAACCGACTGCTGGACGCCGAGACGGACGCCGGGACCGAGGAGGGCACCAGCCAGGTCGAGATCTCGGGCACCCGGCTGGCCAACGTCGACGAGGCGCATGTCTACAGCCCCCGTGAGGGCGAGTTCCGCACGGTGCTCCAGCTGCGGAGGATCGAGGGGCAGTGGCGGATCGACATGCTGCCGGACGGGCTGGTGATGGGCGAGGCCGACTTCCGGCGGATCTACCACGCGGTCAACACCTACTACTACGCGGACCTGCGGCCCGAGTCCGACCGCGTCGACGGGGGCGACGGGGTGCTGGTGCCGGACCCGATCTATGTGCGGCGGCGGGTCGAGCCCGTCTCGGAGAGCGTGCGGACCCTGCTGGCCGGGCCGAGCGAGTGGCTGAGCCCGGTCGTGACCTCGGCGTTCCCCAGCGATGTGCGGCTGACCGGCGACGGCGTCAACATCGACGGGGAGGGCCGGCTCAGCGTGCGGCTGGCGGGGGTGCCGGGCGGCTGGCCGGAGTCCCGGTGCGAGCGGATGGCGGCGCAGCTGTTGCACACCGCGCAGGACGTGGCCTCGGTCGAGATCACCGAGGTCAGGCTGCGGACCGCCTCGGGCGACCGGCTGTGCGAGGAGACGGCGACCGAGGCGCGTGACCTGGCGCCCGGGCTGCTGGACGGCGACGCCGAGCAGGGCTACTACCTGGACGAGGAGCACCGGCTGGTCTCGCTCTCCGACGGCCACGACGAGAAGCCGTTCCCGGTCAGCGGCCCGCTCGGGCAGCGCGGCGCGGAGCTGCGCAGCGCGGCGGTCAGCCGCGACGGCGAGCTGGCCGCCGGGGTCAGCGTGGACGGCTCGACGCTCTATGTCGCGCCGCTGTCGGACCGCGACGCCGAGCCGGAGGCGATGCCGCTGGCCGACCCGACCGACGAGAACGGCGGTCTCTCCGCGCCCAGTTGGGACGGCCTCGGCGACCTGTGGCTGGCCGACCGGGACGCGGACGCGCCCCGGCTGCTGCGGCTGAGCGGCGGCGGGGGCACGCCCAGGGAGGTGCCGGTGGAGGGCCTGCGCGAGGGGCAGCGGATCGAGGCGCTGCGGGTCGCGCCCGACGGGGTGCGGATCGCGATGCTCGTGGGGAACGAGGAACGCACCTCGCTGCTGCTGGGCCGCGTGGAGCGGACCGAGACCGAGGAGGGCACCGACGTCTCGGTCACCGAACCCCGGCCGGTGACGCCGCAGTTGGCGGACACCGTGGCGGTGTCCTGGGCGGGCGACAGCGGACTGGTGGTGGTCGGCCGGCCGGTGGACGGGGTCGAGCAGATCAGCTACGTGGAGACGGACGGCTCCACCGGCGGCGCGCCCAGCGTGCCGGGGCTCAACGACGTCCGTGCGGTCGCGGTGACCGAGGAGGAGGGCCGGCCGATGCTGGCCGAGACTGGGAACCGCATCGCGCGGCTCGGCGAGGACGGCCAGTGGAAGCTGGTCGCCGAGGTGGGATCGACGCCGCTCTACCCGGGCTGAGCGGAACGCGGGCTGGGCGGAACGCGGGCTGGGCGGGGCTGACGGCGCGGCGGGGGCCGTTCCCTGTGCCGTCGCCTGCCGTCGCCTGCCGTCGCCTGCCGTCGCCGTGCCGACCTCCGCGCCGTCGTCCGGGGGTGACGTCCGGGTTGACGCCGGGGCCCCGTTCGGGGGAACGCCGCCGGAACTCGGGTGCGCCGCACGGGTGATGGGCCACGGTGGGGCCATGCGCGGATGGTGGCGGGAGATCTGTTCCCTGGTGCTGCCCACCGAGTGCGCCGGCTGCGGCCGGGGGCGCACGGGTGTGTGTGAGCGTTGCGCGGACGAGCTGCGCGCCGGTCGGGTGCGCCGGGTGTATCCGGTGCCGACGCCGGCGGGCCTGCCCGGGGTCTGGGCGGCGGCCCCCTACGCGGACGCGGTGCGCGGGATGCTGCTCGCGCACAAGGAGCGCGGGATGCTGCCCCTGGCCCGCCCGCTCGGCGGGGCGCTGGGGCGGGCGGCCCTGGCCGCGCTGGCCGGGCGGCCGGGCGGGGAGTGGGCGTTGGTGCCGGTGCCCTCGGCG
>NZ_RFFJ01000359.1 GCF_003696235.1 Streptomyces triticirhizae
CGGGCGCGCTGCGCCCGGCGGACTTCCGCGCCCGCGCCGGGAGTTGGCTGGCCCCGCCCCTGGGCGGCGGGTGGCGGCCCTCTGTGGCGGCCACGGAGGCGTGAGCGGGGCGCGAGCGGGGACGCGGGCGCGCGGCGCGGGCGCCGTCGGGAAATCGTTCCCGTTCGGGGCGGGGTCGATGGCACCATGCGCGGATGCGTGAGGCACCTTCCGACCTCGACCCCCGCGCGCTCGGCGCGCTCCTGCGCGACCGCTGGGGCCTCCCGCCGACCGTGCTGGAGCACGCCCCGGTCGGCTTCGGCGGCTACCACTGGCGGGCCTCGGACGCCGCCGGCCGGCGGTGGTTCGTGACCGCCTGGGACCTGGACGCGGGGCAGATCACGTGGTCGACGCTCCCGGCGGCGCTCGCCGCCACCGCCACGTTGGCCGCTCAACTCGATGGCGTGGTAGGCCCGTTGACCGACCGCGAAGGGGAGCCGGCGCGCCGGCTCGGTCGACGCTACGCCGTGGCCGTCTTCCCCTGGGCCGCCGGCACCTCAGGCAAGCCCGGCCAGCCCCACTCGGCGGAGCAACGGCGGGCGCTGCTGGGCCTGTTGGCGGCGGTGCACCGCGCGGCGCCCGCCGTTCCCGAAGCGCCGCGCCGCGATCCGGAGTTGGCGGGGCGGCCGGCGCTGGAGCGGGCGTTGGACGCGCTGTCCACACCGTGGACCGGCGGCCCCTACGCCGAGCCGACCCGCGAGCTGCTGATACGACGTCAACCGGCCGCGCTGCGGAAGGCGTTGGCGGACTATGACGCGCTGCTCGCGCGGGTGCGCGCCGAGGGCGTGCCGCTGGTGCTCACCCATGGCGAGCCGCACCCGGGCAATGTGCTCTGGTCCGAGGGGCGGCCGGCGTTGATCGACTGGGACACGGTGGGGCTGGCCCCGGCCGAGCGTGACCTGTGGCAGGTGACGGAGGACCCCGCCGAGCTGGCCGCCTACCAGGCGGCCGGCGGCGGCCCGGTCTCCCCCGCCGCGCTGCGGCTGTTCCGGCTGCGCTGGGATCTGGACGAGATCACGCTCTATGTCGACCAGCTCCGCCGCCCGCACGGCGCCGACCGGGACACGGCGACCGCGTTCGAGGGCCTGGTCGAGTCGTTGGACCGGGCGCTGGCCGCCGTCGGCTGAGGCCGTCGGCGCCGGACCGCCCGGGACCAGCCCCGGGGCATGGTTGCCTCCTCGGCACAACCGCTGTTTTATCGTTAAATCGCACATCCCATACACGGCACCGAGCCCCCGGAGAGAGTCACACCATGCCCAAGGCGGTGGTCGACCCCGTACTGCGACGCTGGCGCGCCGCGCTCTTCATGCTCTTCCTCACGCCCGGCTTCGCTCTGGCCTCCTGGGTGACCAGGACTCCGGCGATCAAGGAGGCGGTGGACGTCTCGACCGCCGGCATGGGCCTGATCCTCTTCGGCCTCTCCATCGGCTCGATGATCGGGGTGCTCTCATCGGGCGCGCTGGTCGCCCGGCACGGCGGCCGGTGTGTCGCGGTGCTCGGCGGCTCGTCGATCACGTTGGGCCTGGCGGTGCTGGCCTGCGGCGCGGCCGGCGGGGTCGGCCCGGTGGTCTTCCTGGGGCTGGCGTTCTTCGGCTGTGGCGCCGGCCTCCAGGAGATAGCGGTGAACGTCGAGGGCGCCGCCGTGGAACGGGCGTTGGAGCGGCCGGTGATGCCGGCGCTGCACGGCTGCTTCAGCGGTGGAACGGTGCTGGGGGCCGGCGTCGGGATCGGGCTGACCGCGCTGGACTTCCCGGTCTTCTGGCATCTGGCGCTGGTCACGGTCGTGGCGGCGGCCGGGCTGCTGTGGGCGCGGACGCGGGTGCCCGAGGGCACAGGCCGGGAGGAGCCGGGCGAGAACGGCGAACGGGCCGGCCGTGCGCGGGACCGGCTCGCGGTCTGGCGGGAGCGCCGGGTGGTGCTGCTGGGCCTGATCGTCCTGGGCATGGCGCTGGCCGAGGGCTCGGCCAACGACTGGCTGCCGTTGATCATGGTTGACGGCTTCGACCTCGACGAGGTGGCCGGCTCGGTGGTGTTCACCGTCTTCGCCGCCGCGATGACGGTGGGCCGCTTCTCCGGGCAGGTGCTGTTGACGCGCTTCGGCCGGGTCGCGGTGATGCGCGGCGGCGCGGTGCTGGCCTGCCTCGGGGTGCTGGGCGTGATCACCGCCCCGGCGCCCGAACTGGCGGCGGGGGCCGTCCTGTTGTGGGGCCTGGGCGCCTCGCTCGGCTTCCCGGTCGCGATCTCGGCGGCCGGCGACGATCCGCGTGGCGCGGCGGCGCGGGTGAGCGCGGTGGCCACGACGGGCTACTTCGCGTTCCTGGTCGGGCCGCCCGCGCTGGGCTTCCTCGGCGAGGAGTTCGGGCTGCGGAACGCGATGGTGGCGGTGCTGGCGGTGGTGCTGGTCGCGGGCGCGGTGGCCGGGGCGGTGCGCCCGTCCGCGCGGAGCGCGCCGGTGGCCGGCGGCCGGGCGCCCGAAGCCGCGCCGAACGAC
>NZ_RFFJ01000036.1 GCF_003696235.1 Streptomyces triticirhizae
CTCCCGGGGAGCCGGCGGCCCTGGGCTCGCCCGGCGCCCGGGCGCGGGCCCGCAGGTCGGCCCGCCGGGCCGGGGGCGCGGCCGGGGCGCGGGCGATGGCGGAGTACCAGCGCGCGGCCACCGAACTCGCGCACCTCCGCAACGACGCCGCCCGGGGCCGGGTCCCCGACGACTTCACGGGACGCGAACGCGCGCTGCTCCACAGCCTGTGGACCCACCGGGCGTTCGCCTCCCCCACCACCCTCGCCACGGCGCACGCCCCGGCGCGGGCGTCGGGCCACGCCCCTCCCCCGAGCACCGTGCCGAGCGGCTGAGAGACAGGGTGCGTGGAGGAACTCCACCGACTCAGCGGCATCGAGCGGTTCGCGGCCGGCGACGGGCAGCCGATCCGGGCGGCCCGGGGGCTGGGCGGCGACCGGCTGGGTCCCGGGGAGCCCGGCGACGCCGGGGCGGGGGGCGTGGGCGGGACGCGCGACGGCCGCGCAGGGCGCGGCGGGCCGCCGGGAGTAGACGAGACGGCAGGGATGGGCCGCTGATCAGCCGGTACGGCACAGCGAGCGTTCGCGGCCGCGCCCACAGGGCCGGATCCCAACCGCCACGCGCGACGCGGTGAAGCCGCACCCCACCCGCCGCGCGCGGCGCACCGCGCGTCCCCGAAAGGCCAGCGCCCAACGTCTAGCGGAGGGAGGTGATCAACCCCCCACCCGCCACGGCGCCGAAGGCTCCCGTGGCTCCCGCCGCGCGCCTCGCGTGGCTCCGCAGCCAGTGGAGTTCCTCGGGGCGGAGTTGGCCGGGCAGGCCCAGGCCCACGACGTCGATCGTCGGGTTGACGTCGAGGTGGTCCAGCAGCCGGATCAGGGAGAAGCCGGTGGTGGGGTCCGTCGCCCAGCGGGGTTCGGCCAGCAGGGCCGGGTCACGGACCGGGTGGCTCAGGCCACGGTCGCCGAGGTAGCTCTGCGCGCCGGGGACCAGGCGCAGGCTGACCGCCTCGGCCCACTGCTCCGCGCGTTCGCCGAAGACCAGCCGGACCTCGGCGCGGCGGCGCCAGCCCGGCCCCGCGCTGGCGTGCGAGACCGCGTGCAGGTCGGTGCGTTCGCCGGTGCCCGGCGGGTGGAGCGGGTGGGAGTCGAGCCGCATCACCAGGTCGTAGGTGTCGATGCGCGGCCCGAGGCCGCTCGCGGCGACGGCCTCGCCGCCGCCCACCACGCAGACGCGGCGGCCGGCGAGCCAGGTGCGGAGCCCGTCGATGGTCATCGGTTCGGGCGCGAGCGCCAGCGGCGCGCGCTCCGGCGCGTCGTCCTCGGCGAGGGCGCGGTGGCGCCGGTAGGCATCGCTCGCCTCGCGCACGCGCCCGTCGACCGAGAGCGCGCGCCCCCGCAGCAGCCAGGCGGCGGAGGAGCGGGTGCGCAGCGCGACCGCCGCGTCGGCGAGCCGGCGCGCGAGGCGCACCTGGCCGGCGGCTATCGCCGCGTCCCCGGCGCGCAGCAGCGCGGCGAACGAGCGGTCCTGGCAGGGCTCGATCTCGGCGCGTTCCCTGACCAGTTCGCCCACGGCGGCGACGAGCCGCCCGATCTCGGGCCCTGGCGCGCCGGCCGTGCCGTCCGTGCCGCCCGCGCCGTCCGCGCCGCCAGCGCCGCCAGCGCCGTCCGGGACGCGGCTGAGGAATCCGGCGCACTCCCTGACGCAGCCGGCGAAGAGGTCCTCGGCCCGCGCGACGCTGCCCGGCCAGGGGTTCGCCCGGTGCGCGGTGCCCGTTCCGCCGGCGGCCCTGGACCTTCTGATGGCCTTCATGCCCGCGACCTTCCCGCGCGCTCCCCCCGCCCGCGTTTCCCCCGGGCACCGCCGGGGTGAACATTGCGGAACGAGCACGCGCACGCCCCTCGCCGGCCCGGGGCGGAACCCGGATCGGGAGGGGCGAGGGAGGCCGGAGAAGGGGCCCGGAAGGGGCCGACGGCCCTGGCGTCGGGGGGCGCCGCCAGAGCCGCCGGCGTCAGTGGGGGCCGGTCAGACGGACAGGCCCTTGTCGCGCAGCCAGGTCAGCGGGTCGATGGCGTTGCCGCCTGAGGGCCGGACCTCCAGGTGGAGGTGCGGGCCCGAGGAGTTCCCCGTGGAGCCGACCGTGCCGATGACGTCGCTGGTGGTGACCTCGGTGCCGGCCGAGACGTTCATCGAGGAGAGGTGGCAGTACCAGATCTCGGTGCCGTCCTCCAGCTCGACGATGATCCGGTAGCCGTAGGAGCCGGCCCAGGCGGCCTCCTTGACGGTGCCGGTGTGCACGTTCTTGACCGGGGTGCCGGTGGAGGCGGCGAAGTCGGTGCCGGTGTGGGTGGACTGCCACATCGAGCCGCTCTCGCCGAAGCCGGAGGTGAGGCGGTAGTCGCTGAGCGGGAGGGTGTAGCTGGCGCGCAGCTCGGCGAGCCGGCGCTCCTCCTCCTGGCGGCGGCGTTCCTCCTCCTCGGCGCGCTGGCGCTCCTCCTCCGCGATCCGCTCGGCCTCGGCCTGCTCGGCGGCCTGCTCGGCGGCCGCGGCCTGGGCCTGGGCGACGGCCTCGGCGCGGGCCTGCGTCTCGGCGCTGGTCTCCTGGTGGTCGGCCTGCTGGAGGATGCGGGCGCGCAGCGCCTCGCCGGCGTCGGCCTGGCCCGAGGCGACCTCGGTCTCGGTGAGCCCGGCGGTGGTGAACACGGCGGTGGTGGCGGCGGCTTCGCTGCTCCCGGTGTCAACGAGCGCGCCGAGCACGGGGAGTTGGGCGACGGTGTCGGCCGCGCCGCTCATCCCGGGGACGGAGCCGGCGCCGTCGTCGTTGGCGGTGGCCATGCCGCCGGCGCCGACGGCGGCGATGACGCCCACGCCGAGCACGGCGCGGCTGCGGGCGATGGTGCCGCCGCGCTGGCGGGCCACGCGGTGCCGGCCACGGACCGGGCGGAGGGTCTCCTCGCCGGGGTTCCACTCGGGAAGGGCCTCGTCGTCCGTGACGCGGGGGCCGTAGTACGTGGGGTGGGTCCCGTAGGAGGCGGTGTGGAGATATCCGTCCTCCTGGGGGGTGGTGCGCTCCCGTGGGGGGGCGTCCAGGGAGTCCACGGAGGCGTGCCGGTTCGACGCCACAGGGGCGTTCTCCTTTCCTTCCCTCTCACCTACCGGGTTAGCTGACGGGTTCGGAGCAGGAAGGTCTCCTACGGGCGGCTGGCGGTGGTCCCCCCGGCCGTCCGATTCACCCCAAGTGGTGGTTCCCCGGTTCCTTTGGTGCGTTGGTGGCGCACCTGCCGGATTCGGCGATGCGACGCGGCCCCACCTCTTGCGGCGGGGGTGACTACCGCGTTGCGTTATCGAACGTTAATAGACGGGACCGCTGGATTCCAAGTGCTGCCGGGAAAAACCCGCGAGGAACAGCGGGACCTTCGGCGATCAACTCCCGCAAAACGGGCAAAATTTCAAACCAGTGTGGGCTGGGTCGCATTCTGATAGTGCGTCAATCGTTATGCGGAGCGGGTCCTGTCTCTCACCCTCGGTGATGTCAGTGGGGAGAAAGGGACGAACGAGACGGCTGGTACGTTCGGCCGCGCAGCGCCAACTCCAGTCGGCCGTCGATGCGTTGGGCCGCCTCCTCGACCCCGCCGGCCGATCCGGCGCCGCCGGCGAGCAGCCGGGTCACCTCCTCCTCGATCACCCGGGAGAACTGCCGGTAGTAGGGCGTGGCCGGGCGGCCGCGCGCCTCGTGGACGGCGCACCACAGCAGGGTGGCGTAGGCCCGTGGGTCGGGGCGCCACAGCGGCTCCTCGCCGGCCTCCTCGGACCGCCCGCTGACCGGGTCCGGGTCCTCGGGCGTCTCCACCCTCAGCCCGTCCTCGCAGGCGATCTCCCCCACGCCGTCCGGGAGTTGGTACGCCTCGGCGAGCGCGGGGGCGAAGCCGGCGGCCAACATCCGCTCCTGGGAGCCGGGTTCGCCGGCGAGGAACCTGATCAGCTCCTGGGCGGCCTCGGCCCTGGGGCTGTCGGCGGCCACCGCCAGGTTCTGCCCGCCGAGCGCGGCCGGCCCCGGCAGCCGGGTCACGCCGAACTGGACGCCCTCGGCGACCAGCCGGTCCGCGACCCGGTTGAGCGCGAACGGCCAGTTGCGCATCAGCGCGGTGCCCCGGTCCTCACCGGCGAACTCCTCCAGCGTGCCGCTCTCGTCGGCGCCGTAGGAGGCGGCGGCGAGATGGCTCTCGTCGGTGATCGCGAGGAGTTCCTCAAGTCCCGCCTCCAGCAAGGCGGTTGTCCCGACGTAGGCGCCGGAGTCGTCGACCAGCCGGGCGTCGGGGACGGCCCGCCACAGCGCCTCCATCACGTTGACCGTGAGCCCCTCGTAGGGCCGCAGCTGGGTGACATAGGTCGGCTTCGACTGGCCGCCGGGCCGGCCGGTGTACATCTCGGGCAGCGAGTCGGCCCCCAGGTCCACCGTCTCCGTCAGGTCCCGGCGGTAGTAGAGCAGCCCGACGTCCGTGGTGAACGGAACGGCGTACAGCTCGTCGTCCCAGCGGCCGGTCTCCTCGATGTCGGCGACGAAGTCGAGCGCGCCGAACCGCTCCTCGTCCAGCGGGCGCAGCAGGCCGGCCTCGACGAACTCCGGTATCCAGGTGATGTCGAGGTTGAGCACGTCGTACTCGGCCGCGCCCGACTGGAGGCCGGCCAGCACCTCGGCGCGGGCGTCCCCGTCGGTGCTGGGCAGCTCCACCAGCCGGGCCTTGATCGGGCTCTCCTCGTTCCACTCGTCGATCAGCGACTGGCGCACCCCGCTCTGGTCCGGGCTGCTCAGGTCGAGGGCGCTGACCACCACCAGCGGCACGTCGTCGGGCGGGGTCGGCCCCGGGGTGATCGGCGGCGGGGAGCCGCCGCCGGCGACGCAGGCCGTGGCGAGCAGCAGCGCGCAGGCCGCCGTCGGAACGCCTCGACGCATCGCCCCGCTCACCCCTCGCCCAGGACCCGCAGCTTGGCCGCCAGCTCCACCGGCTGGTTGACCGCGTTGTCCAGGCAGGTCGCGGCCGTGGTCAACGCCTGGACCACCGGCCGGTCGCAGCCGCCGTCGAGCACCGACACCACCAGCGTGGTGTCCTCCTCGCGCGTGGCGGCCAACGCGGCCCGCGCGTCGGTGAGGTGGCCGTCGTCGGTGATCACCACCAACAGGCCGGCGGCGTCCGGGCGTTGCCCGGCCGTCAGCAGCTCGGCGGCCTCGGCCATCGGCTCCTGGAGCAGCACGTCGCCCCGCACCTCGGTCAGCGCGTCCAGGGCGCGCGCGGTCCGGTCGTCGGTGGGCGGGCCCAGGTCGAGCGCCACGCCGTAGGGGGCGTCGCCGGTGGCCGGCGTGGTGAGCACCGCGAACCGGTCCTCGTCGGTGAGGGTGCCGATCGCCTGCCGCAGGCTCTCCCGCACGGTGGACAGCCGGCCGTCGGGGCCCAGCACCGAGTTGGAGACGTCCAGCACGAAGACGACGTCCCTCGGCCCGGCCTCGTCGGTCACCGTCGCCAGGTAGGCGGCGGCCCGGTCCGCGTCCGCCACGTCCTCGCCCCGGGGCAGGTCGGCGACGAAGGGGCGCTCGTTGAACTGCTCGGGCGCCCGGAGGTAGCCGCCGTCCCGCCAGCGGCGGAAGCCCTCGGCCCGCAGCGCGTCGCCGCCCGCCTCGCCGGCCAGCCAGGCGCCCAACAGCGCCACGGCCAGCTGCCGTTCGACCGCGTCCCGGTCGGCGTCCCGCCAGCGGACGGGGACGAAGCTCAGGTCCAACGGCGGGACGTCGGACGGGTAGTAGGCGGTGTACAGGTCCCGCATCGTCGCGCGCCAGCCGCCCTCGGGCAGGCAGGCGGCGGGCGGGTCGCCGACCAGCGGCAGCATCGCGCTCTCGGAGAGCAGCAGGTGCGGCGAGGGTCCGCCGGGGCGGAGCGAGCACAGGAGCGCGGCGTCGTCCGGCACCGGCTCCGGCTCGGGCAGCCGGCCCGGCCCGGCCGTCATGCCGTGGGCCAGGGCGGCCTCCGAGGACTGCGGGGCCGCGCCGCGCACGTCGCCCGCCGCCTCCAGCAGCGTGACCAGCGACTCGCCGGTGCGTTCCACGTCGGGCAGCGGCCCGGCGGCCGCCAGCACGGCCGGAACGCGGGCGATCTCCACCGGCTCCCCCAACTCGACGCGGCTGGCCCGCAGTCGGGTCGCCGACCGCGCCCTTTCCGCCGTCGCCGAGCTGGCCGGCAGCCACGCGTCGGGCAACGGGCCCACGTCGCGCAGGAGTTCGCGGCACGGCTCGGCCGGCTCCTCCTCGGCGCAGGGCCGGCCCGGCGAGGCCCAGTCCGCCGAGTGCTCGAAGGCGTCCACCACGGCCGCGCCCGGCGCGCCATAGACCTGCACCTCGACGCGGCGGCAGTCCTCGTGCCCCGAGCCGATCGAGCGGGCCCGGTCCCTCAGCTCCTCGTCGAGGTCGTCGACGTCGAAGGCGGCGAGCACGCGGGAGAGCGGCCGCTGGTACTCGGGCGTGGTCAACACCCGCAGCTGGAGCGGCACCGAGCAGCGGTCGGCCGCCGCCCTGCCGTCCTGCCACCGGTCCCAGGCCAGCCAGGGGAGCGACGCCGCCAGCAGCGCCAGAACCACGGCCCCGGCGGCGGCCGCCGGCCACCAGCGCCACGCGCGGAAACGCCACCAGGCGGAGCGCAGCCTCAGCCAGACGGCGAACAGCCGGTCGGGCAGGTCGGCGCCGCGCGGCGCGGTGACATGGGAGAGCACGATCTCGCCGCCGCCGCGCCGCTCGGTGAGCCCGGGCTCCCAGTCGTTGGGGTGGCTGAGTTCGCTGGCCTCCGCGCGCCGCCGGTCGCGCCTGGCCAACTCCCCCAGGCGGGCGTGGAGTTCGCTGACGATGGCTCGCTGTCCCCGGTCCCTGCGCAGGGCCCGCAGCGCGACCAGCAGCGCCTGGGTGAACGGGGTGGGTCCCACGCCGTTGCCCTGGTCCTGGTCGTCGCGTGCCCGCGCCGAGGTGAGCAGCGCGAACGCGCCCTGGCTCGGCTCCTCGACCTGGTGCGCCTGCCCCGAGTAGCAGCAGTCGAGGATCAGCACCACCTGGCGGGCGCGCGAGCTGCGCACCGTGTTCCGCAGCCAGGTGTAGGAGACGGCGCGCTCCCACACCCGCTCCCGGGGGCAGTCGCTCGGCACCAGGTACAGCTCGGTGGTGTCGTCCCTGGTGTCGAGGTGCAGGTGGCCGTGGCCGCTGAAGTAGACCAGCAGAAGGTCGCGGGCCGCGCCGGCGGCGCTCCTGATCTTCCCCTTCATCTCCTCGGCGCCGGGCGACTCCAGCAGCCGGGCGCGGCTGGGCACGCTCCTGCCGTGCTCGTCGTGCCCCAGCAGCTCGTTCCGCAGCTCGTACAGGTTGTGGGCGACGCCGGGGATGTCCTCCCAGCCGTCGTCCTCGTAGGTGGCGGCGCCGATCAGCAGCACCCGCGAGCGTCGGGCGTTGGGCAGCTCGGTCACGGCGCCCGCCTACGCCCGTCCCCGCCGGTCGTCCCCCACATCGCCGTCGCCGTCGCTGTCGCCGTCGGCGCCCGGCTCCGGGCCGCCGGCGAGTTCGGCGACCAGCTGCCGCAGCGCGCCCCTGGTGCGG
Organism: Streptomyces triticirhizae; assembly: GCF_003696235.1. Classification (GTDB taxonomy): domain Bacteria; phylum Actinomycetota; class Actinomycetes; order Streptomycetales; family Streptomycetaceae; genus Streptomyces; species Streptomyces triticirhizae. The sequence goes on from NZ_RFFJ01000036.1 coordinate 7,607, forward strand.
TTCCGCGAGGTCAGCGTCACCGTGCCGCCGCCCTCCCGGCTGACGCGCAGGGTCAGCGGCCTGCCCCGGTTGCTGAGGTGGTTGACGAGCGAGCGCAGCACCGCGTGCAGCCCGACCTCGACGGAGGGGGCGGAGGTGGTGAGCGAGAGCGTGGTGGAGCCGCTCATCCCGGGCCGTTCGGTGAGATAGCCCAGCTCCCTCCTCGGCAGATCGCTGTCGCCGCGCAGCCACGCCATCAGCAGGGAGGAGTCCTCTCCCCGTGGGTCGGCCTCGACGTCGATCCGCAGCCGCAGGGACACCTTCACCGTCTCGTCCGCCCCGCCGGGGTCGCCCGCCCCGCCGGGGTCCGCCGTCTGGCCCGGACCGGCGGTCGGCTCCTCCGGATCGGTCTGGGTCACCGCGACCCCTCCCCCTGAGCGCGCCTGAAGGTCCCTGAAGGCCACTGCCCCGCCAGCGCCCCGGGAGCGTCCCGCGCCGGAGCCCTCGCACCGTGCCCGCAACCGGGCACAGAGGGTCAACCTAGCACCAGGGGCTGACCGTTGGGAACGGGATGGTGCACGGCCACCACCGCCAGATCGTCCTTCAGGCCGCCCCCGGCGTGCCGCCGCACATCGGCGAGCACCCAGTCCAGCAGCACCCGTGGCGTGGCGAACCGCCGCCCGCGCAGCCGCTCCAGCGGATCGTAGAAGGCGCCGTCCCCGTTTCTGGCCTCGCTCAACCCGTCCGTGTACAGCAGCAGGTGCGCGCCGGGCGGGAACGTCGCCGTGGTAGCCCGGTCCCGGTGCCCGTCCAACTCCCGCAGGCCCAGCGGCAGGGCCGCGTCCCCCGAGAGATAGCGGGCCTGACCCCCGGGGTGCAGCAGCACCGGCGGCGGATGGCCCCGGTTGATCATGCGCAGCCGCAGCGGCGGGTCGTCGGGCAGCTCGACCAGGACGGCGGTGGTGAAGCCCTCGTTGGACTCCAGGTCGGGGCGGTTGCGCCGCTCCCGCAGCAGCGTGTCCTCCATCCGGGAGGCCACCGCGCCCAGTTCGGCCTCGCTCTCGGCGGCCTCGCGGAACGCGCCGAGCAGCACGGCGACCACCTCGGTGGCGCCCAGGCCCTTGCCCCGCACGTCGCCCACCAGCATCCGCACCCCGTGCGGCGTCTCCCGCACCGAGTAGAAGTCGCCGCCGATCAGCGCGTTCCGCTGGGCGGCGCGGTAACGGGCAGCGACCCGCAGCCGCCCGACCCGGCCCGGCGGCTCGGGCACCACGGCCCGCTGCACCGTCTCGGCGATGCGGCGGGCCGAGGCGACCCGCTCGTCCCTGCGGGCCAGCATCCGGTTGAGCAGCAGCGCGAACAGGGCCATCGAGGCAACGATCCCGATCTTGACCGTGGCCTCCGCCCCGATGGGGGTGATCCGCACCATCTCGACGACGACCAGCAGGGTCGCCAACACCCCGTAGACCCCGGTCGCCCAGAAGGACAGCACGGGCGCCGCCGCGATCGGCGCCGCCACATAGAAGGGGGTGAGCGTGACATGCGGCGGGGTCAGGAGGTCCAGCACTCCGCCGACAGCGAGCAGCGCCCCCGGCACCCCGGGGTACAGCCGCCACCAACCAGCGCCGGGATCTCGCGTCCGCACCTTCCCACTGTGCGACCGGGGCGCGTGGCGCGCGACCCGGTCAGCAGGGCGCGGCCGGGCCCCAGCAGCCCGGCCGCGCCACGGCACGGCCGGCCTACGGCCGTGCGGCACCGATGCGCTGATCAGGCGATGCCCGACCGACCGCCGCGTATCAGCCGCGACACGCCCTGGGAAAGCCGAGCGGGCACCCCAGAACCCACCACCGGCCGCTTCCCGTACCGCCTCATCGGACCCCCTGCGTTCCCACGGGACGGCAGCGCCACGCTGCCCACCGGCAGCCTTTCCTGGGCCCCACGGCGCGGAAACCGGGCGCCCGAAGCGTCCACCAGCGCGCGGCGCTTCGGACGGTGGTGCGCGGCGCACGGGCGCGCCCCGGCTACCAGCGGTGGTGAACCTGGGCGCGCACCCGCCGGTCGTAGAGGTCGCGCACGGCGGCCAGCGTCGGCTCGTCGAGCGGCGGCAGCGCGGCGGCGGCCGCGTTGGCCGCGGCCTGCTCGGCGGACCTGGCGCCGGGGATCACCGAGGTCACCCCGGGCTGCTGGATCGCCCAGCGCAGCGCGCCGGCCGCCGGGCTCACGCCCTCCGGCAGCAGCGTGGCGAACTCGGCCGCCGCCGCGACGCCGGTCGCGAAGTCCACGCCGGAGAACGTCTCGCCCTGGTCGAACGCCTCGCCGTGCCGGTTGTAGCTGCGGTGGTCGCTCTCGGCGAAGACGGTGGACTCGGTGTACCGGCCGGAGAGCAGCCCCGAGGCCAGCGGCACCCGGACGATCACCCCGACGCCTGCCTCCTCGGCCGCCGGGAGCACCCGCTCCAGCGGCTTGAGCCGGAACGGGTTGAGGATGATCTGGAGGCTGGCGACGCCGGGCCTGGCGATGGCGGCGAGCGCCTCGTCGCAGGTCTCGACGCTGACGCCGTAGCCGGCGACCCGCTCCTCGGCGACCAGGGTGTCCAGCGCGTCGAAGACCGCGTCCGAGTCGATCACGGCGGCCGGCGGGCAGTGCAGCTGGACCAGGTCCAGCCGGTCCACGCCCAGGTTGGCCCGCGAACGGTCGGTCCAGGCGCGGAAGTTGTCCAACGTGTAGTGCTCGGGCAGCTGCTCCACCCGGCGGCCCATCTTGGTGGCGACCAGCACCTCGGCCTCGGGCCGCTCCCGCCGGAGGTCCCGCAGGAAGCCCCCGATCAGCCGCTCGCTGCGGCCGTCCCCGTAGACGTCGGCGGTGTCGAGGAACGTCACCCCGGCCTCGACGGAGGCGTTCAGCACCTCCCGCGCGGCGTCCTCGGAGACCTCGCCCCAGTCGCCGCCCAGCTGCCAGGTCCCCAGCCCCACGACCGAGACCCGCCGCCCCAACCTGTCAAACGCGCGTTGCTCCATGCGGGCATCCTCTCACCGCGCACCGACAACGCCCGGGCCGGCGGGCGGCCACGGCGGCCGAGGCGGCCGGGCCGGCGCCGGCCGCGACGGCGGACGAGCGTGGCGGGCCGCTCCCGACCCGCCACGTCGTTCACCGAAGGGGAGGCGGCAGGCACGCCATCAGCGCCGCGACGGCGGCCACGTCGTCGCCCTGCCGCAGGTCGTCCGCGATCCGGTTGGCCCGCACGAGTCCGCACGCGACACAGCGGTGCATGATCGCCAGGCCCTTCCTCCTGCGGTGCTCGACACGCTGGGGGCGCATCAGGCCGTGGCAGGTGGCGGCGCGGTCCCCGGGCGTCAGGTCGACGTGCTTCGACCACAGACACGCGGGGCAGTGGTTGCGGTAGCTCCCGTTCGTCAGCGGCACCACGGACACGCCGCAGTGCTCGCAGGTGAATCCCTGGTTCTGTGCTGCTCTGTTGATGACGGTGCCTCCGGCCCGAAGAAGAGATGTCTTCGACCGGGGCGCAGGGTTCCGTTCACTTCTTCCCGCACCGTCCGCGAGGGCGGATGGGCGGTCCCAGGCTTGTCGCGGGCGATGGACCGGTTCACCGCCCGTTCCCCCTCGTCAGGGGTCGGCGATTACTTCCGCTTCCGGCTTCACCGGGGCATGTCTCATCCCACAGATCCGATACCACGACCGGGTTTGTTGGTTTGTCCCGGTCACTGTCAGCCGAGCCCCCTCAGCTGCCAGCGGTAGGTGTCATCCCGCGCTCACTGGCGTGTGGCCTCGTCCCCTGCCGTCACAGCGCCACCCGGGAGAGGCGTGAGAGAAGCGCCGTCATGTCACCCCCCCTCGCGGTCGTCGGACGGTTCGTCTCCTCCGACGGCTGCGCGACCGCCCGGCCGGGCGGTCGCGTACCGGGACCGCAGGGAGCCTCACCTTGTGGTAGGCCGTGTGGGACTCGAACCCACAACCAATGGATTAAAAGTCCACTGCTCTGCCAATTGAGCTAACGGCCCGCACGGAGCAGCATAGCTCCCCCACCCGATCACGGTCCGGGGGAATCGGCGGTGCGGCCGCGCCCGCCGCCAGACGTGCCCGGCCCCCGCGCCTGCGGCGTCGTGGCCGAGGCTGACGTTCTCCCGCAGGGGGAGGGCGTACCGGCCGAAGTCCCGGAAGACCGCCCGACACCGAGGGGCATCCCCGCCGGTCCGCCGGCGGGGATGCCCCTCGGTCGAGTGGTGTTCTCGCTTCCGCTCGCCGCGGTCAGTCCTCGCGCTTCCAGCGCGGCTTGTCCGCCCGGCGGTCGAAGGAGGAGGACGAGGAGGAGCCGCCGGGACGCTCGCCCCGGTAGCCGCCCCGGTCGCCGCCGCCGCGCGGCCGGTCGTCGCGACGGAAACCGCCACGGTGGTCGTCGCGCCGGAAGCCCTCGCGCTCGCCACCCCGGAAGCCCTCACGGCGGAAGCCGCCGCCCTCGCGCTCGCCGCCCCGGAAGCCCTCGCGCCGGAAGCCGCCGTCCTCGCGCCGCCCGTGCGAGCGCCGGTCGTCCCGGAACCCGCCCCGGTCGCCGCCGCCGCGCGGCCGGTCGTCGCGACGGAACCCGCCACGGTCCCCGCCGCCCCGGTGCCCGTCCCTGCGGAACCCGCCACGGTCCCCGCGCTCGCCACGGTCGCCGCGCTCGTTGCGCGCCGCGTCGGCCCGGGCGGCCTTCTCGGCCCGCCGCGCCTCGCGCAGCGCCTCCCGCTCGGCCTCGCGCTCCGCCTCGGCGAGGGACTCCGCCCTGGCCTCGGCGACCTTGGCGATCGCCTCGGCCGGGTCGTCGCCGCGCTCCCGCGCGGCCCGCGCCGTCAGCCGCTCCGCCTCGTCGACCAGCTCGGCCGCGCGCGTCTTGGCCTTCTCCAACTCCCGTGCCAGCCGCGCGACCTCGCGCTCCGCGTGCTGGGCCGCGCCCATCGCGGCCTCGGCCTGCACCTCGGTCAGCGAACGGGCGCCCACGATGTCCGCCACGTCCGGGGCGAACAGGTCGCCCCGCCCGATGGTGTGCCGGGCGGCCTCCACCCCGGCGTCCTCCATCAGCCGGAAGATCGTCCGCCGCTGGTGCGGCAGCGCCAGCGAGACGACCGTCCCGGAACGCCCGGCCCGCGCGGTGCGGCCCGAACGGTGCAGGTAGTCCTTGTGGTCACCGGCCGGGTCCACGTTGAGCACCACGTCGATGCCGTCCACATGGATGCCACGGGCGGCGACGTCGGTGGCCACCAGCACCTTGGCCCTGCCGTCCTTGAAGTCGGCGAGGGTCCGCGTCCGCGCGCCCTGCGTCATCCCGCCGTGCAGCGCGTCGGCGCGCACGCCGGCCTCGCGCAGCTGGCCGGCGACCCGGTCAGCGCCCAGCTGGGTGCGGACGAACACGATCGTCCGCCCCTCGCCGCTGGCGATGGCCGCCGTCAACGGGGCCTTGTCGCGCGGCTTCACGATCAGCACATGGTGGCTCATGGTGGTCACCGCGCCCTGCGCCGCGTCCACCTCGTGGCTCACCGGGTCGACCAGGTACCGCTTGACCAGGGTGTCGATCTCGTTCTCCAGGGTCGCGGAGAAGAGCATCCGCTGGCCGCCCGGCGGCACCAGGTCGAGCAGCTCGGTGACCTCGGGCAGGAAGCCCAGGTCGGCCATCTGGTCGGCCTCGTCGAGGACCGCGACCGACACGTCGTCCAGCGAGCAGGCCCGGCGGCCGATCACGTCACGCAACCGGCCCGGCGTCGCCACCAGCACGTCGACGCCGCGCTCCAGGGCGTAGATCTGGTTCCCCATGGAGGTGCCGCCGCAGACCACCTTGAGCCGCAGGCCCAGCACGTTGCCGTAGGGCTCCAGCGCGTCGGCCACCTGCATGGCCAGCTCGCGGGTCGGGGTGAGGATCACGGCGCGCGGCCGCTTGGGCTGGGTGCGCCCGCCGGCCAGCCTGGCCAGCAGCGGCAGCCCGAAGCTCAGGGTCTTGCCGGAGCCGGTGCGGCCCCGGCCGAGGATGTCGTGGCCGGCCAGCGCGTCGGGGATGGTGGCGGCCTGGATCGGGAACGGGGTGGTGACGCCGTTCTCCGCGAGTTTGCGCACGATCTCCTGGGGAAGTCCGAGATCGGCGAAGGTCATGGTGGGCTCGTCGTCCAAGGGCAATACGGCCTCGGGCGTGGTGAGAGTCATGCGGGGTGAGAACCTTCCGGAGTTCTGAGTCGTCGGCACGCGCCTTTAGCTCCGTAGGTGCTCTGGACCGCCTGCGATGCGATCAGCCACGGTGAGAGAGGAGGTACGCGCCACACGGCGCGCTTCACAGGGGCGCCGGGCAATGGGATCAAACGATCTACAAGCATACGCACGGCTTCGCCCGGGGCGCAAACGGGCCCCGATTCCCCTTCTCCCAGGGCGAGTTGCGTTCTCCCGGCGCGCGTTGCGCCCTCCCCGCACACGCCCCGCGCACGCCGCGTCCCGCCCGCAGGCGCCGGTCAGCCGTAGCCCAGGGAGTGCAGCCGCTCGTCGTCGATGCCGAAGTGGTGAGCGATCTCATGCACGACGGTGATCTCCACCTCGGCCACCACCAGCTCCCGGTCGCCGCCCTCGCGCGCGACCATCCGCAGGGTCGGCCCCATGTAGACGGAGATCCGGTCCGGCAGCACCCCCGCGTACCACTCGCCACGCTCCGTGAGCGGCGTGCCCTCGTAGAGACCGAGCAGCTCGGGGTCCTCCGGCGGCGGCTCGTCCTCGACAAAGACCGCCACGTTGTCCATCAGCCGGGTCAGCTCCGGCGGAATCCGGTCCAGCGCCTCGCTGACCAGCCCCTCGAACTCCTCACGCGTCATCTCCAGCACGCCGGCGATTCTCCCGCACGGCGGCGGTCGAGGGGAATGGCCGGCGGCGCACAAGCGTTTTGCCGATGGCCCACGCGATCGCCTATGCTGCTCGGGCCCACCGGCGGTGTTTCCGTGGGCTCTTCCAGGCCCCCGTCGTCTAGTGGCCCAGGACGCCGCCCTTTCAAGGCGGTAGCGCGGGTTCGAATCCCGTCGGGGGTACTCGTTTCGTCGCACCCGTTCCCTGTGGTCTCTCCACGGTGCGCGTCACCTCCCCGCACGATCCCTGTCCCGCCCCGCCGTCGAGTCGGGTCGGCGGGCGTCCTCGATCCCCAACTCCCCTTCCGAGCTGCGGCTTCGCCTCTCCCGACGCCCCGGGCCAACACGCCTGACGGCCGCTCGCGAAGCGGTGCGGAGGCCCCTCCACCCCGTGATACGCTGATCCAGCGATGCCGGCCGGTGGCACACGGTGAGCGTTCTCACCGTCTTCCCCGTCGGCGGACAGCCGGGTCCTGTGGAGCAGTTTGGAGTGCTCGCCACCCTGTCAAGGTGGAGGCCGCGGGTTCAAATCCCGTCAGGACCGCTCCGGCTGGGTAGCTCAGTTGGTACGAGCGTCCGCCTGAAAAGCGGAAGGTCGCCGGTTCGATCCCGGCCCCAGCCACACCTCTTGATTCACCCGAGACCCTGGCCCACCGGCCGGGGTCTTCTCCGTTGACGCCTCCCCGAACGCCCGCTCACTCACCGCCCGCCCGGGTGGCGCCGGCGCCAGGTCAAGAACACCGCGCAGGACAGACGGCGGTGTGCTGGGCGTTGACCGAGGCGCCCGGCGGCAGCCAGCGGCCGACCGCGCCGAGGACCGGGGGGAGCAGCGGCCAGGAGACCGCTCCCCCGGAGGAGGGGTTGCCGAGCAGGACGAGCAGCGCCCAGGTCGGCAGCAGGGCCCAGCGTCCCAGCAGAGTGTTGAACATGGTGAAGAGCATCCCGGCGGTGAACATCGTGGCCGCCAGCGTCAGCCAGGACTGGGGGAACGGCAGCGGCACCGCGTCCAGCAGCCAGTCGACGGCCGCCACCACGCACAGCCCGCCCAGCAGCGAGTAGCCCGCGATCACCCCGATCCGCTCCAGCGGCCGCAGCCGCGAGGCGTGGACGCCCAGCTGGATGGCGCCGAGGAAGCCGCAGATGACCACGGCCAGGTTCATGTAGAAGAGCGCGAGCCCCCGGGGGTCGCCCGGGTGGAGCGGCCTGATGTCCCGAACGGTGATCTCGTTCCCCGTCTCCCGGGCGGCCTTCGGCGCCGCGCGTTCGAGGAGTTCGGCGACGGAGGCCCCGGCCGCGCCCGCGAGGTCCAGCTCCAGCCGGGCGCCGTCCCCGGCCTCGGAGTCGGCCCCGCCGCCCCGGGCCCCGACGACGGCGAAGACCCGCTGCCCGTCGATCTCCTCCACAGCCTGTTGATAACTTTCCACGCGTCGAGTCTCGATCGAGCTGCCCAAGCCCTCCCCCAGCGCCCGCAGGAACGCGTCAACGGAGACCGTCTCGTCCTCGCCGTTCGCGCCCGGCCGTTCCACCACCGCGACCGGCAGGGTGCGCGGCGTCGGGTTGGCCATGGCGTAGCTGTAGGAGCCGGCGAAGATCCCGGCGGAGACGCCCAGAATGAGCGAGATCACCAGGGCCGGGAGAAACGTGCCGCCCTCCGCCGGCGGCCGGCGCTCCACGGACGACCCCTGACCCATCACACAGCGCACCCTAATGACCCAGAAGGCGCGGAACGGACAGAACGCGCCAGGCCCGATATCGGCTCGCCGCCCGCCGCACGAAGGTGAGATTCTGGACTCCGTATGTCTACCGACACCTCCCCCGTCTCCCTCTCGGCCCTCGCCGACCGCCTCCCGTCGCTGAGCCTCGCCGACGAACTGCGGTTCGGCCGCCGGCTCGAAGGCGCTCGGCGCATCAGGAAGCCCGCCGCCCGGCAGGCCGTGCTGGCCGAGATCGCCCAGGCCGTCGACACCGCCGAGCGGCGGGTCGAGCGTCGCCGGGCCGCCGTGCCGGCCATCGTCTATCCCGAGCAGCTGCCGGTCAGCCAGAAGAAGGACGAGATCCTGGCGGCCATCCGCGACCACCAGGTGGTGATCGTCGCCGGCGAGACCGGCTCGGGGAAGACCACCCAGATCCCCAAGATCTGCCTGGAGCTGGGGCGTGGGGTGCGCGGCCTGATCGGCCACACCCAGCCGCGCCGGATCGCGGCGCGCACGGTGGCGCAGCGGGTCGCCGAGGAGCTGGGCGGCTCGGTGGGCGAGGTGGTCGGCTTCAAGGTCCGCTTCACCGACCAGGGCAGCGACCGGACCCTGGTCAAGCTCATGACCGACGGCATCCTGCTCGCCGAGATCCAACAGGACCGCGAGCTGCGGCAGTACGACACGATCATCATCGACGAGGCGCACGAGCGCAGCCTCAACATCGACTTTCTGCTGGGCTATCTCGCCCAACTCCTGCCGCGCCGCCCCGACCTGAAGGTGATCATCACCTCGGCGACGATCGACCCCGAGCGCTTCGCCCGCCACTTCCGCGACGCCAGGGGCGAGGACGCGCCGATCGTCTCCGTCTCCGGCCGGACCTACCCGGTGGAGGTGCGCTACCGGCCGCTGCTGGAGGAGGCCGAGGACGGTGAGGAGGGCGACGCCGACCGGGACCAGGTCACCGCGATCTCCGACGCGGTGGACGAGCTGATGGCCGAGGGCCCGGGCGACATCCTCGTCTTTCTCTCCGGGGAGCGGGAGATCAGGGACACCGCCGACGCCCTGGAGAAACGGCGGCTGCCGCACACCGAGATCCTTCCGCTCTACGCGCGCCTCTCGCACGGCGAGCAGCAGCGGGTCTTCCAACGCCACAGCGGCCGGCGGATCGTGCTGGCCACCAACGTGGCCGAGACCTCGCTGACCGTTCCCGGCATCCGCTATGTGATCGACCCGGGCACCGCCCGCATCTCCCGCTACAGCCACCGCACCAAGGTGCAGAGGCTGCCGATCGAGCCGATCTCGCAGGCCAGCGCCAACCAGCGCAAGGGCCGCTGCGGGCGCACCAGCGACGGCATCTGCGTCCGGCTCTACTCGGAGGAGGACTTCCTCGCCCGCCCCGAGTTCACCGACGCCGAGATCCTGCGCACCAACCTGGCCTCGGTGATCCTCCAGATGAACGCGGCGGGCCTGGGCGAGGTGGAGCGCTTCCCCTTCATCGACCCGCCGGACCACCGCAGCATCAAGGCCGGCGTCCAACTCCTGGAGGAGCTGGGCGCGTTGGCCGGCTCCCGGCTGACGGAGACGGGCCGCAAGCTCTCCCGGCTGCCGGTGGACCCGAGGCTGGCCCGGATGGTGCTGGAGGCGGAGCGGAACGGCTGCGTCCGCGAGGTGATGGTGATCGTCGCCGCGCTCTCCATCCAGGACCCGCGCGAGCGCCCCGCCGACAGGCAGCAGCAGGCCGACGCGCAGCACGCGCGGTTCCGTCAGGGCCCGGGCGAGGACTCGGACTTCATGGCGCTGCTGGCGCTCTGGGAGCATGTGCGCGAACGGCAACGGGCGCTGTCCTCCTCGGCGTTCCGGCGGATGTGCCGCACCGAGTTCCTCAACTACCTGCGGATACGCGAGTGGCAGGACATCTTCAGCCAGCTGCGGCAGGTCGGCAGGACGATGGGCGTGGAGCCGGCGGGCGAGGAGGCGCCGGCCGCCGCGCCCCAGGTGGTGCACCAGTCGCTGCTGGCGGGGCTGCTGTCCCAGGTCGGGCTGAAGGACACCGAGAAGCACGAGTATCTGGGCGCGCGGGGCGCGAAGTTCGCGGTCTTCCCCGGCTCGGCGCTCTTCCGGAAGCCGCCGCGCTGGGTGATGTCGGCGGAGCTGGTGGAGACCTCCCGGCTCTGGGCGCGGATCAACGCCAGGATCGAGCCCGAGTGGATCGAGCCGCTCGCCGGTCACCTGGTGAAGCGCACCTACAGCGAGCCGCACTGGGAGCAGAAGCAGGCCGCCGTGCTGGCGTACGAGCGGGTGACGCTCTACGGCGTGCCGATCGTCGCCCGCCGCAAGGTCAACTACGGGCGGATCGACCCGGAGGTCTCCCGGGAGCTGTTCCTGCGCCACGCGCTGGTGGAGGGCGACTGGAAGACCAACCACCGCTTCTACCAGGACAACCGGCGACTCCTCGCCGAGGTCGAGGAGTTGGAGCACCGGGCCCGCCGCCGGGACATCCTGGTGGACGACGAGACCCTCTTCGACTTCTATGACCAGCGGATTCCGGAGGATGTCGTATCCGGTGCGCACTTCGACTCCTGGTGGAAGAAGAAGCGCCGCGAGGACCCGGATCTGCTCAACTTCGAGAAGTCGATGCTCATCAACGAGCGGGCCGGCGAGGTCACCGAGCGCGACTATCCCGACACCTGGCGCCAGGGTCGCCTCGCCCTGCGGGTCACCTACCAGTTCGAGCCGGGCGCTGACGCGGACGGCGTCACCGTTCATCTGCCCCTTCAGGTTCTGAACCAGGTCACCTCGGCCGGCTTCGACTGGCAGATCCCTGGCCTGCGCGAGCAGTTGGTGACCGAGTTGATCAGGTCGCTGCCCAAGCCGCTGCGGCGCAACTGCGTGCCGGCGCCCGACTTCGCCCGCCGCTTCCTGGGCGGCCAGACGCCCGAGCCGACCGAGGCCCCGCTGCGCGCGGCGCTGGCCGCCGGGCTGACCCGGCTGACCGGGACGCGGATCGCCCCGGAGGACTTCGACGCGGAGAAGGTCCCTGCCCATCTGCGGATCACCTTCCGCGTGGTGGACGAGCGCGGCCGCAAGGTGACCGGCGGGCCCGCGCCCGAGGACAAGGACCTGGAGGCGCTCAAGCTGCGCTTCAAGCCCCGCGCGCAGGCGGCCCTGGACCGGGCCTTCAGCGGGGGCGCGCGGGGCGCGAAGGCGGCGCGCGCCGGCGCGTCCGAGGGCGTGGGCGCGGGGGTGCCCGAGCAGCGCACCGGGCTCACCCGGTGGACCCTGGGCACGCTGCCGAAGGTCATGGAGACCCGGCGCGGCGGTCAACCTGTGAAGGCATACCCGGCGTTGGTCGACGAGGGCACATCGGTCGCGGTGCGGCTCTTCGACAGCGAGGCGGCGCAGACGGCGGCGATGGCCAGGGGCACCCGGCGCCTGGTGCTGCTCAACCTGCCCTCCGATCCCGCGAAGTTCGCCCAGCGGAAGCTGGACAACGCCGGCAAGCTGGCGCTGGCCAGCACCCCGCACGGCTCGGTGCCCGCGCTCTTCGACGACGTGGTGACGGCGGCCACCGACCAGCTGATCGCGGCGCACGGCGGCCCGGCCTGGGACGAGGCGGGCTTCACCAGGCTCTTCGACGCGGTCCGCGCCGACGTCGTGGAGCTGACCCTGCGGCTGACCCGCCAGGTCAGGGAGGTGCTGGCGGCCTGGGGCACCTGCGAACGGCGGCTGGCCGGCGTGCGGGGCGCCACCCTGCGGCCCGCGCTCGACGACATCAGGGAGCAGCTGAACGGCCTGGTCCACGCGGGCTTCGTCACGGAGCACGGCGCCCGCCGACTGCCCGACCTGCTGCGTTACCTCCAGGCCGTGGACCGCAGACTCCAGCAGCTGCCCCACCAGGCCGAGCGGGACCTGGCCAGGACGGCCAAGGTCAGGGAGATGATGGACGAACACGCCTGGCTGCTGGAGCAGTTCGCGCCGGGCACGCCGGTGCCCGAGCGGGCTTCGGAGATCCGCTGGATGATCGAGGAGCTGCGGGTGAGCTACTTCGCCCACGCCCTGGGCACGGCCTACCCGGTCTCCGAGAAGCGGATCATCAGGGCGGTGGACGCGCTGGCCCCCGCGCAGCCCTCCTGACCTGGCGAAAGCCCGGTCCGCCCGGGGGTGGTGAACCGATTGGCCCGGGACCGGCCGGCTGGGGTAGAGTCACCGACGCAGCCTGGTCCTGTGGAGCAGTTTGGAGTGCTCGCCACCCTGTCAAGGTGGAGGCCGCGGGTTCAAATCCCGTCAGGACCGCTTTCGTTCAGCGTTTAGTTCAACTCTTTACCACCAGCCCGGACCCCACAGGGGTCCGGGCTTTCGCTGTGAGGGCGCGAGGAAGGGACGAGTCGGGCAGGCGGGTGGGCGTACTACCCTGCCAGCAGGGGCGCGGGCAAGCGAGGACGTGTGTGACGGGAGTCACTGAACTCGATTGCGCGCTGGACTCGTTCGACCCCGTAGAGACACCCGCCAATTTAATATGTGCAATTGCACCGGTAGTTGGGGGCATCTCACGGACCCTCAGAAACCTTCCCCAGAACGCAAAAAGATCGCGCCGGACCCGGCGGAGTCCGGCGCGATCGAAGCCAAGCGGTCCGGAGTGGGGGCTCCGGGGCCTGGGATGTGCGGTGTTGCTCAGGCCTCGCCACGCTGCTGCGGGATGCCCGCCAGAAGTGCGCGCACCTCCGCTTCGCGGTAGCGGCGGTGCCCACCGAGCGTGCGGATAGACGTAAGCTTGCCCGCCTTTGCCCAGCGTGTGACCGTTTTCGGGTCGACGCGGAACATCGTGGCAACCTCAGCCGGGGTCAGCAGCGGCTCGGCATCAGGGGTGCGAGCGGTCATGAGCGGCCTCCTCGGGAGAACCGAACCATCACGGTTCTTTCCTCTAAATTCTGCACCTTGACCCGCGTTGCCCGAAATGACAGACGCGGGTCGAGTCGGTTATAGGACGAACGGCTTGTCCTCGGCACTACAACTACACCATCCGTCCAGCCGGGTCGGCCAAACCGACGGAATTGCCCTCTCAGGTGTTCAACCTCGGCGGAAGCCGATGGACCATGCCATAGCGGACAGTCACACAGCCGTAACGATCAGTCACAGCGTGATGAGTCGCCATCAGCCCTACCAAGGAGGTGCAATACCGATCCATCCGCCCCTCGACGGACAGAAGGAGCCCCTCCGAACTCCTTGTCCTATTTTGACACGAGGGGAGTACTTGAAGGCAAGAGTCCGTACAGTGCCTTCCATCACGCTTGGGGCTTTAGTCCCCTCACGCCCCACTGTCAGTTGGCGAACTGGCGTTCTCGCACGGCCATCCAGCGATCGGTCAGCCCTTCGTAGATCCGCTGGGCCCGTTCGAGATCGCCGGCGGCCAGGGCCCCCAGCCCCTCGGTGACCTCGGCGGCGGAGTGGTCGGCCGCCAGCTGGTCCTCGGAGATCGTATAGACCAGCCCGCCGTAGTCCAGTTCGACCAGCGACCGCGGGTGGAACTCCTCCAGCCACCGCCCCACCTCCGTCAGCGCCGCCACCATCGGCCCCTCGGGCATCGCCTCGCGCACCGCTCGCAGCCCCCTGGCGACTCTCCGCCGCGCCTGGACCATCGGCGTCCGGTAACGCAGCCTGGCGGCCCTCTCGGCGGGCCGCTGGGCCGCCTCCCGGAACTCCCGCTCGTCATCAGCGAACAGCACGAACCAGCGCACCGGCACATGCCAGAGCGCGGAGCGTATCCACGGCCGCGCATCGGGGTTGTGCTCCCGCCAGCGCGTGTAGTCGTCCGACGCCCGCCGGCGCACACTCGGCGGCAGCGCGGAGTCCACCACCGACTGCGGCATCAGCCAGTGCCCCACCTCGCCGAGCGCCTGCCAGGACCGCAGCCTGGTGCGCCAGGGGCAGACGCAGAGCACCCCGTCCAGCCAGGTCACGAACGCGTCCCCGCTCTCCTGCGCGGGAGCCACCCGGGGCGGCGTCGCCACCACGGCGCGCAACGCGGTCCGCAACTCGTCCTGCACACCGGGCAACTCGGCCCGCCGGGCGTACTCGGCCCACCGCGTGCGCTCGGGTTCGGGAAAGGCCGCCAACGGCTCGTACACCCTCAGATACGCCGCGTACGGAACCTTCGGCACGCCTACCCTCCCAGCTCGAACACCGGCCAACCGGCCGCCCCCGCACCCGAGAAGCGGGCGCTCACCTCGATCGTGTCACTACCGCGCACCCACGGCATCCCCGAGGCCGAGGTCGCCGTACGCTCGTCTCACCAAGCCCTCCCATCAGCGAGGGCGTCCTCATCGACCTACAGGAGTCACCACCGTGACCGACGTACGTCCTGCTGTCAGCGGCGACAGCACACCCGAGGCCGAGGTGCTCGACACCCTGTTCCACTCGGACCAGGGCGGACACGAACAGGTCGTGCTCTGCCAGGACCGGCCAACCGGTCTGCGCGCCGTGATCGCCGTCCACTCGACCGCGCTCGGGCCCGCGCTGGGCGGCACGCGCTTCCACGCCTACCCGGAGGCGGCCCACCCCGAGAGCGCCGCCCTCGCCGACGCCCTCCGCCTGGCGCGCGGCATGACCTACAAGAACGCCCTCGCCGGCCTGGACCACGGCGGCGGCAAGGCCGTGATCATCGGAGATCCCGAGAAGATCAAGTCCGAAGAACTTCTGCTCGCCTACGGCCGCTGCGTGGCCGCACTCGGCGGCCGTTACGTCACCGCCTGCGATGTCGGCACCTATGTCGCGGACATGGACGTGGTCGCCAGGACCTGTCGCTGGACCACCGGCCGCTCCCCCGAGAACGGCGGCGCCGGCGACTCCTCCGTGCTCACCGCATACGGCGTCTTCGAGGCGATGCTCGCCTCGGCCGAGCACCGCTGGGGCTCCCCGGAACTGACCGGCCGCACCGTCGGCGTCGCCGGCGTGGGCAAGGTCGGCCACCTGCTCGTCGACCAGCTGATCGAGGCCGGCGCCCGGGTGCTGGTCCACGACGTCAACCCGGACGCGGTCCGCCGCGTGCTCACCGCGCACCCCTCGGTCGTCGCGCTGAACTCCGAGGACGAGTTGATCAGCGACCCCAGCCTGGACATCTACGCACCCTGCGCCCTGGGCGGGGTGCTCAACGACCACACCGTGCCGCTGCTGCGCGCCGGCATCGTCTGCGGCGCCGCCAACAACCAGCTCGACCACCCCGGCGTCGAGAAGGACCTGGCCGAGCGGGGCATCCTCTACGCCCCCGACTACGTGGTGAACTCGGGCGGGGTGATCCAGGTGGCCGACGAGTTGCACGGCTTCGACTTCGCACGTGCGAAGACCAAGGCTGCGGACATCAGGCTGACCACGCGCGAGATCTTCCAGCGCGCCGAGTCGGACGGCGTTCCCCCGGCCGTGGCCGCCGACCGGATCGCCGAACATCGAATCGCGCAGGCCAGGAGCCTGGATCGCCCGTTTGCGTAAGACATGTCACCCCCCACGGACGAGTCGTACTGGGAAAGAAGGTAAAATCGCCGTTGACCAGCAGAGAGGGTTCATCGGGCGGCGGGCGTGGCGGCTCGGGTCCTGCGGACGGCGTACCGCGGGGTCCCGGAAGCAGGTACGGTTAAAGGCCGATGGACTGGGCGCTTCTGAAGGGCCCGCTCTCGATCATGAACGGATGTCAACACTCCGGGGCCGTCGTGCCCCGTCGTTGAGGGGGTCGAGCCAATGGGGCGCGGCCGGGCCAAGGCCAAGCAGACGAAGGTCGCCCGCCAGCTGAAGTACAACAGCGGCCGGACGGACCTTTCTCGCCTGGCCGAAGAGCTGGGTGCTTCACCGACGCCGGACCAGCCGCCGTCCAACGGCGACAGGTTCGAGAGCGACGATGAGCTGGACGACGACCTGTACGCACGGTACGCGGAGATGTACAACGAAGAGGACGAGGAGGACGACCAAGAGCCGTCTCCCGACTCTTCCAAACGGCGCGGCGCCTGACCCGCGCCCCGCGTTCCCGGCTGACAGACGATGCTCGGCTGACGCGTGACAACTGGCCCGGTCCGGGGTTCTCCCGGACCGGTCTCAGTCTTGTTCGGGGTCATTCGAGTTCAGGTTCTGAGGTCGGGTGGGATCGCTCGGGGTTGTTCACGGTTGTTCGGCCGCTCCGGCCGGCGCGCTCTCGTCGCGGCCGGCCGCGTCGCGTCGCTCAGCGCGGGTGGTCCCCGGTCAGCGTGACCGTGCCCGGACCGCCGGCCGTCTCCTCAGCGTGGACCTCGCCGAGCACCCAGGCCGGCACGCCGCGCTCCGCCAGCAGGGCCAGCGAGCGGTCCACCGCCTCGGGGGGCAGCACCGCGACCATGCCCACGCCCATGTTGAGCGTCTTCTCCAGTTCCTCCCTGGCGACCCGGCCCACCTCGCCGACCACGTCGAAGACCGGCGCCGGCGTCCAGCTGGCCCGGTCGACCACGGCCCGCACCCGCTCGGGCAGCACCCGGGCCAGGTTGTTCGCCAGCCCGCCGCCGGTGACATGGGCGAAGGCGTGCACCTCGACGGCCTCGGTCAGGGCCAGGCAGTCCAACGAATAGATCCGGGTCGGCTCCAGCAGCTCCTCGCCCAGCGTCCTGCCGAACTCGGGCACCTCCCGCTCAAGACCCCAGCCGGCCTGGTGCAACAGCACATGGCGGACCAGCGAGTAGCCGTTGGAGTGCAGTCCGCTCGCCCCCATGGCCACCAGCACGTCCCCCGGCCGCACCCGGTCCGCGCCCAGCAGCGCGTCCGCCTCGACCACCCCGGTCGCGGCGCCGGCCACGTCGTACTCCTCCGCCCCGAGCAGGCCAGGGTGCTCGGCGGTCTCGCCGCCCACCAGGGCGCAGCCGGCCAGCACACAGCCCTCGGCGATGCCCTTGACCAGGGCGGCGACCCGTTCCGGGTAGACCTTCCCGACGCAGATGTAGTCGGTCATGAAGAGCGGCTCGGCGCCGCAGACCACCAGGTCGTCGACCACCATGGCGACCAGGTCGCGGCCGACGGTGTCGTGGATGTCGAGGCGCTGGGCGATGGCGACCTTGGTGCCCACCCCGTCGGTGGCCGAGGCCAGCAGGGGGCGGCGGTAGCGGGTGAGCGCGGAGGCGTCGAAGAGCCCGGCGAAGCCGCCGAGGCCGCCGACGCTCTCCGGGCGCTGGGCCTTGGCGACCCACTCCTTCATCAGCCGGACGGCGGTCTCGCCGGCCTCGATATCCACACCGGCCGCCGCATAGCTGGCTCCGGGCACGTTCGTCGTCATCAGGTCTCTCTCGTGTGGTCGTGCGGCACCGGTGCCGGTCGGCTCACGGGCGCCGCAGCGCGTCGGCGGCGCCGGGCCCGGTGACCAGGGGCAGCGAGTCGCCCGGCGACGCGGCGGCGTCGAGCGCCGGCTGCTCCAGAACGTCCTTGCCCAGCAGCTCGGGATCGGGCAGCTCCACCGGGTACTCGCCGTCGAAGCAGGCCCGGCACAGGTTGGGTCTGGCGATGGTGGTGGCCTCGACCATGCCCTCAAGCGAGATGTAGGAGAGCGAGTCGGCGCCCAGCGAGGCCCCGATCTCGTCCACGGTGAGCCCGTTGGCGATCAGTTCGGCCCGGGTCGCGAAGTCGATGCCGAAGAAGCAGGGCCACTTGATCGGCGGCGAGCTGATCCGGACGTGGACCTCGGCCGCGCCCGCCTCGCGCAGCATCCGCACCAGGGCGCGCTGGGTGTTGCCACGGACGATGGAGTCGTCCACGACCACCAGGCGCTTGCCCCTGATGACCTCCTTGAGCGGGTTGAGCTTGAGCCGGATGCCCAGCTGCCGGATGGTCTGGCTGGGCTGGATGAACGTGCGTCCGACGTAGGAGTTCTTCACCAGGCCCGAGCCGTAGGGGATGCCGCTGGCCTCGGCGTAGCCGATGGCGGCCGGGGTGCCGGACTCGGGGGTCGATATCACCAGGTCGGCCTCGACGGGGGACTCGGCGGCGAGCCGGCGGCCCATCTCGACCCGGGAGAGATAGACGTTCCGCCCGGCGATGTCGGTGTCGGGACGGGCCAGGTACACGTACTCGAAGGCGCAGCCACGTGGCTTCGCTTCCGCGAATCGCGTGGACCGCAGGCCGTTCGCGTCGACGGCGATCATCTCGCCCGGCTCGATCTCGCGGACCACGGAGGCGCCGACGATGTCCAGCGCGGCGGTCTCGGAGGCGACGACCCAGCCGCGCTCCGAACGGCCGAGGACCAGGGGGCGGAAGCCCTGCGGGTCGCGCGCCGCGTAGAGGGTGTTCTCGTCCATGAAGACGAAGGAGAAGGCGCCCTTCACCCGGGGCAGCACCCTGGGCGCCGCCTCCTCGACGGTCAGCGGCTCGCCGTTCTCGTCGCGCTGGCCGGCGAGCAGCGCCGTGACCAGGTCGGTGTCGTTGGTGGTGGCGACCCGCTGGCGCGATCCCCGGCCGCCCGGCAACTCGGCGACGAGGCGGGCCAGCTCGGCCGTGTTGACCAGGTTCCCGTTGTGGCCCAGGGCGACGGAGCCGTGTCCGGTGGCCCGGAAGGTGGGCTGGGCGTTCTCCCAGGTGGGGGCGCCGGTCGTCGAGTAACGGGTGTGGCCGACCGCGATGTGGCCGGTCAGGGAGCCCAGGGAGGTCTCGTCGAAGACCTGCGAGACCAGCCCCATGTCCTTGAAGACAAGGATCTTGGAACCGTCGCTCACCGCGATCCCCGCGGATTCCTGTCCGCGGTGCTGTAGCGCGTAGAGCCCGAAGAAGGTGAGTTTGGCGACCTCCTCGCCCGGGGCCCAGACACCGAAGACGCCGCACGCGTCCCTCGGGCCCTTCTCGCCGGGGTCAAGGTCGTGGTTGAGTCGTCCGTCACCACGTGGCACACCACGAGTTTAGGCCAGAACGGGGGGTCGGGGAGAACCCCCTGGATTGTGAGACATGCCCCATCGCGGCGCGGTTCGGGCGTTGTGGGACGCAGGGCGGTCAGCCGAGCACGGGCAGTTCGTCGGCGAGCGCGCCGGCACGTTCGCCGCTGGCCCGCAGCCGTCCGGTGGCGGTGGCGGCGGCCCAGTCGATCCGTCCGGAGGCCAGCCGGAGCCAGGTCAGCGGGTCGCTCTCCACCACGTTGGGCGGGGTGCCCCGGGTGTGCCGGGGCCCGGCGACGCACTGCACCGCGACGAACGGGGGCACCCGCAGCTCGGTCGAGGCGCCGGGAGCCTTGGCGGCCAGGGCGTCGGCGAGCACCCGGACCGTGATGGCCAACGCCCCCCGGTCCAACCGGACGGGCAGCCCGGTGGCCCTGGTCAGGTCGTCGCTGTGCACCACCAGCTCGACGACCCTGGTCACCGTGTAGTCCAGTGCCCGCATCGCGCCGAACGCGTGGGGGATCAGCAGGTCGTTCCTGATCCCCGTCTCCACCACGGCGTCCAGCTCCTCGGCCGCGCCGTCGATCGCCGCCCGGTGGTCCGGCTGCCGCTCGGCCGCGTCGCGGGCGTCGCGGTCCTTGGCGTCGGCGAGCCCGCGGGTGCCCGCCGCCCAGCGGTCCAGGTCGGTCTCCGCCCTGGTCACCGGGGGCGCGGGCCGGGCCAGCAGCCGGGGCAGCGCGTCCATCTCCTGGGCGATGTGCGCCAGCAGCAGGCGAACGTCCCAGCCCGGCAGGTCCGTTGGGCGCGCCAGCAGTTCCTTCGGCAGCTCGTGGACGGCCAGCCGCACGAACTCCACCTGGGCGAGCAGAGCGTCACGGACTCGATCCGCGTGGTAGGCGCGGGGTTTGCGACCGACGGCAGACATGACACGGAGCTTACGACGACCGCCCTCCGTTGGATGGTGACAAGGTCATACCAACCAGGCGTTCTCCGGAACCAACCGGCCGTGCCGCCCCTAGGATGCGCGCATGGCTTACGCGGACAGGTATCTGGCGGAGGACGAGGAACTCGTCTACGAGACCAGGCAGCACTGGACGACGCTGGTCAGCGAGTTCCTGCTGCTGTGCCTGATCATCGCGGTGGCGGGCGCGGCCGTGTGGGCGCTGCCGACCGACGAGGACTGGGGGAGCACGGGCGTCTGGGTGGTGCTCGGGGTGGCCGCGATCGCGGCGATCTGGCTCTGGCTGGTGCCACTGCTCCAGTGGCGTGCCACGGTCTACTTCCTCACCACCAAGCGCCTGCACAAGCGCTCGGGTTTCCTCTCGAAGTCGGGCCGCAGCATTCCGCTGGCGCGGGTCAACGACGTGGCCTTCTCCGCGTCGCTGTGGGAGCGGCTGATGCGGTACGGAACGGTCCGCGTCCAGTCCGCCTCCGAGCAGGGGATGATGACGCTGAAGCACGTGCCGGACCCGGAGGGGCTGAAGAACCTCGTCTACCAGGCGATCGACGGCCTGCGCGACGAGCCCCCGGCGCAGCCGCCGCACTGAGCCGCCGCGCCCGGGGCGTTCCCCGGGCCCTGCGGCCCGGCGGGGGGACAAAAAGGGCGAAGCATCTGACATGCCTTGCGCCAGGCGGGGTACCCCGGCGGCATGGCTGGTATCGAACTGCACAGTACGGCGTTCAACGACCGCACGCCGATCCCACGCCGCCACGCAAGGGACGGCGACAACGTGTCCCCGCCCCTGATCTGGTCGCCACCGCCCAGGGGGACGAGCGAGCTGGTGCTGCTCTGCGAGGACCCGGACGCCCCGTCCGGCACCTTTGTGCACTGGCTGGTCACCGGCATCGATCCGGAGAGCGGCGGGGTGGCCGAGGGAGAGGTGCCCGACGGCGGGACGCAGCATCGCAACGACTTCGGCGACCACGGCTGGGACGGACCCCAGCCACCGATGGGTGACCGCCCGCACCGGTACCGGTTCCGGCTCTACGCGGTGCCCGAGCCGGTGCCGCTTCCGGACGCGGCGACGGCCGAGCGGGTGCACCGGACCATGAGCCAGCACGGGCTGGCCAGCGGTCTGTTGACCGGCCTCCACCAGCGTTGATCCCGCCGGACCGGTCGTTCTTCGGCGCGGCCCGGCAGAGAGGAGTGCGGCGATGGTTCGCAAGAAGGTTGAGGGGAACGAGGTTCAGCGGCGCGCGGCGGCGCGGTCCGCCCGGGAGGCGGGCGAGCGCCCGAGCGCCCGGAACGTCACCACCGGCGGTTCCAAGCAGCGCACCCACGTTCCCCGGCGCAACTCGCTCGACCACGAGGAGCGCATGGAGCCCCTGGAGCGGGGCAAGCAGCGGGTCGAGGCCGCCGAGCAGGCGGCCGAACGGGCCGAGCCGCCCCCCGCGCCGCCGCCCGGCCGCTCGTTCACCGGCCGCACGGATCCGGGGTACGGGCAGGAACACCAGGCGGTCTTCCAGGCGGTGGCCCAGGCGGAACGCCGCCACGACGGCAACGCGGTCTACGCCCACGAGGTGGCCCGCACGGCCGGCCTTCCGCACGACCGGACCAAGGTGCTCCTCCACGACCTGGTGGCCTCGCAGCGGCTGGTCACCAAGCTGGAGCGCACCGACGACCCGGACCTCGGCCCGCGTTACGAGACCAAGCCCTGGTGACGGGTCCGGTCAGCCGACGGGACCGGGCGGCGTGGCCCGTGCGGTGACCCGTCGGCCAGGACGTCGGCCGCCGCTCCCCCGGTGCCCGGGGGCCGGCGGCCGCCGGCCCGGGGCCGGGGGGCGCCGCCCGACAGCGCGGGCCCCCGGCGCTCGTGCGCCTCGCGCAGCTCGTCCAGCGGGAGGCTGAACTGGCCCTGCACCTCGACGGCGGCGCCGTCCACCACGCCGATCCGGGTGGCGGGCAGCCCACGCGCCGCGCACATGTCGGTGAACCGCACCTCCTCGCCGCGCGGCAGCGCCACCACGGCGCGGGCCGTGGACTCCGACAGCAGGAAGGTGAACGGCGACAGCCCCTCGGGGACCACCAGCCGGGCGCCCTTCCCGCCCCTGAGGCAGGACTCGACGACCGCCTGGATCAGGCCACCGTCGGAGAGGTCGTGGGCGGCGTCGATCATGCCGTCCCGGCTCGCCGCGATCAGGATCTCGCCGAGCAGCCGCTCCCGTTCCAGGTCGACGCGGGGCGGCAGCCCGCCCAGGTGGCCGTGGATCACGTCCGTCCAGGCCGAGCCGCCGAACTCCTCGTGGGTTTCGCCGAGGAGGTAGAGCAGCTGGCCCTCGGTGCGGAACGCCATCGGCGTGCGCCGGGTGACGTCGTCGATCACGCCCAGCACGCCGACCACGGGGGTGGGGTGGATCGCGGTCTCGCCGGTCTGGTTGTAGAGGGAGACGTTGCCGCCGGTCACCGGCAGGCCCAGGGCGAGGCAGGCGTCGGCCAGGCCCCGGGTCGCCTCGGCGAACTGCCACATCACGGCCGGGTCCTCGGGCGAGCCGAAGTTGAGGCAGTCGGTGACGGCCAGCGGCTTGGCGCCGCCGGCGGCGACGTTCCGGTACGCCTCGACGAGCGCGAGCTGAGCGCCGGTGTACGGGTCCAGCTTGGCGTAGCGCCCGTTGCCGTCGGTGGCCAGCGCGACGCCGAGGTTGGTCTCCTCGTCGATCCGCAGCATCCCGCTGTCCTCGGGCTGGGCCAGCACCGTGTTGCCCAGGACGTAGCGGTCGTACTGGTCGGTGATCCAGGAGACGTCGGCCTGGTTGGGCGAGCCGACTAGGCGCAGCACCTGTGCGCGCAGCTCGGCGGCGTCGGCCGGGCGCGCCAGCCGAGCCGGGTCGTCGGCCTGGAGGGCGTCCTGCCACGTGGGGCGCGCGTAAGGGCGCTCGTACACCGGCCCCTCGTGGGCCACGGTGCGCGGCGGAACGTCCACGACCTGCTCACCGTGCCAGTAGATCTCCAGCCGGTCGCCCTCGGTGACCTCGCCGATCACCGTGGCGATCACGTCCCACTTGGCGCAGATCTCCAGGAAACGGTCGACCTTGCCCGGCTCGACCACCGCGCACATGCGCTCCTGGGACTCGCTCATCAGGATCTCCTCGGGGGAGAGCGAGGAGTCGCGGAGCGGCACGGCGTCCAGCTCGACGCGCATCCCGCCGGAGCCGGCCGAGGCCAACTCCGATGTGGCGCAGGAGAGTCCGGCGCCGCCGAGGTCCTGGATGCCGGTGACCAGGCGCTCGGCGAAGATCTCCAGGGTGCACTCGATGAGCAGCTTCTCCTGGAACGGGTCCCCGACCTGCACGGCCGGCCGCTTGGCTGGGCCCCCCGAGTCGAAGGTCTCGGAGGCGAGCACGGAGACGCCGCCGATGCCGTCGCCGCCGGTGCGGGCGCCGTAGAGGATGACCTTGTTGCCGGCGCCTGCCGCCTTGGCGAGGTGGATGTCCTCGTGCCGCATCACACCGACGCAGAGCGCGTTGACCAGCGGGTTCCCCTGGTAGCAGGGGTCGAAGACGACCTCGCCGCCGATGTTGGGCAGGCCGAGGCAGTTGCCGTAGCCGCCGATGCCGGCGACCACGCCGGGCAGCACCCGGCGGGTGTCGGGGTGGTCGGCCGCGCCGAACCGCAGCGGGTCCATCACCCCGATCGGGCGGGCGCCCATGGCAAGGATGTCCCGCACGATCCCGCCGACTCCGGTGGCCGCGCCCTGGTAGGGCTCGACGTAGGAGGGGTGGTTGTGCGACTCGACCTTGAAGGTGACGGCGTAGCCCTGGCCGACGTCGACGACGCCGGCGTTCTCCCCGATGCCGACCAGCAGCGCGTCGCTGGTGGGGGCCTTCTCGCCGAACTGCCGGAGGTGGACCTTGCTGGACTTGTAGCTACAGTGCTCCGACCACATCACCGAGTACATGGCCAGCTCGGCGCCGGTGGGCCGGCGGCCGAGAATCTCCCTGATGCGCTGGTACTCGTCCTCCTTGAGGCCGAGTTCGGCCCAGGGCTGGGCGGCTTCGGGGGTGTCGGCGGCGTGCTTGACGGTGTCCAGGACGGGCTTGGACTGTGCGGGCATCAGGCGACCAGCTTCTTGAGTACCGAGGTGAAGAACGGAAGGCCGTCGGTCGTCGGCCCGGTGAGGGCCTCGACGGCGTGTTCCGGGTGGGGCATCAGGCCGACGACGTTGCCGGCGGCGTTGGTGATGCCGGCGATGTCGCGGCGGGAGCCGTTGGGGTTGACGTCCAGATAGCGGAAGACCACCCGGCCCTCGGCCTCCAGTTCGTCCAGCGTGGCCTCGTCGGCCACATAGCCGCCCTCGCCGTTCTTCAGGGGGATGGTGATCTCGGCGGCGGGCGCGAAGTCACCGGTCCAGGCGGTGGAGGTGTTCTCCACCCGCAGTCGCTGGTCGCGGCAGACGAAGTGCAGATGGTCGTTGCGGGTCAACGCCCCGGGCAGCAGATGGGATTCGCACAGCACCTGGAAACCGTTGCAGATACCCAGGACGGGCAGGCCCTCGTGTGCTCCCGCAATGATCGTTTCCATCACCGGCGAGAAACGCGCGATCGCGCCGCAACGGAGATAGTCCCCATACGAGAATCCGCCGGGCAGGATCACCGCATCGACCTGATGGAGATCTTTGTCACCGTGCCAGAGGGCGACCGGCTCGGCGCCGGCGAGCTTTACCGCGCGAGCCGCGTCCCGGTCATCGAGAGATCCGGGAAATGTGACGACTCCTACACGAATGGTCACCGAACCGCCCCTTCTTCTGCCGCGTTGTCGCCGGCACTCCCGGTGGCCGCGCCCGGCGCGTCCGCCAGCTCCTCGACGCGGACCTCGAAGTCCTCGATCACGGTGTTGGCCAGAAACGTGCCGGCGATCTCCCTGATCCTGGCGATCGCCGCCTCGTCAACGGGCCCGGCCAGATCGAGTTCGAAGCGCTTGCCCTGGCGGACGTCCGTGATCCCCTCGAACCCCAGGCGGGGCAGGGCGCGTTGCACGGCCTGTCCCTGCGGGTCGAGGATCTCCGGCTTGAGCATGACGTCAACTACGACGCGGGCCACTGGTTACTCCCGGTGGTGATGCGGTGGTGGTGATACAGGGACGACGCAGCCTGACACGGGTGGTCACACGGTGCTTGACGCCGCATGGATCAGCGTACCCGGCGGAGAAATCTACCCGTGTAGATGACCGGATACTGGTCACGTTAAGGTATCGGGCTCACAAACCCCTGCAAGAAACGACTGTGGAAAAGTAGGGTCCCGGTACGCGATGACGCGCGGTGCGACATGCGAGAGGATCGCGAGAAGGATCGTCAGTTGACACGCGACGGTAATTTCGTGGTTTCGCTTAAGCACCTCCAGCGCAGTACAAATTAAGAAGAAGCTCACTCACCAGGGGAGCGCCGAGTTCGCGGCCGCCGGCATACCGGCGCGATCCGCCCCGGGACGCCCGGGATACGGCGACCACACTCCCGAAAGGACCGATATCCGTGGCACAGCGTGTAGTGGTCACTCTCTCCGATGACATCGACGGTGGGGAGGCGTCGGAGACGGTCGCCTTCGGGCTCGATGGCAAGGCCTACGAGATCGACCTCAGCTCGCACAACGCTGAGCAGCTGCGCAACGCGCTCGCCCCCTTCGTGGAGGCGGGGCGCAAGCGGAGCCGGTCGGGCCGCGCCTTCCACCGCACCGCGGTGGCCCCCGACCCGAAGGCCGTCCGCGCCTGGGCCGAGTCCAACGGGCTGGGCGTACCGGCCAGGGGACGCATTCCGCGGAAGGTCTACGAGGCCTTCAACCAGGCACACGCCACCGCTCGTTGAGCCGGGCGACCGCCGAGGGGCCGGCCGACTGAGCCGACTTGCCATGCCCCCCGGGTGATCCGCTAAAGTCTGGAGCGCGCCAAGGGGGCGCCGGCCGGAAGGCCGGAGGCCCTGAGGATCGCGCGGGTGTAGTTCAGTAGTAGAACACCCTCTTTCCAAGAGGGAGGCGCAGTGTGCAATTCCTGTCACCCGCTCCAGCCGCTGGACCGGTCTTCGGATCAGGTACAGTAGGCGAGCATCACCCGCTCGCGGGTGGCCCATGCGGACGTGGCTCAGTTGGTAGAGCATCACCTTGCCAAGGTGAGGGTCGCGAGTTCGAATCTCGTCGTCCGCTCGGCACGAGGGCCCGACGTCGTTCTTCGGCGTCGGGCCCTCGCTCTGTTTCCGCGTCGCCCGCGTCGCCCGCGTCCTGGTGACCGTCATGCCCCGCCCTTCCTGCCCCGGGACGCGCGGTGCGGGCGGCCCGGTCCCGGGCGCGGCGGGCTGGTCCGCCGCGCCGGCGCCGTCGGCTCCCCGGGGGTGCGTGCCCCGGGAGTTCGTCTGCCGGAGCCTCGTTGCCCGGCGGTGCGCTCGCTGCGGCCCCGCTTCCTGCGGCATGGGCCCTCTCCTTCCTCTTCGCTGCCGGCGCGCGGGCCGGTCGTCCGCTCCGGCGGAGTGCCGGTGAACGATCCGGTGTCTCGTCCCGCCTCGTCGATTCTTTCCGGGCGGAGGGGCCGGAGGAACTGACATCTGTCATGAGGGTTGGTGACAGCGTGCACTGCCGATGGGCCGGTGGGGGCGGAACCCTTGAGGGCATGGAAACGGCGATCGAAGTGCAGGGCCTGCGCAGGCGCTACGCCGGCCGAGGGGCCGGGGGTGCCTACGAGGCGGTCAGAGGGTTGGACTTCACGGTGCGGCGGGGCGAGGTCTTCGCCCTGCTCGGGACGAACGGCGCGGGGAAGACCTCCACGGTGGAGCTGCTGGAGGGGCTGGCGGAGCCCAGCGGGGGCGAGATCCGGCTTCTGGGGCTCGATCCCTTCCGGGAGCGCGCGACGGTGCGGCCCTGGATCGGGATCATGTTGCAGGAGGGCGGCCTGCCCAGCGAGTTGACGGCCGCCGAGACGGCCGGGATGTGGGCCGGCTGCACCACGGACGCGCGGCCGGCGGACGAGGCGCTGTCGCTGGTCGGGCTCACGGGCAGGGCCGACGTCCGGGTCAAGCAGCTCTCCGGCGGCGAGCGGCGCCGGCTGGATCTCGCCCTGGCGTTGATCGGGCGGCCCCGGGTGCTCTTCCTCGACGAGCCGACCACCGGCCTCGACCCGCAGGCGCGGCGCACGACCTGGGAGTTGGTCAGGAGCCTGCGCGACGAGGGGACGACGATCGTGCTGACCACGCACTATCTGGAGGAGGCCGAGGCGTTGGCCGACCGTCTGGCGATCATGACCGAGGGGCGGATCACGGTCTCGGGCACGCCCGAGGAGGTGATGGCGGCGCGGCCCTCTCGGATCAGGTTCCTTCTGCCGGAGGGCCTGGTCCCCGCCGAGCTGCCGCTGTCGCTGCCCGCCGGCGTGGACGGCCGGCAGGTGGAGATCAGGACTCAGGATCTCCAGTCGGCGCTCACCGAGCTGCTGCTCTGGGCGCGGGGGCGGGGGGTCGCGCTGGAGGCCCTGGACGCCAGGTCCGCCTCGCTGGAGGAGGTCTTCCTGGAGATCGCCGGAGCGCAGCGGGAGTCGGGGCGCCTGGCCGCCATGGTCGGGAAGGGAGCCGCGGCATGAGCACGATGCGGAGCGAGCGGACCGAGCGGCTGGCGCCGTCGGCGGCCGGCGGGGCGTCGGTCCGGCGGATGCGGTCGCTGGCGCGGGCGGAGCTGACGCTGCTGCTGCGCAGCAGGACGGCCCTGTGGGTCGCGCTGCTGATGCCGCTGCTGATGGTCCTGGCGACATACTCGGCGCTGGAGGAGCTGGATCTCTCCGAGGCCGGACTGACGCAGGGCGAGGCGGTGTTGACCGGCGGCGTGGGGATGGTGCTGCTGGTGGTCATCTATCTCAACCTGGTGCCGGCGCTGGTGACCAGGCGGGAGGAGCGCGTGCTCAAGCGGCTGCGGACCGGGGAGATAGCGGATCGGGAGATCCTCATGGGCGCCGCGCTCCCGACGGTGACGGTCGCGGTGGCGCAGTCCCTGGTGTTGGTGGTGGCCGGCACCGTGCTGCTGGACGTGTCGGCGCCGGGCTCGCCGGCGTTGTTGCTGGCGGGCATCGGACTGGCGGTGGTCACCCTGGTGCTGCTGGCCGTGGTCACGGCGGGTCTGACCAGGACGGTGGACAGCGCGCAGATCACCACCACGCCGTTGCTGCTCGTGTGTGCCGTGGGGTGCGGGATCTTCATCCCGCTGGAGATCTTCCCCGAGTCGGTCACCTGGGCCTGCCGGATGCTGCCTCTGACGGGCTCGGTCGAGCTGATACGGCACGGCTGGATAGGTGGCCTCGACGGTGTCGAGATTGCCAGGGCCGGGCTGTTCGCCTTGGCGTGGGTGGTGATCGGGGTGTTTGCTGTGAGGCGTTGGTTCCGCTGGGACCCGAGGCAGTAACGCGAGCGCTGGTCGGTCCCCATCTCTCACGGGCTGGGGGCGGGCCTCGGGGCGCCAGGGTGGCCGCTCGCCCCCGCACACGAAGGGACTTCCGAGGAGAAGGGGCACGGTCCATGTGGTTGCCACGCGGGTGGAAGGAGCTGCGGCACACCAGCCACCAGAGGCGGGTCCACGCCTACACCCGGTACACGCTCTACTTCATCTCCCTGTCGGAGCTGGCGGCGATCGCCAGCGTGCTGATCAACGCGGGCCCGTTGGACGGGGGGTGGGCGAGCCTGGCGCTGTGTGTCCTGGTCACCCACCACGCGTTCCTGATGCTGATGGCCACCAGGGACGGTCTCCGCCACTATCTCGACGGGACTCCCCGGCCGACGAGGCTGATCTCCTGGACGACGGGGTTCACCTGCGCCACGTCGCTCCTGGTGGGCGGCGCCGTCGCGCTGGACCTGCTCACTCCCAGGGTGCTTCCGCTGACATTGGTGACCACGGCGTTCTACGCGGGCCCCACCGCCCTTCTGCTGCCGCTGCGCTGGGCCGCGGGTCTGGCGGCCGCGCCGGTGGCCAGCTGTCTGGCGGCCTTCGCCCTCTACCGGCCGGACTCGACCGCGATGCTGGCGCAGGCCGCGTTCCTGCTGCCGTTCGGCCTCTTCATGGGCGGCACCTACCGGGCCTCCGCCTGGACGTTGCGGGTGCTGGACCGGGTGGATGCCGCGCGGGAGACGGAGAAGCGGCTGGCGGTGGCCGAGGAGCGGCTGCGGTTCGGCCGCGACCTGCACGATGTGCTGGGCCGCAACCTCTCGGTCATCGCGCTGAAGACCGAGTTGGCGGCCCAGCTGGCCCGGCGGGGTTCGCCGGACGCCGCCGAGCAGCTGGCCGAGGTGCAGCGGATCGCCCGCGAGTCCCAGCGCGAGATCAGGGAGGTGGTGAGGGGCTATCGCGAGGTCGATCTGCGGGCCGAACTGGCGGGCGCCCGGGGCGTGTTGGAGGCGGCGGACATCCGCTGCTCGTTGACGGGGGCGAGCACCGTCGCTCCGACGTTGCCGCCGAAGGTCGGCTCCGCGCTGGGCTGGGTGGTGCGCGAGGGTGTCACGAACGTGCTGCGGCACTCCTCGGCGAGGCGGTGCGACATCGGGTTCGGCCGCTCCCCCGACGGCTGGGCCGAGTTGTCGTTGGAGAACGACGGGTCACGCGTGGACGGTGCGCGGCCCGACCAGGCCGGGAGCGGGCTGGCCGGCCTGCGGGAGCGGCTGTCCGCTCTGGGTGGCACGCTCTCGGTGGAGTCCGCTCCCGGCGGCGTCTTCCGGCTGACCGCGCGCGTGCCGTTGGACCGGGAGAGCCCGGAGGCGCCCGGGGTCGGTGGCGCCGAGGGCGCGTTGGACGGCGCGGCGCGGCGGCGGGAGCGGCCGGTTGAGGAGGAGGCGGCGAGTGTGGAGAGAGGGGCGTCGCGTTGAGCGAGGAACGGTCGGTGATCCGGGTGCTGCTGGCCGACGACGAACATCTGATCAGGGGGGCGCTGGCGGCGCTGTTGGCCCTTGAGGACGACCTGTTGGTGGTGGCGGAGGCCGCCTCAGGGCCCGAGGCGCTGGCCATGGCCCGCGCTCAGCGCCCCGATGTCGCGGTGCTCGACCTTGAGATGCCGGGCGCGGACGGGGTGTCGGTGGCGAACACGCTCCGGGCGGACCTGCCCGACTGTGCCGTGATGATCGTCACCGGCCACGGTCGCCCGGGCCATCTCAAGCGCGCGTTGGCCGCCGGCGCCAGGGCGTTCCTCCCCAAGACGGTCTCGGCGCAGCGGCTGGGGGAGATCATTCGCACGGTGCACGCGGGAAACCGCTATGTGGACCCGGAGTTGGCGGCCGACGCGATCAGCGCGGGGGACTCGCCGCTGACGGATCGGGAGGCCGAGTTGCTGGAGCTGGCGGCGGACGGCGCGCCGATCGCTGAGATCGCGGAGCGTGCGGCGTTGGCCCCGGGCACGGTGCGGAACTACCTGTCCTCGGCCGTGGCCAAGCTCGACGCGGAGAACCGGCACACGGCGGCCCGTCGCGCGCGCGAGCGCGGTTGGCTCTGACCTCGGCGGCGGGCGTCCGGCCAGGAGCGGGGCCGTTGCCCGCCCGGTGGACAACGGGCGGCGGGCCGGGCAACGGGCGGCGGGCGGTGCCGGCTCGGCGGCTGGGCCGCCCGTTC